>CAYOFE010000156.1:0-6124 GCA_964403135.1 uncultured Chromatiaceae bacterium | reverse complement strand
GCGGTTGAAGGCGCTGAGGTAGTGGCCGAGATTGCCCCACTGGTGATGCGAGCCGTTGGCGACACAGATCGCGCCGGGGCCTTTCGCTTTCGCCCGCTTGATTTCGGCACTCACGATATCAAGTGCTTCGTCCCAGCTGATGCGCACGAACCTGGACTTGCCGCGGTTCTGGATGTTGCGATTGCCGTTGGGATCGAAATCCATCCGCTTCATCGGGTAGAGCAGGCGGTTCTTCGAATAGACCATGGACTTCTGGCACTGGCCGTGCGCAGCGAGCGTGGTGCGACGCGGCGGGGTGAAGCTCTTGCCGCGCGCATTGATGGTCCATGACGGCGCATCCTCGTCGTCGAAGTCGATCGGCGTCGTGCGGATGATCCTGCCGTTCTTGACGTAGACGAAAATCGGCCCGCCGTTGGTGCCGTTGGTGTAGCGGGTGACCCCGTTGCCCATGTCGGTGCCGGCCTTCCAGGTGATCGTTTCCAGGCGGGCCAGAGTCGCCATGAACCATACGGCAAGGTCATCCGGTCCGTCGAGGCCGATCTTGAAGTTCTTGGCGGCATCGACGCGTTCCAGCAGATCGAACGGTGGGGTGAGAAAACTCTCCGCGATGGCCCGGCTCTTGAAATGGATATCGAGGTCCGGCTTCGGGTGCATACCGCTGCGCGAGCTGATCCTGCCGTTCTCGATCTTGACCCAGCGGCCGACCGGCTCGTCGCGCAGGCGGAACTGCGCGATGACATTGCGCTCCTTCAGACGCGCCGCGTACTCGGGGTAGAACATCGCCGCAGCGCGCATCGCCTGGGGGATGCCCCAGAGCAGGACCGGTAGCTTCATGTCACTCTCCTGGAACTGGTGCCGACGCCGCGGCACCCGGAATTCTTCCTTGCCGGGCCCCGTCGGGCGGCGAGGCCGATTCTACGTTCGGACGTACCTGCGGCAACCTGACAAATGTCAACGGTCAGTGGGCGCGTACGATGCCGGTCAAGCCGATCGGCTCCGGCACAACCGGATCGCCGAGTCCGTCCAGAAACAGCGATACACTCTCGGCCGGCTCGGATCTCCCGTCACGCGCGACCGGGATGGACAGCGACAGCTCGGTCACGCCGGCCGGAAACTCGGCTTTGAGGAAAATCCCGAGCTCGGACAGCGGCACAGCGGGTACCGGCGGCAGGATCCCGTAGGTCTCGAGAAGCCACGCGGGAACGTCGTCGGAGTCGAGCTCGGCAAGTCCTGCGCCCGTCGGCACGAATTGCAGGAACCAGAATCCCGGGTTCGCCATGGGCGCCGAGAGGCGCAGCGTCCAGATCAACGACCCGCCCTCGTGAGCCGTGACCTGGGCGGCCTCAACCGATAGCCTCGGCGCCGGCTCGTCTTCTTCAGCCCGCGCGGTAGCATCGAAATCCGCGGTGACAGCATTGCGGCGCGCCGCCAGCGTCACCTGCGTGAGCTGCGGGAAGGGGTTGTAGATGTCGTCAGCGCGATACGGCACAGACACAGTCGCCGATGTGGTCCCGGGCTGCAGCACCAGCGGAAATCCCCGGGTCGGTTCGGTCAGGCTTGCGTAGTCGGTCAACTGCACCCACAGCGTGGCACGCTGCATCACCTCGCCGTCGATCGCAACCGGCACCTCGATCGTGCCATCGCCGAGGTCGCCCTCGGGCACCGCCGCATCGCCGACGCTGACCCGGGGCAGGTAGATCTGCTCGCTCGGCGCGAGGTCATCGCGCTGGCTCGACACATCGAGCAGCCAGAAGCGGCCCGCGGCGCTGCGCGGAACGATCTCGATCGACTCAATCTGGTTCGTCTGCACAGGTACGCCTTCGAGCGAGCTCCGCAACTGCCTGGCGAGCACCTTGCCAAGCGGACTCGGCCCGAAGTAGCCATCGACGGTCGGCGGATCGAGGTCGAGCTCCGCAACCGTTCCCACCCGGTCGTGCACGCGAACCGCTATTTCGACTGGCGGCATTCCGGGTTCGCCGGCGATCCTGAAGTCGAGGGCTTGCATCCCGTCGGGACTGCCGCTGAGGGGAATCCTCAGGCTGCCGCCTGCGCTGTCCCAGCTGACCTGCAGCGCCTTCGGTGCCGGCGCCGTTTCCACGAAAAGCATCGGGATCCAGTGTGGCAGCAGTTCGAAAAACATATCGGGCGTGCAGCCGGCGCGCAGATCGAACGGTCCCGCCAGGTAATAGCCGCGGCATACCTTCGCAGTGAGACCTTCGGCACTGACGCGAACACCGCGGCCGGCCGCATAGAGCAGGCGCTTGGCCCCGCCAATCGCGTGCACGAAGGTCACCGCGCGACCGATCGATGCCGGCTTCACGCGCGTGCCGTCGAGGATCGGCAACACCCGGGCATCGTCTTCAATCGCCAGATCGACGAGCGCTGCCGTGTAGGCCGCACCGACCCGCTGCTGCTCCTCGGCCGTCAGCCGCTCAGTGCCCTCCCCGCATTGCGGATCGGCCGGGTCGAACCAGTCGTCGAAAGCCGGCGAGCGCGACAGTCCCGGCGTCCACTCCGTGTTGTAGTAGTTGTGATTCGTGCCCATCGCCACCACGGAAGTGCGCAGCGCCGGATCGGCCGTGAGGTCGCGGCCGACGTCGATATACTGCTGGCCTTCGAGGCTCGAGACATCACCGTCGCAGAACGGCAGGATCGTCGTGATATGCACACCGGCCGCCACCTGGCGACCGAACGCCGTCGGACCAATGAGCACCAGCCCGCGGATCCGCCAGGGATCGTCAGCGTCGGTATCGATCGTAGCGCGCTCGACGCCCTCGCCGCCGCGGCTGTGGCCGACCAGCACGACCTCGCCCAGATCGACACGGCCGGCGAAAAAGCCGCCCCACGGGTCACGCTCACCGGCCGCCCAGCGCGCCCAGTGCGCAAGGTGATGACGTACCAGCGCTGAGCGGGCCGCGGCACCACCGTCCAAAAACGCCCCATCCTGGGAATTGATCCCGTTCGCCGCGATCGAAACCGCGAGATAACCCTTCGAGGCCAATACCGTGGTGATGTATCGGAACCCCGTGTGGCTGCGGATCGTCGCCAGCCGCGCGGCAGCGCGGGTGGCGCCGCGGCGGCCCCAAGCACAAACAGAAGGATGACTGCGCCGACGAGGCGGGGGCATGCCAGCCGGGGCTCCAGGATATGCATAAGCTCGGTCAGGTGGGTTTGCCGCGGCCGTTGCAATTACGCGCAGTATAGGCCCGCAGGGTTCCTGCCTTCACGCCCGGCAGCGCTCGACGCAACCGGCGCGATAGTATGTCCAGCGCCGAGACGCGATCAGAGAACCTGGAACAATTCCTGCAGCGCCCCGCTCCCGGGGTTACGCACCACCATGGCCGCGCACCGGCCGCGGCCCGGCAGATCGACTTCCACGGGCCCCGAAAAGACCTCCGCGCCGACGGCCGCGCAAGCCTTCGCGGTTTCCCTGAGGTCGGCCACCTGGAAGGACTGCGCGAGATAGCCGATATTCGGCGGCACGGCGTCGGGCGCGATCTTCGGCACCTCGTAGTTCATCGCCTGCGCCAGCGCGATCTTGCCGTACTCGTGATCGCCCTGAACGATCACGCTGCGCGTCTTCGCTTCCGCGGGCAGGCTGAGCGCGCGATTCGTCACCTCACCCTGCAGGACCGATTCGATGAACAGCGTCATGTGCAACGGACCGTAATAGAAAGCGAGAGCCTTCTCCATGTCGGCCACGGTGTGAGCTGTCGTTACCACGGCGGTGAAGCCGGTCGGCGTGCGGCCATACTTGTTGATGAAGCTCACGATGCGACCGATGATCGTCTTCGGGTCCTCGGTGAGCAGCTGGATCAGGTTGATCACCACGCCGTCCGGCCCGTCGAAGGATGCTTCCATGGTCTCGCCGACCACCGGCCCGAAATTGTTGTGCGCCGGCTGGCTCCAGAAGTTGAAGCCTTGCGCCTTCAACCGCTGGTAGTCGCTCTTGATGTCGCTCGCGTAGATGTTCAGGTTGAACAGGCCCACGGCGCGGCGAATATTCGCAGGCCGGACCAGCTTCCGCCGCTGCCCGGAAAATTCCATGAGCAGGATGCGGCCCACGGGGTCTGCGCCGTGCGCGAGGAACGCGCAACGCGCCGAAGTGCCTGGCGCCACCCGCCAGTAACGCTCGAACTCGAAGCCCTGCCAGGTGCGGCTGTCGGTGGCGTCGAGCCCGAGGGTGCCGGCATAGAACTTCAGCGAGGCATCCAGGTTATCGACGCCGATCACCACCACGCTGACCGGCGCGCCGGCAGCCTTTGCGTTACTGTTCATTGGAGAAAATCCATCAGGGCGCGTGTTCTTGTCTGTGGGATTCTACCGAAACGCGCTGACCGTTGGGGCTTTCAGCGGAGCCCCTCCGTCACGCGAATCGTGGAATGCTGCCAGCCCAGATCGCGGACGATGAAGTCGCGCAGCGCATCGACGATCCGGCAATACAGCGTGCCGGACGCATGCCGTGCAACCTGCGTCGCGAGCTGCGGCACCCAGCGCTGCAGATGCCGCTCGGTGAAGTCCGCCTGCGCGAGCTGGTAAGACACGCTGTCGGATCCGGGCTGTGCCTCGTGGTAGCAAAGAAAATGCATGAACTCGAGTTCCACCGACAAGTGGTCCGGAGCCCAGGCGAATCGCTCCTCGAGGCGGTAGCCGAAATAATCATAGAAGCGCACGATGTCCTCGCGCGTGCCGGTCTTCTGTCCGGTCTGCAGGTCCTCGCGGATCGGCACCGGCGGCCCCTGGCTGCCCACCTCGAAGAGCGCGCTGTAATCCGTCTTGAGCTGCTCGCTGTCGGCGTTGGCGAAATCGCGCAGCAGGTTATCGATTTCCAGTACAAACGGCAGCCCCTCGGCGAAAACCCCGATGCGCGCCGCTACAGCCGCGCGGGTATCGGCCTCGTGAGGCGACGCAGTGAGATCGGAAAACAATGCATAGGCCTGGCAGCGAGCCGGCGCGGTCCGCTCTGCGTCGCGCCCGTCAATGGTTCGCGTCGCGGCCGCGGCTGCCTTGCCTGCAGGCTGCGTCATGCCGCCCCCACGCGCGTCGGCCGTGTGGCTTTCGCGAAATCGCAACTGAAATCCCGATAGGTCTGGTTGGGTGCAAAAGCCAGTGGACGGTAACCGAGATGCCCCCAGTCACCCGCCATGGTGGTGGGCTTGATGAGCCCGCCGGTACAGATCACGGCGCCGAAATTCTGCCGATCACGAAACATCATCGGATCCCAGCCGTGGTACATGAACATCATGCCAGGCTGCATGCCGGCGCTCACATGCGCCAGCGCGTAAAACTCGCCGAGGGAGTTGAATACCCGGATGAGATCGCCATCGGTGACGCCGCGTGCTTGCGCGTCCTGCGGGCTCACGTAGATGTCCGGCTCACCTCGCTGCAGACTGAGCAGCAACGGATCGTCGCGCCACATGCTGTGTACGCCGTGGCGCGCATGGCCCATCAGCATTTTCAGCGGGTAGCTCTTCAGTTCCCTGGGCGAGTCAGCATGCCGGGGCAACTGTTCGTCGAATTTGATGAACCACTCGTGGTCGATGTAGAACTGCTGGCGGCCGGTGAACGTCTCATAGGGTTTCTTGTGGATGACGCTGCGCGTCACGTCGTCGTGAAAGGGAGAGTCCTCGTGGTCCCACATGGTCGTGTCCGAGTGGTCCACACGGATGATACCGCGCCCCGCGAGCTCGGCGAACGATACCTTGGGGATGCCCGGCGTGGTATTGATGATGTACTGGGCGACGTCCTTGACGCTCCTGATGCGCCCGCCCATGGTGTAGTAATCGAGCGCGCGCGTGTAGTCGCGCCGTACCGAGCGCCCGTCCACCTCATCGCGCACGGTCACCCCGCCCCGCTCCCGGGCGCGCCTGGTAATCGCGGCGATGATCCGGTGGTTCGCCTCCCAGTCGTCCACTGCCTCGCCGAGCGGCGGCACCGCAATGTCGAGCACCTGCACGTAGGGCATACGGGACTGCAGCATCAGGTCGGCACGCTCGTAGTGATGCGCGATTGGCAGGACGTAATCGGAGTAATGCGCGGTCACGCTCATGTCCGGCGCCAGCGTCACGATGCACTCGAGCTTCTCCAGTGCCTCGGTGCGCCAGCGCTTGCCGTTGAACAGGCC
>CAYOFE010000155.1:0-6143 GCA_964403135.1 uncultured Chromatiaceae bacterium | reverse complement strand
CGGCGCAAGGAGGGCGCGCAGGTCCGAGAGCGGCTGGAGAAGCTGGGGTTGTACCGCGCCAGCGGCCACGAGCACTTCAACGGCTCGCTGGTGATCCCGGTGTTCGACGAGCAGGGGCAGGTCACCAAAGTCTACGGACGCAAGATCAACGATGCGCTGCGCGCAGGGACGCCGAAGCACCTGTACCTGCCCGGGCCGCATCGTGGGGTGTGGAACGTCGAGGCCTTGCAGGCGAGCAAGGAGATCATCGTCTGCGAGGCGCTGATCGATGCGCTCACCTTCTGGTGCGCGGGCTATCGCAACGTGACCAGTGCCTACGGGGTGGAAGGCTTCACTGAAGATCACCTGGCCGCCTTCCAGCGCCACGGCACGCAGCGCGTGCTAATCGCCTACGACCGCGACGAGGCCGGCGAGCGCGCCGCCGAGAAGCTCGCCCAGCGCCTCATCGCCGAGAGCATGGAATGCTGGCGCATCGCCTTCCCCAAGGGGATGGACGCCAACGAATACGCGCTCAAGGTCACGCCGGCGGCCAAGTCGCTCGGCATCGCGATTCGCAAGGCGCTCTGGATGGGCACAGGCGCTGCGCCGGCGCGCGCCGAGGCGACGCTGCCTGTCGCAGCTGCGGCAGTTGAGATCACAAACTGTAATCTCAAGTCTGAGCCGCAGATTGGGGCCGGGTCAGCGTCCCCTTTAGCCGCTCACGAACCGATGGCAACCGAGCCGGTGCTGCCCGCCTCGCCGGTGCCGCCGGCCCCGGCGCTGGAGATTGCCGCCGAAGTGCGCGGCCAGGAGCTCGTGCTCGCCTTCGGCGAGCGGCGCTATCGCGTGCGGGGCTTGCGGAAGAACCTGAGCTACGAGCTGCTCAAGGTCAATGTGCTTGCGGCCTGCGGCGAGCGCTTCTACGTCGACACGCTCGATCTGTACCACGCCAAGCAGCGCGCGAGCTACATCACCCAGGCCGCGATCGAGCTGCAGATCGGCGAGGAGATCATCAAGGCCGATCTCGGCAAGGTCTTAATCAAGCTCGAGCAACTGCAAGAGGAGCAGATCCGCAAAGCCGTGGAGCCCCGGCCGCTCGACACCCCGCAGATGAGCGAGCAGGAGCACGAGGCGGCGCTCGCCTTGCTCAACTCGCCCGATCTGCTCGAGCGGATCCTCACCGACTTCGAGGCCTGCGGGATCGTGGGCGAGCGTACCAACAAGCTGGTGGGCTACCTCGCTGCGGTGTCGCGCAAGCTCGATGCTCCGCTTGCGGTGGTGATCCAAAGCTCCTCGGCCGCCGGCAAGTCCTCGCTGATGGACGCGGTCTTGGCGATGATGCCCGAAGAGGAGCGGGTCAAGTACTCGGCCATGACGGGACAGTCGCTGTTCTACATGGGCCAGACCAACTTGAAGCACAAGATCCTCGCTATCGTCGAGGAGGAAGGCGCGAGCCGCGCCAGCTATGCGCTGAAGCTGCTGCAATCCGAGGGCGAGCTCACCATCGCCTCGACGGGCAAGAACCCCACCACGGGCAACCTGGTGACCCAGGAGTACCGGGTGGAGGGTCCGGTGATGATCTTCTTGACCACCACGGCGATCGAGATCGACGAGGAGCTACTCAACCGCTGCTTGGTGCTCAGCGTCGACGAGAACCGCGCACAGACCCAGGCCATCCATCGCCTGCAGCGTGCCAGGAGAACCCTGGAGGGCCTGCTTGCGCGCCAGGACCGGGAAGCCATCCTCGCGCTTCACTGCAACGCCCAGCGGCTGCTCAAGCCCCTGGCGGTGGTCAACCCCTACGCGCAGCAGCTCACCTTCCTCGACGATCGCACACGCACCCGGCGCGATCACGAGAAGTACCTCACGCTGATCGACACGATCGCGTTGCTGCACCAGTACCAGCGCCCGGCCAAGACGGTTGCCCGCGGCGGCACGGTGATCGAGTACGTCGAAGCGACGCTGGACGACATCGCGACCGCCAACGCGCTCGCGCACGAGGTGCTGGGCCGCTCGCTCGACGAGCTGCCGCCGCAGACGCGAAGGCTGCTGCTGCTCATCGATGGGCACGTGCGCGAGCAGTGCGAGCGCCGGGCGCTGACACGCAGCGACTGCCGCTTCAGCCGCCGGAGCTTGCGCGAGGCGCTAGGCTGGGGCGACACGCAATTGAAGATCCACCTGGCGCGCTTGACCGAGCTGGAGTATCTCGCCGTGCATCGCGAAGGTAACGGCTTTGCCTACGAGCTGCTCTACGACGGCAAAGGTGCCGACGGTGCGCCGTTTGTGCCCGGACTGATCGAGGTCGAGCAACTCAAATGCGCCTACGACGCCGAGCGGTCGGGGGCAAAAGCGGATCGGTCAGGGCCCGGTCGGCCCTTGGTCGGCCCCCGGTCGTGGGGCGGTCGGACTGAGCCATCGACTGCGCAGCCGCAGTCCGCGCGCGATTGCGGGGAATCGAGCGCCTCGACGCCGAAATCGCATGGTTCCCGGGGCAACGGTCAAGACCGGCCGTACACGCAGCCCGTTCCTTTAGCCGCCGCCGGCCGGTGAAGCCGTGGCGCTGCGCCGCTTCCCACCAGCCAAGCGCAAGAAGCGCATGCTGCGCCGGAAACCGCGCATGCCGGCGCACGCGGCCAAGTCCGATCCGGCCGCCGCTAATCCGCTGCACGCCTACCGCCGGGCGTTCCTGGAATGGGCGCTCGCCGCCGGCTACGCCGATCACACCGGCGCCACGCGCGATCGGGCGATTACCCGCTTCATCACCTGGTGCGACGAGCGCGGACTGACCCAGCCGCAGCAGATCACGCGCGAGCTGCTCGAGCGCTACCAGCGCCACCTGTGGCTGCACCGCAAGGCCGACGGGCAGCCGCTGTCGCTCACCACGCAGGAAACCTTGCTGAACCCGCTGCGCGCCTTCTGCAAGTGGCTCGCGCGCGAGAATCACATCCTCTACAACCCGGCCTCCGAGCTGGTGCTGCCGCGATCGCCCCGGCAATTGCCGAAAACCTTGCTCTCGGTGACCGACGTCGAGACGGTATTGAACCAACCCGACGTCACCGAGCTGACCGGCCTGCGCGACCGCGCGATGCTGGAGACGCTGTACTCGACCGGGATGCGCCGGCTGGAGCTTACGCACCTCACTCTGTACGACGTGGACTTGAACCGCGGCACGGTGATGATCCGCCAGGGCAAGGGCCGCAAGGACCGGCTGATTCCGATCGGCGCGCGCGCCTGCGCCTGGCTGCATCGCTACCTAGACGAGGTACGGCCGCAGCTGCTCGCGCGCAGCGACGAGCGCGCGCTGTTCGTGACCGACTACGGCGAGCCCTTCGAGCGCAACCGGCTGTCCGACCTGGTGAAGAAGTACATGCGCCACGCCGGCATCGTGCACGGCTCCTGCCACGCGCTGCGCCACGCGTGCGCGACCCACATGCTGGAAAACGGCGCCGACATCCGCTTCATCCAGGCGCTGCTCGGACACGCGGAGCTCTCGACCACGCAGATCTACACTCAGGTCGCGATCGGGAAACTCAAGGAGATCCACGCGGCGACCCATCCGGCACGTCTGGAGCGCGTACGTGCCGACGGTGAGGCGCAAGCCACTCCGACTGCCGACCCGGACGCGCAGCGGCTGCTGGAGGCTCTGGATGCCGAAGGCGACGACGAGCAGGTCAAGCCGTGAGCGTCGAGTCCGACCGCGTGCGCGTGGTGCTCGAGCTGAGCGAGGCGCAGGCCTTCGCCTTCGCGCAGTTCCTCAAGCGCTCGACCTTCGAGGACTACCGCGGCCGTGCGGTCAGTACGGATGAGGCCTACGCGATGATCGCCGCCTGTGAGGCGATCCGACAGGCGCTGGCCGAGGCCGGTTACGCGCCGCGCTAAGACGCGCTCGATCACGACTGCACGCGCAGCAGGACCTCGGACCGTTCCGTCACGGCGCTTGCGTGCGCAACCGCCGCGCCGTCGCTGCACTGGTGGGAACTCCGACGAGCGCCGCCTCCGTTTCGCCACCGCAAGCCCTCACACGCCTGTCACGCGCCTTGCGCGCTGTCGCCGGCAAGGCACGCGCCAGGCTGCGCCGTCGGCAGTGCGAGCAGCTCGGCTCCGTTCATCGTCCGTAGCAGATGTGGTTGCCGCGCGTGTCCAGCCGGCGGGGCTTCGGCCCCACCGCCTGGCCCCGCACGGCGCCTGGGTCTTGCAGGCCGGGGGTAAGCCGATGTGCTCGGCAAGCCGAGCACCGGCTCAACATAACATCGCGTTACGCGCCATGCCCTTCGCGGCTTGATCGCCGCTCGCGCACCGAGCGGCTCACGCCGGGCGCGTAACTGAGTGTTATGTCTGGCGCCCCCGGCCTGCTTCTGTGCGGTTGCGCGTGAACGCGCGCCTGTTCGTTTCCTGCGGGGTCGGCGCAAGCGCCCACCCCGCACCCCAGGTGTGGTGCGGTCGTGTGCAAGCACACCACCGCGCCCGTTGCTTGCCCCCGCCCGCCCCACTCGCTGCGCAGCGCGCCGCGGCTCGCCGTCCTTCGCCGCGCCGCTCACGTGCTCACTCGTCCCGCCGCCCCCACGGGGGCTCCCTCTTTAGTCGCTTCGCTGTGGGCCGCTGCGCGGCCGGCGGCTAAAGGAAGATGCGCCCCTTGCCGATTCTGTCTGCGGGGGCAAAAATGCGCCTCTAGGGAAAAATTGCCATCGAGGAGGAACTTCCAGGGAAACGAGCGCAGCTAAAGCGAAGCGGTGTCTAGGGAAATCAGCCGGATCTACGACAGAGGCGCGTCGGGGGCAACACTCTACAACTACTTCAGGGATTACGATCCGCAGACGGGACGGTACATCCAGTCAGACCCGATTGGGCTCGCGGGGGGCATCAATACGTACGGGTACGCGAACCAGAATCCGCTCAGCTATATCGATCCGGATGGCAACCAAGCAATCCCGATGCCCTCACCGGTTCCGCCGTCTGGCATGCCGTCGCCATGGAACCCTAAACCGCGCGAGCCGGACCCGTTTGATCCTTCACCGAGTAAACCCGGTTGGAAGTGGCCGTCGCTACCCGATTGGCTGACCAGGCCGTTTGCAAGCGAGTCATCTGAGGCAGCGCGTGAGCGTTGCGAGGCTGAGTGCGACGAGGATTACGATTTCGACCAAAAGCAATGCGAAGCATGGTGGAAAACGACTGGCCGAAACGCCAGCGCTTACCGAGCATGCATGGACCGAGTGCGTGAGAAATACATCAAGTGTTACCAAGACTGCGCAAAAGACTGCAAGTGAAGGAGGTGGAGTATGGCTCTCGACTCGACGACCCGGGAATTGATTGGTGATTGCTTGTCGAGGATTGCGAATGGTGATGCTAGTGCTGCTCTTGATCTTGCTTCTACCTTCATGTCTCACGTCGATTCGAAGGACATTGGTCTGAACTTAGCGATAATAGAGGCTCTTGCGTCCCTGGCAAAGATTCACGGTTGTTCTGATGCCGCAACGTTCTTACAAAGCCAATGGCCCGACATGCAAAGCATTCTGAAAAAGCGGTGGCAGCGAGCTGGATTTGTTTGATCCGAGAAAGAGTCGACGGGAAGCCTCGAACCGTCCACCTGCTACCCGAACATCACTGTCTGCGCAGGCCGCACCGCGGACAGATCCACGGTGCGCCCGGCAACGATCTGCTCGTATACCGCCTTTAGCTGCTGCTCGCTGGCGTCCGGGGGCAGGAAGCGAAACGCCGAGGCGGCCACGTACTCGAGATCGGCCTCGAAGGTGAGCCAGCGCCGCCCTTCCACTTCGGCCACATAACCGGTGGTGTTCGATCCGCCGAAGATGTCCACCACCAGATCGCCCGGATCGGTCAGCATGCGGATGAAGAATTCCGGAAACTTCGCTGGAAACCGCGCCGGGTGTCCCATCGTGCCCACCGCTTTGCAGCCTCGCAGATAGGCGCCGTTGGATTCCGAGTTGGGGATCTGCAGCAGGTTGGGCGGGATCGCGCCGCCGTTGTCCTTGCCGAAGCCCATGCCAATGTCGTGCCCGCTGGGGCGCTTGGCCGCCGAGTAGAACGCCTCGGGATCTTCCAAGAGCTTCTTCATCCGATCGCTGTAGGGGGCGAGCACCTTGGTCACATCGGCCCTCGGCCACTCGGTCTTGCAGCTCTTGACGACCCTGGCGGAAGGGGGAAGT
>CAYOFE010000154.1:0-6157 GCA_964403135.1 uncultured Chromatiaceae bacterium | reverse complement strand
CTTGGCGATGTCGTCGGCGTGCAGAGCTCGAGGCTTGGATGGCCGTTGCGTGCCGCCATGCGCCGCATCGCCGCCGCGGGCAACGGCGTGGTGGTGCTGCTGCGCTACCCGGAGTCCCCGCGCCAGCTGATGACCGCGGTGCGTAGCCTCGAGCAGCCCGCGCCGAAAGAGACCGCACGGCGCGATGGCGCAGCGGTGCTGCGCACCTTCGGTACTGGCGCGCAGATCCTGCGCGATCTCGGCGTGACACGCATGCGCGTGCTGAGCGCGCCGAAGCAGATGCACGCCATCTCGGGCTTCGGGCTCGAAGTAGTGGAATACGTGGATGAACCGCACTGAGGCTGTACGGCGGGGACTATGCGCACATTCGAAGGACAACTGGCCGCCCGCGATGCGCGTTTTTGCGTAATCGCCGCGCGTTTCAACGATGCCATTGTCGATAACCTGGTGCGCGGCGCGCTCGATACGCTGAAGCGTCATGGCGCCGCTGAGTCCGCCATCGACATCGTGCGCGTGCCGGGCGCGTGGGAACTGCCACTGGCCGCGCGGCGTATTGCGCGGGCCCGCCAGTATGACGGGATCGTGGCGCTTGCCGCGGTGATCCGCGGGGCCACGCCGCATTTCGACTACGTGTGCGGCGAGTGCGTCGCCGGTTTGAATCGCGTCAGTCTCGAGTTCGACATGCCGATCGGCTTCGGCGTGCTCACCTGCGGCACCATTGAGCAGGCGCTGGAGCGATCCGGCACCAAGCAGGGCAATAAGGGCGTCGATGCCGCGCTGGCCGCCATCGAGATGGTGAGCCTGCTGCGGCAGATCGGCGCCTGAAAGCTGCGCCATGGCAGGAGGACGCCACGGCGCGCGGCGCCTGTTGTTGCAGGCCCTTTATCAGCGCCAGCTTGGTGGCCATACCGCCTCCGAGCTGGTGGCGCAGTTCAGCGATCGCAAGGAATTCCAGCGGGTGGACCGGGGCTATTTCCTGGCGCTGATCGACGAGATCCTCGGTGACGAGGCCGGGCTCGACGACTGCATCGAAAAATCCGCCGACCGGCCCGTCGTGCAGCTCGACCCGGTCGAGCGCGGCATTCTCTGGATCGGCATCGCCGAGCTGAAGTTCCATCGCGACGTGCCGGTGGGCGTGGTGATCGACGAGGCGGTGGAGCTGACCAAGGAATTCGGCGCGCAGGACAGCCATCGCTACGTGAACGCGGTGCTGGACAGCCTGGCGCGCGAGCTGCGGAGCGATTCCTGAGTGGCGGGCGCGCGCGAACGTCCCCGCCGCCCGCTCGACGAATTGTCGGTCATCGAGCGGTTCTTCGCCCGTCCTGCGCGAGGCCGTCGCAGCGATGTGGTTCTCGGTATCGGTGATGATGCTGCCGTCGCCCGCCTGCCGGCCGGTCGGGAGCTGGTGATCGCGACCGACACGCTGGTCAAGGGCACGCACTTCACCGCGGATGCGCCGGCGCGATCCATTGGCCATCGCTGTCTCGCCGTCAATCTGAGCGATCTTGCGGCGATGGGCGCGAAGCCGCTGTGGGCGACGCTCGCGCTGAGCATGCCCGAGGCTGATGCCGCGTGGCTTGGTGAATTCTCGCGCGGTTTTTTTGCGCTGGCGCGCCGGTACCGCGTCGCACTGGTCGGCGGTGACACGGTGGCCGGGCCCGCAGCCGCTACCGTCACGGTGCATGGCTGCGTCGCGCCCGGGCGATTCGTGACGCGCAGTGGTGCACGGCCGGGCGATGCTGTCTACGTCACCGGCGCTCCGGGCGATGCTGTTGGCGGCCGGTTGCTGCTCGAGCGCTCCCGATTCGCGCGGCGGGGCGGCGCGGCGCTGGTGCGCCGGTTTCACTATCCCGAACCACGCTTGCGCGTGGGCGCAGCACTGGTCGAATTTGCCTCGGCGATGATCGACGTGTCGGATGGCCTGCACGACGATGCCTGCAAGCTGACTGCCGCGAGCGGCTGTGGCGCCGAACTCGATGCCGGCGCGGTACCGCTGTCGGGTGCGTTGCGGTCCTTGTTTGCCGATGAGGCGCTGCCACTGGCGCTGACCGGCGGCGATGACTATGAGTTGCTTTTTACGGTGCCTGGGAAAATCGAACCGCAGTTCCGGCGCCTGGCGACCGGCTGGCGCTGCCCGGTGACCCGCCTCGGCACGGTGACGGGCCGCAAAAGCGTACGCTGGCGGCTCGACGGCAAGCCGCTTCGCGTCCCCGACCTGACCTTCCGGCATTTCTGATGGTGCCGGGTCGCAGATTCGCAGTTTTCCATGCTACCGTCCCTTGCATGTTGATTGCGGGTCCTGAACGACGGGCGGGTGCAGTTGCTTGAAAACTGCGAATCTGCGACCCGGCACCATTCTGATTCTGCGCCACCCGGTGCACTGGATTGCATTCGGCTTCGGCAGCGGCCTGCTGCCGATTGCGCCCGGCACGTGGGGCTCGGCGCTGGCGCTGGTGCTGTTCGTGTTGCTGCCGCCGATTGAGCTGGGCTGGTTTCTGGCGTCAATGGCCGCTGCCTTTGTCATCGGCGTGTGGGCGTGCGGGGAGAGCGCGCGGCGGCTCGGCCTGAAAGACCCTTCAGGCGTGGTCTTCGACGAGATGGTTGGGATGTGGCTCACACTTGCAGCGGTTCCTCGCAGTGCCGGCTGGATCGCCGCGGCGTTCTTCTGCTTCCGGATCATGGATGTCTGGAAGCCCTGGCCGATCCGGGAGGTGGATCACAGAACCCCCGGCGGGCTCGGCATTATGCTCGATGACGTGTTGGCGGCCGCGTATGCGGCCGTGATCTTGTTCGGGCTGCAGGAGATCCTGTCGCTCGCGACCTGAGAGGACCATACAGCCATGTCCGTGGCGCAGCCGGCCGTCAGCCCGAAAACCGTTCAGCCGCCGGTCCCCGAACGCATCGGCAAGTACCCGATCATCAAGCAAGTCGGCGAGGGCACCACGGGGAAGATCTACCTTTCCCACGATCCGTACTTCCGGCGCGACGTCGCCATCAAGGTTTATCACGTCCCCGCCGAGGACGATCCTGAGCAGGCGCGCATTGCCCGCAAGATGTTCTTCAACGAGGCGCGCATGGTCGGGATGCTGCAGCACCCGAATATCCTGCCGATCTACGACGCCGGCGAGGAGAACGGCCGGTACTACGTCGTCATGGAGCACATCCGGGGTGCGCGCACGCTCGCCGCGTACTGCCGCCCGGACAACCTGCTGCGCGTCGACGACGTCGTGAAGATCATGTACCAGTGCGCGCGGGCACTGCACTACGCGCACAAGCGCGGCGTGATTCATCGCGATATCAAGCCGAGCAATATCATGCTCGGCCGCGACAACCAGGTGCGCATCATTGACTTCGGCATCGCGATCCTGCGCGATTCCGACGTCTCGAAGATCGATGGCATTGCCGGTTCGCCGAGCTACATGTCACCCGAGCAGGTGCAATCAGGCGACATCGGGCCGGCCTCTGACCTGTACTCGCTTGGCGCCGTCATGTACGAGATGCTGAGCGGATTCCGGCCGTTCCGCGCCAGCACTTTGTCACGACTGCTGAACCAGATCGTGTATGCCACGCCGCCGCCCCTGCACACGCTGCGGGACGGGATCCCCGACGAACTGGAACAGCTGGTGATGGCCGCTCTGGCGAAAGAGCCGGCGGCGCGATTGTCCAGCGGCGGCGAATTCGCCCTGCGCCTGACTCGCATTTACCAGCAGCTGCGCGATCAGCACGCGAGGATCGACAAGCAGGAGCACTTCGACCTGCTGCGGCACCTGCGGTTCTTCCACGATTTCTCACACGAGGAAATCTGGGAACTGCTGCGCGCCAGCGAGTGGCGCGAGTACGGCGCGGGGGACGAGATCGTCCGCGAAGGCGAACTCGACGATCGCTTCTACGTGATCGTTTCGGGGCGCGTTGAGGTTGCTGTCGGCGGCAGGGTCGTCGGCACGCTCGCCGAGGGCGAGTGCTTCGGCGAGAGCAGCTACATCGGCGGCGTGAAACGCAACTCCACGATCCGCGCCGAGACCGGCGTGACGCTGCTCAGCGTCAGCGCCACACTGCTGGAGCAGGTATCCACCGACTGCCAGCTGCGGTTCAACAAGGTATTCCTGCGCGCACTGATCCAGCGGTTACAGGGGTCGAACGGCACGCGCACGTGAGTTCTCCCTTGCGGGAGATTGCGGCTTGCGCGGCTTCCACCGGTGCAGCTTCTCTTGTGGGAGCGACGCCAGTCGCGATGGGGATTGCGGCTTGCGCCGCTTGCACGCCAACGGCTAGTCGCCGTCGGATTCCGCGTCCGGATCCAGTTCCGCGGCCTCGTGATCCTTCAGCTCCGAGTCCATCAGCATCTGGACTTTCTGCTCGGTGTCCTTCAGCGCTGCCTGGCATTCCCGGCTCAGGCGCACCCCACGCTCGAATTGCTTGAGGGATTTCTCGAGCGGCATGTCGCCGGCCTCGAGCTGGGCGACAATCTCCTCGAGCTCGGTCAGTGCCTTCTCCAGATCCATCCTTGGCCGGCGCGCGTCACTCATGCGTCAGTCCGCTGTGTTACAGACCAGCGTTTAGCGTTGCATAGCATCATCGGGCGGTCAATTCGCCCTTTGGCGCGTGTATAGTTTTGCCCGTCTGGTTGACAGTCACCGCCGGATTGCCTATCGTTAGACCAAGTCTAAGAACTGCCTTGATCGAACAACACAGCTGAGGAGAGCACGAAGGTGAAACTCAAAGGCACCAGAACCGAAAAGAATCTGAAAGACGCATTCGCGGGCGAGTCCCAGGCCAATCGCCGCTACCTGTACTTCGCGGCCAAGGCCGATGTGGAAGGCTACAACGACGTGGCGACGGTGTTCCGTTCCACGGCCGAGGGCGAGACCGGGCACGCGCACGGACACCTCGAATATCTCGAGGCGGTGGGCGATCCGGCCACGGGACTGCCGATTGGTCCGACCGGCGACAATCTGAAGGCCGCGATCGCCGGTGAGACCCACGAGTATACCGACATGTACCCGGGCATGGCGAAGGCCGCGCGGGAAGAAGGCTTCGCCGAGGTTGCCGATTGGTTTGAGACGCTGGCCAAGGCCGAGCGCTCGCACGCGAATCGCTTCCAGAAGGCCCTGGATACCCTCGGTAAGTAGCTGGACCCGATAAGGTGAGCGCGATCGGTGCCCGGGTGCAGCCGCATCCGGGCGCCGGAGCCTCTGATCGCGCCCCTGGCCGACCGGCCAGACGCCTGAGATATCTCTGGAGTACGCATGGCTGACGCTCCACGCCGCGAAGGCAGTCTCGAAGCGCCGAAGCGCCATCCGCTCGACTGGAAGAGCGAGCCGTTCTACGACGAGGCAGCGCTTACGAAGGAAATGGAGCGCGTCTTTGACATCTGCCACGGCTGCCGGCGTTGCTTCAGCCTCTGCAACGCTTTCCCGACGCTGTTCGACGCCATCGACGCTACCGACACCGGCGAGCTCGAGGGCGTGGCGAAGAGCGTATATCGCGATGTCGTCGATCATTGTTACCTCTGCGACATGTGCTTCATGTCGAAGTGCCCCTACGTGCCGCCGCACGAGTGGAACATCGATTTCCCGCACCTGATGCTGCGCGCCAAGGCGAAGCGTTTTCGCGACGAGGGGGCGCCACTGCGTGACCGGTTGCTGTCGGACACGGACCGCGTTGGCGCGATTGCGGGCATTCCGGTCGTGGCGGAGCTCGTCAATGCGGTGAACAAGACCTCGGGCGGCCGCGCGCTGCTGGAGGGTACGCTCGGCGTGGCGCGTGACGCGCCGGTACCCGAATATCACAGCCGTTCGGCGCGTGCGCGGCTCGTCAATCGCAAGGACAACGACAGGCCGGGCCTCGCCGGCGTGCCGGGCCTGCGTGGTCGCGTGGTGCTCTATACCACCTGCTACGGCAATCGGAATCTTCCGCAGATGTGCGAGGACCTCGTTGCGGTGTTCGAGCACAACGGCGTGCCGGTTTCGCTCGCCGCGAGCGACCAGTGCTGCGGGATGCCGAAGCTGGAGCTGGGTGACCTGGAATCGGTCGCCCGCGCGAAAGCAGCCAACGTGCCGGAACTCGCGCGGCGGGTACGCGCGGGCTGGGACATCGTCGCGCCGGTGCCCTCCTGCGTGCTGATGTTCAAGCAGGAGCTGCCGCTGATGTTCCCGGA
>CAYOFE010000153.1:0-6242 GCA_964403135.1 uncultured Chromatiaceae bacterium | reverse complement strand
GGAGCTGATGCAGAATCTCTTCAAGCCCGCCGATCCGCGCTCGCTGATGCTGCGCACGCACTGCCAGACCTCGGGCGTCAGCCTTACCAGCCGCGATCCGTACAACAACATCGTCCGCACCACCATCGAGGCGCTGGCCGCGGTGCTTGGCGGCACGCAGTCGCTGCACACTAACTCCTTCGACGAGGCACTCGCCCTGCCCACGCCGTTCTCCGCCCACATCGCCCGCAACACCCAGCTCGTGATCCAGGAAGAAACCGGCGTCACGCGGGTCGTCGATCCGCTGGCCGGCTCTTATTACGTCGAGCATCTCACCGCATCGCTCGCCGCCGAAGCGCGCAAGCTCGTCGCCGAGGTGGAGACGCTCGGCGGCATGACCAGGGCCGTGGAGTCCGGCATGCCGAAGCTGCGCATCGAGCAGGCTGCGGCTGTGCGCCAGGCCCGCATCGATCGCGGCGAGGAAGTTATCGTCGGGGTGAACAAGTACCTGCGCGAGGACGAGCCGGAAATCGAGATCCTCAATGTCGACAACGCGGCGGTACGCGAGTCGCAGATCCGCCGTCTCAGGAAGGTCCGCGCCGAGCGTGACCCGCGGGCCTGCCAGGCCGCGCTGGACGCGCTGGCCGACGCGGCGCGATCGAAATCCGGTAATCTGCTGGCGCTGTCCGTTGCGGCGGCCAGGGCCCGCGCATCGGTCGGCGAGATTTCCGCCGCGCTCGAAAAAGTCTATGGTCGCCATCGGGCGGTGATTCATTCGATCAGCGGGGTGTACGGATCCGTGTACGAGGGAGACCGTGAATTTGCGCGCATCAGGGCCGACGTCGAAGCCTTCGCACGCGCCGAAGGACGCCGCCCGCGCATGCTGGTGGTCAAGCTCGGCCAGGACGGCCACGACCGCGGCGCCAAGGTCATCGCCACAGCCTTTGCGGACCTGGGCTTCGACGTCGACATCGGACCGCTGTTCCAGACGCCCGAGGAGGCGGCCCGGCATGCGGTGGAAAACGACGTCCACGTCGTCGGTGTCTCCTCGCAGGCGGCCGGGCACCAGACCCTGGTTCCGCAGCTGATCGCCGCGCTGCGCGCCGAGGCAGCCGGGGATGTGCTGGTCGTCTGCGGCGGCGTTATCCCGCCCCAGGATCACGCGTTTCTGAAGAGTTGCGGGGTGGCCGCCATTTTCGGCCCCGGCACCAACATCCCGGCAGCGGCAGCCGAGGTACTCGCGCTGCTTCGCCAGTCGCGCCGCCAGGAGTAACACATGCAGGACATCATCCGCCAACTCGAAGAGAAACGAGCTGCGGCGAAACTTGGCGGGGGCCAGCAGCGCATCGACGCACAGCATGCCAAGGGCAAGCTCACCGCGCGCGAGCGCATCGAACTGCTGCTTGACGAAGGCAGCTTCGAAGAATGGGACGTGTTCGTCGAGCATCGCTGCACCGATTTCGGCATGGGCGAGCAGAAAATTCCCGGCGATGGCGTGGTCACCGGCTACGGCACCATTAACGGGCGGCTGGTGTTCGTATTCAGCCAGGACTTCACCGTCTTTGGCGGCTCGTTGTCCGAATCGCATGCGGAAAAGATCTGCAAAATCATGGAGCATGCGCTGAAGGTCGGCGCGCCGGTGATCGGCCTGAACGACTCGGGCGGCGCGCGCATCCAGGAAGGCGTGGCCTCGCTCGGCGGCTACGCCGATGTCTTCCAGCGCAACGTGCTCGCCTCGGGCGTGGTGCCCCAGCTCTCGGTCATCATGGGCCCCTGCGCCGGCGGTGCCGTGTATTCTCCGGCGATGACCGATTTCATTTTCATGGTCCGCGACAGCTCCTACATGTTTGTCACCGGCCCCGACGTGGTGAAGACCGTTACCCATGAAGAAGTCACCGCGGAGGAACTGGGCGGCGCCGTCACGCACAGCACGCGCTCGGGCGTGGCCGACCTCGCGCTGGAAAACGACCTGGAGGCGCTGCTCACGACGCGGCGATTCTTCAACTTCCTGCCAGCGAACAACAAGGAGCGGCCGCCGGTGTGGCCGACCTCTGACCCGCCGGATCGTACCGAACCTTCGCTCGACACGCTGGTGCCGGACGACCCCGCGAAGCCGTACGACATCAAGGAACTGATCCTGAAAATCGCCGACGAGGGCGATTTCTTCGAACTCCAGCCGGACTACGCGAAGAACATCGTCGTCGGTTTCATCCGCCTGCAGGGCTCCACGGTCGGGGTGATTGCCAACCAGCCGATGGTGCTGGCCGGCTGCCTCGACATCAACTCCTCGCAGAAGGCCGCCCGCTTCGTGCGCTTCTGCGATGCGTTCAACATCCCGATCCTGACGCTGGAGGACGTTCCCGGCTTCATGCCCGGTACCGCCCAGGAATACGGCGGCATCATCAAGCACGGCGCCAAGCTGCTCTACGCCTATGCCGAGGCCACCGTGCCCAAGGTCACGCTGATTACCCGCAAGGCCTATGGCGGCGCCTACGACGTCATGGCCTCCAAGCACCTGCGCGGCGACGTGAACTTCGCCTGGCCGAGCGCGGAAATTGCCGTGATGGGCCCGAAGGGCGCGGTGGAGATTATATTCCGCAAGGATATCGGCGATCCCGAAGCGATCGCCGCGCGCACCGAAGAGTACCGGCGCAAGTTCGCCAATCCATTCATCGCCGGCAGCCGCGGCTTCATCGAGGACGTGATCATGCCCCGCGACACCCGGGCGCGGGTCTGCCGCTCCTTCGCGATGCTGCGCGAGAAGAAGCTGTCCAACCCGTGGCGCAAGCACGGCAACATTCCCCTGTAGGCCGAGGCGGAGCGCAATCGAAGATGTTCAGGAAGATCCTCATCGCCAACCGCGGCGAAATTGCCTGCCGTGTCATGCGCACTGCCCGGTGCATGGGTATCAAGACCGTGGCGGTGTACTCCGACGCCGACCGCAATGCCCTGCACGCGCGCATGGCGGACGAAGCCGTGCATATCGGCCCCTCCCCCGCCGCGCAGAGCTACCTGCAGATCGGGCGGATTGTCGATGCGTGCAGGGCTACCGGCGCCGAAGCGGTGCACCCCGGCTACGGCTTTCTTTCGGAGCGGACCGCGTTCGCCGCGGCGCTGGAGAAAGCGGGAGTCGTGTTCATCGGTCCACAGCCCGAAGCCATCGACGCGATGGGCGACAAGATCACCTCGAAGCTCCTGGCGCAGAAAGCCGGCGTGAACACGGTACCCGGATCCACCGACGTGATCGACGGGCCCGATCATGCGGTGAAGATCGCCCGCGAGATCGGCTATCCGGTGATGCTGAAGGCCACCGCCGGTGGCGGCGGTAAGGGCATGCGCGTGGTGCACAACGACGCCGAATGCCGCGATGGCTTCCAGCGCGCCACCAACGAGGCACAGGCCGCCTTCGGCGATGGCCGCGTGTTCGCCGAGAAGTTCGTCGAGGAGCCGCGCCATATCGAGATCCAGGTGATGGCCGACTCCTTCGGCAATACCATCCACCTCGGCGAGCGCGAGTGCTCGATCCAGCGCCGGCACCAGAAGGTCATCGAGGAAGCGCCCTCGCCGTTTCTCGACGAGAAGACCCGCCGCGCGATGGGCGAACAGGCGGTGGCACTGGCGAAAGCGGTGAAATACCGCTCCGCAGGAACGGTCGAGTTCATCGTCGACGCAAAGCGCAATTTCTACTTCCTGGAAATGAACACCCGGCTGCAGGTGGAGCACCCGGTAACGGAAATGGTCACGGGCATCGACCTGGTGGAACTGATGATCCGCGTGGCGGCGGGCGAGAAACTGCCGATCACGCAGAAGGACGTGAAACTGACGGGCTGGGCCATCGAGACGCGCATCTACGCCGAGGACCCGTTCCGCAATTTCATGCCGTCGATCGGGCGGCTCAGCCGCTACAAGCCGCCGTTGCAGACTCCGCACGTACGCGTGGATACCGGCATCGAGGAAGGCAGCGAAGTGTCGGTGTTCTACGATCCGATGATCGCCAAGCTCGTCACCCACGGGACAGACCGCGCGGAAGCGATCGAGCGCATGAACGATGCGCTCGATGCGTATTACATACGTGGTGTGTCGCACAACATCAGCTTCCTGAATGCGCTGATGGCGCACCCGCGCTTCCGCGAGGGCCGCCTCACCACGAATTTCATCGCCGAGGAGTACCCGAACGGCTTTCATTCCGCCGACGTTCCCCACGACGACCCGGCGTTGCCGATCGTGCTCGCAGCCACTATCCACCGGCGGTTCATGGACCGCGCGGCGCAGCTCTCCGGGCAACTGCCGAGCCACGAGCGACGCGTCGGCTCCGAGTTCGTGGTCATCGTCAAGGGCGCACACCACCCGGTGCGCGCCCTGCCCATCGACGGCGGCTACGAGGTACACATCGGCAACGAAATCTACCCGGTGGTCACCGCCTGGCAGATGGGCCAGCCGCTCATCAAGGCCGAGGTCCGCGAGCAACGGGTGTGCATGCAGGTGGACCGGGTGGGCCTGCGCTACAGGCTCTCGCACCGCGGGGCACAGACCGATGCGCTCGTCGTTACGCCGCGCACCGCCGAGCTCTCGCGCCACATGCTGGAAAAACAGGCTCCCGACCTGTCGCGCTTCCTGCTGTCGCCGATGCCGGGCCTGCTGAAACGGCTGGCCGTGAAGGTCGGCGACGAGGTGAAGGCCGGCGAGGAACTGGCCGTGGTCGAAGCGATGAAGATGGAAAACAGCCTGCGCGCCGTGCGCGACGGGCGCGTCGCCAAGGTGCTGGCCAGCCAGGGCCAGAGCCTGGCGGTCGACCAGCCGATCCTGGCGTTCGAGTAGGCCGATGCCAATCGCGACTTGCCGCGCTTCCGCAGGCTTCGGGCAGTGATGACGCTAAGCGCATGACCGGCCACCCCGAACCCTCGCAATTGGCCGGGCAGGTGCGCGCCGGCGATCGTCGCGCTCTCGCCCGGGCTATAACGCTGGTCGAGTCCTCGCGGCGTGAGGACCAGGCCGACGCCATCCGGCTACTCGAACTGCTCGCCCCGCACTCGGGCAACTCGATGCGCGTGGGCGTCACCGGCGTACCGGGCGTCGGCAAATCCACTTTCATCGAGGCCCTCGGCAATCACATCATCGGCGAGGGGCACCGCATCGCGGTGCTCGCGGTCGATCCGTCGTCGGCCATCAGCGGCGGATCCATTCTCGGCGACAAGACGCGCATGGAAACGCTCGGCAGGCGCCCGGAAGCTTTCATACGGCCCTCTCCCGCCGGGCGCACGCTCGGCGGAGTCGCACGGCGCAGCCGCGAAACGATGCTGCTCGTGGAAGCCGCGGGATTCGATGTCGTCGTGGTCGAGACCGTGGGCGTTGGCCAGTCGGAGACCACGGTCGCCGACATGACCGACATGTTCGTGCTGCTGCTGCTTCCGGGAGGCGGCGACGAACTGCAGGGCATCAAGCGCGGCATCGTCGAGCGCGCCGACCTGATCCTGGTCAACAAGGCCGATGGCGAAATGGCGGCCGCAGCAAGCCGCGTCGCCACCGAATACCGCAACGCGCTGCGCCTGCTTCAGCCGCGCTCGGCACACTGGAAGGTACCGGTGGTAACCTGCTCGGCGCTGCGGAACTCGGAAATCGACCGGGCATGGCGACTGATGCTGCAGTATCGCTCGACCATGCTGGCCGCAGGCCAGATCGCCGCGAACCGCGCCGCGCAGGCCCGCGCATGGCTCTG
Organism: uncultured Chromatiaceae bacterium; assembly: GCA_964403135.1. Lineage (GTDB taxonomy): Bacteria > Pseudomonadota > Gammaproteobacteria > Steroidobacterales > QUBU01. The sequence continues at coordinate 547 of CAYOFE010000153.1, read as the reverse complement.
GAGCGAGATCGCCGAGAACCTGCTCGACTCGCTGCAGGACGACGCTGGCATGCGTGAGCAGGTCCGGCGCATCGAGGCGGCCGTTTCCGCGGGGCAGGCCTCGCCGCGGGTGGCGGCACGCAAGCTGGTGGACATGTTTGTCGGCAGCGCGAAGTAACCGGCTAGCCACATGATCGGCAAGCTCAATCACGTCGCCATCGTCGTTCCCGACCTGGGCCGCGCCGCTGCGCTTTATCGCGACACGCTGGGCGCACGCGTGTCGGCACCCGTGGACCTTCCGGAGCACGGCGTCACCACGGTGTTCGTCGAGTTGCCGAATACCAAAATCGAGTTGCTGCATCCGCTCGGCGAGAAGTCGCCGATCGCGAGGTTTCTGCAGTCGAACCCCGATGGCGGCATGCATCACCTGTGCTTCGTAGTGGGGGACATCGCCGCGGCACGCGACCGCCTGGTGAAGGCCGGTGCGCGCATCCTGGGCGACGGACAGCCCCGGATCGGCGCGCACGGCAAGCCCGTGCTGTTCCTGCACCCGAAGGACTTCTGCGGC
>CAYOFE010000152.1:0-6264 GCA_964403135.1 uncultured Chromatiaceae bacterium | reverse complement strand
ACGTGCCGTTCCGCGAGGTCTATATCACCGGCCTGATCCGCGACGAGCACGGCGACAAGATGTCGAAGTCGAAGGGTAACATTCTCGACCCGCTGGACCTGATCGACGGGGTGGACCTCGAAGCGCTCGTCGCAAAGCGCACCACCGGCCTGATGCAGCCGCACCTGAAGCCGCAGATCGAAAAGGCGACGCGCAAGCAGTTCCCCAAGGGCATCCCGGAATTCGGGGCCGATGCGCTGCGCTTCACCTTCGCCGCTCTTGCCAGCACCGGCCGCGATATCCGCTTCGACCTGAATCGCATCGAGGGCTATCGCAACTTCTGCAACAAGCTGTGGAACGCGGCGCGCTACGTACTGATGAACACCGGCGAAGGATTGCTGCCAGCTGCCAGCCCGGCCGACCTCAGCCTGCCCGACCGCTGGATCCGGTCCAGACTCGGTCATGCGCTGCGCCAGGCTCAGGAGCACTTCGCGACCTACCGGTTCGACCTGATCGCAAAAGCGCTTTACGAATTCACGTGGTACGAGTTCTGCGACTGGTACCTGGAGCTGTCAAAACCGATCCTGCACAACGGCAGCCCGGCCGAGCAGGCCGCCACCCGGCGTAACCTCGCTGCGACCCTCGAAGCGCTGCTTCGGGCGCTGCACCCGCTGATCCCGTTCATCACCGAAGAAATCTGGCAGAAGCTCGCACCGGTGCTCGGCATCGGTGCGCCGACGATCATGCAGCAGTCATTCCCGGACGCCGATTCCTGCCCAGCCGATGTGGAAGCCGAAACCGAGCTTGCCTGGCTGCAGGGCTTCGTGCTGGGCGTGCGGCAGATTCGTGGCGAGATGAACATCGCACCCGGCCGCCCGCTGTCCGTGCTGCTGCAGGACGCCGCCGGATCAGACCGGCGCCGTGCTGCAGTCCACCAGACCTACCTGCAGCAGCTTGCGCGCATCGAGAGCATCGGCTTCGTCGCCGATGGCATCGAACCGCCGATGTCGGCAACCGCATTGCTCGGCAGCATGAAGATCCTCGTGCCGATGGCGGACCTCATCAATGTGGCCGCCGAGCGCGATCGGCTGGGCAAGGCCATCGAGAAAGCCCGCGCTGACCTGTCCCGTTGCGACGCCAAGCTCGCCAACCCGCAGTTCGTCGACCACGCCCCCGCCGCCGTGGTCAGCAAGGAGCGCGAGCGCCGCCACGCCCTGCAGCAGGAGATGTCTCAGTTGGCCGAGCAGCTTGACAGGCTCACCAATCTGTCCTGACCCGTGTGGAATGCCCGCCCCGGACAAACGGGAACAGCTTTCGCGATGCGACCGCGTGGACGGCTACCCGACGTGGGTATTCGCTGACGTCAGCAAGCTCTGCGGCGTGCTTCCTTCCGACACGCTGCCGGCCTGCACACGGCCCCTAGCGCCGCGTGGTCGAAAACACGAAATCCTTGTCCTTCTGCGCGGTGTGGCACTGGTAACAGGCGGTGGCGGCATTCGCTCGCACCACACGCTCGGCGTTCGAATCGCCCTTGAAACCCTCGAAACCCCAGCCGCCCGTCGCGGCGTAGCGCTTGGCGTCTTTATGCATGACGCCAACCACCTTTCGTGGACCTTCCTGCATGGCGTTGTCAGCCGTCGTTGCTTCCAGCAGATCGAAGACGATCACGGCGCCATCGGGAAACCTGCCGCTGGCGTAGCCCTGCAGAGCGGCCTGGTTCGCGTAGATGTGATGTATGCCGCCGAAAGCCTCGTAGAGCGCATGGCCCGGATTGATCACCATGCTCTTCACATGCATCCAGCTGCGGTAGCCCTCGGGGTAAGGCACCGGAGGTGATGCGGCCGACGAGCTGCCTGGCGCATCGGCAGCCAGCGCTTGCGATGCCGCGGCGAGCAAACTAAGGACGGCGATGACGGGTGTAATGGCATTCATGGTAGGGCTCCTTTGCGGCACAATCGTGCACCCCAGCGAGGCGCCGCGAAAGTGGGCACGCAGCGGTGCCCGGGCACATTCTGGTGACCATCGATGATTTCGCAAAGAAAAAAAACTTCCTCTGCACCCGACGCCACACGCATGGTCGAAGACATCATCGGCTGCAAGTGGTCGCTGGCGGTTCTGCGCCTGGTGCGCTCCGGCGTGCGCCGGCCCGGCGAAATGGAGCGCGCGGTACCCGGATTATCGAAAAAAGTCCTCAACGAGAGACTCAGGAAACTGCGGCGCTTCGGAATTATTGCCCGGCGCGCCTACGCCGAGGTGCCGCCACGCGTGGAATACCGACTGACACCGTTCGGCGAGAAATTCGCCCGATTCATGGACGGAATCGACGCGCTGGAGCGCGAACTGGCGGCGCAGCGGCGCTGACCGCCCGCTGGCGTCCGGGCGCTCCGCACGAGCCCCTGGCGCTACCGCTCGCAATTTGCCTTGCAGCTCGCGGCATCAGCCGCGCAGGTGCCGCTTCCCACGACCGCGCACTGCGCGCTGGTGCGATAAACGAAGGTGACACCCTGCGCGTAGCTGCATACAATCCGCGACAGGTTTCCCTGGCGGGTCACGGCGATCTCCGTGGGTATCAGCGCCTGGACAACGTCGGCAGCCAGGTCGCACGAGACGTAGCCCTGGAAATCACCGCCGGCCGCCTCCCAGAGTGCGACGTTCTTCTTGCGGCGGTAATTCTCGTAACTGACGCAGGTGTCCTCGCCGGCCAGGTCGTACGGGCGGGCGTCGTCGCTGCAGTACCCCACGAAGGTCACTTTCAACTCCTCTTCCGACGGACATACGGCGACCTGCGCGGCCGTGGACAGCGGCGGGCAGGACACGGTTTCGGCCCGCGCGGAACATCCGCCGCCAACAAACAGGAGCAATACGCTCAGTTGCCATCGCATCATGATGTCGCGAATGCCTCCGGGTCCGCTCAGTCTGCAAGCCGTGGCATGGTACAGCTCTAAAGCCCAGCCAGGCGCGACGGGCGAAAGAGGCGCCGTATGACGGTAGCGTCAGGTTCTAGAATACGCCCCGCAGGATGACCCGGCCGAGCCCCCCTTGGAAGACAACAGCAGCAATGGCACCCCTCGCAAACACGGACCGACCGAGACCGCGCCCGGAACCGACCCCTTCGTCCCCGGCCCGATGCGGGATAACTGGTACCAGTCGAGTTCCTTACTACGGCTCATCCTTCGCGCTCATCACCTCGGTAAGCGAGGACGGCCTGACGAATATCGGCCCTGACCAGCTATCCTTTCCCTTCGAGGTGATCACGCCCCGCTCCGGGATGGTGATCAGCCGGCCGGCCTCGAACACGGTACGCAACGTGCGCCGGACCCTCAAGTGCGCGCTGAATTTCGTGGAGTACGATGCGGCGAAGATCCAGACGATCCTCGAGTCCGGCTATCCGGGTCAGGCGCCGGCCGAGAAGATGGCATACAGCACCCTCACCCGTGTCGACAGCCCCACGGCAGGGCGCAGATCGGGCATGATCTTCCCGCAGACCATCGCCGAACCCTTCCAGGTGTTCGAGTGTACGCTGGATGTGGCGCGCATCGCCGAAAACCCGATCCTGCGGGACTCGGCCTCGGCGCACCTGATGAGGCCAACCGCATCGACCCCGATGTGCGGTTCACGCTCGAAGCCCGCCCACCGCTCACCGGCATCCCGCGCGCGTTCCTGCGCCCCCGGCGCAAAGAGGCCGCTTCTGGCCCCCACGCCCGCGGGATCTTTCCCGCAGCGCACTAAAACCCTTAGACTGGTGGGCTGAAATGGGCCGGTCTCCGGCCGGCCACCCTGGACGACGACCGGCCGACCCCGATGAGCAGGACTAACCGCGAAAACCAGCGTTTGCCACTTGGCCCGCCGCCCCGGCAGGGCCTCTATGACCCATGGTTCGAAAAAGACGCCTGCGGCGTCGGTTTTGTGGTGAACATCAAGGGCCGGCCGTCGCACGAAATCCTGCGCCAGGGCATCCAGGTGCTGCGCAATCTGGATCACCGCGGCGCCTGTGGCTGCGAGGTCAATACCGGCGACGGCGCCGGCGTATTGCTGCAGATGCCGCACCGCTTCATGCAGCAGGTCTGCGAAGCGGCGCGTATCTCGCTGCCGGCTCCGGGGCACTACGGCGTGGGCATGGTGTTCCTGCCGCGCAACATCAGCAAGCGGCGGCGGCTCGAAGAGAAATTCGAGCAGATCGTGCAGTCCGAGGGCCAGACGCTGCTCGGCTGGCGCACGGTCCCGACCAGCAACAAGACACTCGGAGAGACCGCGCGCGCCTGCGAGCCTTTCGTGCGGCAGGTGTTCATCGGGCGCAGCGCCAGCGTCACCGACGAGCCCGCCTTCGAGCGCAAGCTGTACGTGATCCGCAAACGCGCCTACAGCGAGATCCGCACGTCCACCCTCGACGGTGCCGAGTTCTGGTACATCGCCAGCCTCTCGCACAAGACGCTGGTCTACAAAGGCATGTTGCTCACTGAGCAACTTGCCCAGTACTACCCGGACCTGACCAACCCGGCGATGGAAACGGCGCTTGCGCTGGTGCACTCGCGCTTCAGCACCAACACCTTCCCGAGCTGGGACCGGGCCCACCCCTATCGCTATCTCGCCCACAACGGCGAGATCAACACGCTCCGCGGCAACATCAACTGGATGAAAGCGCGCGAGGCGCTGTTCGAATCGCCGCTGTTTGGTGAGGACATGGCGAAGATCCCGCCGATCGTCAACCCGAATGGCAGTGACTCGGCGATGTTCGATAACACGCTGGAGCTGCTGGTGCTGGCCGGCCGTTCCCTGCCGCACGCTATGATGATGATGATCCCAGAGCCATGGTCGAACCATGCCGAGATGGACGATGCCAAGCGCGCGTTCTACCAGTACCACTCCAGCCTGATGGAGCCCTGGGACGGCCCGGCGTCCATCGCCTTCACCGACGGCAGGCAGGTCGGCGCCGTGCTGGACCGTAACGGACTGCGCCCGTCGCGCTACTACGTCACCAAGGACGACCTGGTAATCATGGCCTCAGAGGCCGGGGTGCTCGATATCGCGCCGGAGCGCGTGCTCTACAAGGGACGATTGCAGCCGGGCCGGATGTTCCTGGTCGACACCGAGCAGGGCCGGATCGTCGATGACGAGGAAATCAAGCGCACCATCGCCAACGAGCGGCCGTACCGCCAGTGGCTGAACGAGCACCTGGTGCATCTTGACAGCCTCCCGCCGGCACCTGAGGTGCCGGCGCCGGATCACGACACGCTGCTGCAGCGGCAGATCGCCTTCGGCTACACGTTCGAGGACCAGCGGGTGCTGCTCACGCCGATGGCCCGCGACGGTGTCGAGGCGGTCGGCTCGATGGGCAACGACACGCCGCTTGCGGCGCTCTCCAGCAAGCCGCGGCTCCTCTACGACTACTTCAAGCAGTTGTTCGCGCAGGTGACCAACCCGCCCATCGACTGCATTCGCGAGGAGATCATTACCGCCTCCGAGGTGTGGCTTGGCTCCGAGGGCAACCTGCTGCAGCCGCAGCCGGCCGACTGCCGACGCCTGGAGCTCAAAGGGCCCATTCTCACCAACGAGGAGTTCGCGAAAGTCCGCCGCATCGATGTGGCCGGGCTCAAGGCCAGCGTGCTGCCGATCCTGTTCCGCGTGGTACGGGGCGAGAAAGGCCTGGTCTCGACGATGGAGGAGATCTGCCTGCGTGCCCGGCGCATGATCGAGGATGACGGCACTAACGTCCTGATCCTGAGCGATCGGGGCGTAAACCGCGAATACGCGGCGGTGCCCTCCCTGCTCGCGGTGGCCGGGCTGCATCACTACCTGATCCGCGAGGGACTTCGCACCCGCGTGAGCCTGGTGATCGAGACCGGCGAAGCCCGTGAAGTGCATCACTTCGCGCTGCTGATTGGCTATGGCTGCAGCGTCATCAATCCGTATCTCGCGTTCGAGACCATCGACGGCATGATCCGGGAGGGACTGCTGACCGGCATCGACCACAAGACCGCCTGCAGGAACTTCGTCAAAGCGGCGACCAAGGGCGTCATCAAGGTGATGTCCAAGATGGGCATCTCCGCGGTGCAGAGCTACCACGGCGCGCAGGTGTTCGAAGCGGTTGGGCTGCGCCAGGACGTCATCGACCACTACTTCACCTGGACGCCATCGCGCGTCGGTGGCGTCGGCATGGACATCGTCGCCCAGGAAACACTGATGCGCCACCATGCAGCCTTCCCCGATCGCCAGGTCGAGGGCAACGCGCTGCCATCGGGCGGTATCTATCAGTGGCGCGCCGACGGCGAGTATCACCTGTTCAAC
>CAYOFE010000151.1:0-6340 GCA_964403135.1 uncultured Chromatiaceae bacterium | reverse complement strand
GGCGAAGCATGGCTGGTAGGCGCGAACTTCTCGCCTTTGGCGTCGGCCTCCACGCATGTCAACCCTGATCCGATCCGCTCGCGCAAGCTCCTGCTTCACCGTCGTGAGATCAACCGCCTGATCGGCGCCGTGGAACGGGAAGGCTACACGCTGGTACCGCTCGCGCTCTACTGGAAGAATGGCCAGGCCAAGCTGGGCCTCGGGCTCGCAAAAGGCAAGAAGCAACACGACAAGCGCGCCGACATCAAGGAACGGGACTGGGAGCGGCAGAAGCGCCGCTTGCTGAAGAAGAACTACTGACCCCCGCCCGGGCCGGCCTTGGTCTCATCCCGAGGGACAACTCTTGGTCGCCGGGATGGCCGCGGCGCGTTGCCGTGTTGCCAGCAAGGTCAGTACGGCCAGGACCAAAATGAAGAAATTTGCCGCCGCCATGAAGACGAATGGCCCCACCGGTCGCCAGTTATCGAACAGCCAGCCGCCGACGAAGGCCACCATCATGATGCCCAGCGCACCGCAGAAGCTGTACACGCCCAGCACCGCGCCCCGCCCGCGGTCCGGCGCCTCCTTGCCGATGAGGGAGGTGGCCGAAATATTCGACGACATTTCCCCTGCGCCGACGAAAGCCGCCGCAATGTACATGCCAGGCCCAAGGGGATTCTCCAGGAGCCCAAGGCTTGAGTAGCCGACAGCAGCCACGGTCATGCCGATGGCGAGGCCCAACCCGGTCCACCCGGTCAAGAATCCAGCCGAAGATTGGCGCCCAGGGGATAGCGAGAGCCTGGATGACGACGTAAAAGAGCGTGGCCTGCTTCAGGGCCTCGCCGGTCGTCAGGCCCTGGCCAAGACCTGCCTGTACCAGCCACAGCGTCAGGAAGGTGCTCACCACCGCCATGTCGGCGCGGGAGACGACGGCAGCCGCGTAGGACAGGGCAACGCGGGGATTCCGGGCCGCGTTCAGCCCGACGCGCATCGTGGCCAGCAGCGGCTCCCGTTCGCCGACCTGGGCCGGCGCCCCCGGCTTGAGCCCGATCATGAGTATCGCAGCCAGGGCGATGCACACACCCGCCACGCACCAGAAAGCGAAGCGGCCGGCCCACAGCGGGCCGACGCCGCTGTCCATGAAGAACTGCGGCAAGCCGCCGATCAGCCGGGGCATCGAGGCGATCCCGAGGCCGTTGAAGAAGCCCGCGGCCCAGATCGGCCGGCGACCGAAGCAATCCGACATCGCGCCGGCCGGTCCGACGAGCAGGAGCACGACGATCTCCTGAATGATGGTCAGCGTGCCCGCGAGGGAGCACTGCTGGTCCAACGGGATCTTCAGGATCTCGTTGAAGATTTACGGCTGCATCACGCCGACCGTGTTCATCATCGCGATGCAGAAGAACGAGATGAAAAACAGCGTACCGGCGTGCCCGGGACGCACCCCGGGGCGCATCCTGAGCGGACCGATCCGGATGCCGGTTTGCTCGTCTCCGGCCGGGCCGGCGCTGGCAACGTTCATTGAGGTTTACTCCCCGCCGCGCATATTGCCCCGCGGAAGGCGGGGCTACCCACCAGCCGGGGACGCAAAGAAGTTTCCCCATAGTGGCAAGTAGCGCCCGGGAACGAAAGAATTACGGCTTCCGGCTGTCCGCCTGATAATCCCGGCTGGCGTCAGCACGATCCTGGATGCCGGGTGCGGTATCGGCGACAACGCACGTTCTGCAGGCCGCGGTGCGGAATGTGTCAATGACTTTGAGACACCTGGTTGTCGGAATTAGTGAGCAACGCGGGTGTCGTGGTCAGGTCATTGGTGGTCTCCGTCTGGGGTTTGGGCAGGTTGATGCCGACGATCTCGGGTAACGCCGGCGGTGTCGGCAGTCGTCCCTTGAAGCGCTGCGGATGCGCGGAGTAGGCGGCCGCGAGGACCCGACGACGTTTGTCGTCGATCGCCGCGGCATGGCCGAAGTGCACCGAGGCCGGGGTCATGAAGCCGATCGCGCTGTGACGATGCTCGTCGTTGTACCAAGTGAAGAAGCGGCGAAGGTGCGAGCGTGCGTGCTCGATGCCGGCGAAGCGCTCGGGGAACTCGGGCCGGTATTTCAGCGTCTTGAACTGCGCCTCGGAGAACGGGTTGTCGTTGGAGACCCGCGGGCGCGAGAAGCTGGCCGCGACCCCGAGGTCGACGAACAGCTCCGCGGTCGTCTTGGCGCGCATCGGACTGCCGCGATCGGAATGCAGAGTGAGCGTGTCGCGCTCGATGCCGTATTTCTCGCAAGTCTCCTCGATCAGGGCTTGGGCGAGCCCGGCGTTCTCGGCGCTCGCGACCAGCCACCCCACGACGTAGCGGCTAAAGATGTCGAGCAGCACGTAGAGGTAGAAGAACTGCCACTTCATCGTCGAGCGCAGCCGCGTGATGTCCCAGCTCCACACCTGGTTGGGGGCCGTGGCGATGAGCTCCGGTTTCACGTGCGCCGGATGCACGAGTTGATTACGCCGCTCGTTCACCAGACCCTCGCGGTCGCGAGCACCCGATAGAAGGTCCTCACCGAGGCGAGGTAGAGCCCGTCTTCGTCCAAGAGCCGCGCCCAGACGGTGTAGGGCGTCAGGTCGGCGAAGCGCGGCCCGGTGAGCGTCTCGAGGATGCGCTGGCGCTCGGGCGCCGACAGCGCGAGCGGCGGGACGGGGCGTCGACGCAGCGCCCCGGGCAGTCGCGGGGCGCGACGCCGATACCAGGTCGCAGGCGAGCCGCCCAGTGCGCGCAGTGCCCGCCGTGCCGGCACCGTCGCCACGAGCTCGGCCACCGCGCTCAAGATCCGCTCCCGGAGTCCTCGGTCTCGGCGGTCGGCAATCCCAGGAGCGTGCAGAGTTTTTTTTGGACGTCGATGATCGCGCGCGCCTGCTCGAGCTCGCGCGCAAGACGCGCGTTCTTCGCCTCGAGCACCGCGATGCGCCGCTGCTCGGGCGTAAGCCTTGCCTTGCGGCCGCGCGGCCGTCCCAGGGCGGCCAAAGCACCTGCCTCGCGCTCGCGCCGCCACGTCGTGAGATGCGAGCTGTACAGCCCCTCCCGACGCAGCAGCACGCCGATGGCCCCGGGACTGGTGCAGCGATCGGCTTCTTCCAGCACCGAGAGCTTGTACGCCGCGCTAAATTGCCGGCGCTTCGCGACGGCACGCACTTCCGGATCGGGCGAGCCGCTCGGCGCGGCCGCCGCGGGGGAAACCGCACTCGCCGTCCCGGCTTGCGCGGCTTCCCCCGCGACCATCGACGAGATCATCTTTAGCTTTCTCTTGTCGGACATCGTTCGCCTACCTTTCGACAGTAATTCTACGAAGGTAGGTGTCTCACCTCACATTGGCACAAACGGGTGCTCTACACCCCGTTTCTGCAGCAGGCATTTTCGACCGTGCCGCTGCGCATGGCCGACGGGCTGCTATGCGCAGCGGTCTCGACCTCCGCGCTGTGGCTGCGTGCGTGCGGCAAGGTTGTCTTGCGCACCGCCGACGCGCAACGGGCTCGCCGCGGTATCCTGGCCTCGCAATCAGGCGCTGCTAACTCAAAGTCGCGCGCACTGATCTTCCTTGTTGCCCGCGACCACATTGAACCCCCCACGCGGCCGGGGGACGTTCCCCTTGCACTGCAGGTTGCCATCAATGGTGTTGTACCGGATGACCACGCCGCCACTGTTACTGAAGGCCTGCATGTCCTCGTCGACGGCATTGTACTGGACGAGCATTTTCCCGCTATTGCTGGCCAGCTGGATACTGCCCGCGACGGTATTGCGACTGATGGTACTGTCCCCGCCGCCGACGTTCTCCAGCTGGATGCTGCCCCCGACGTCGGTGCGGACGATACGGACGAATTCGCCGCCGTCGGCCTGGATATTGCCCTCTATCTCCGCGTCCCGGGCAATGAGGACCCCGCCGTACTTGACGAGGACATTGCCCTTAACCCACGTGCCATCGAGCACACATCTGCGGTTTTCCACCACCACAGTACCCTCGATGACTACCGGCCCGGGATTCGGCGGACACGTCACATCGGCCATGGCCAACGGGGCGCACACGAGATAACCGGACGCAATCAAGCAAGGCAGACGCAGCCGCAGGACGTACGGTAGACATAATCATTACTCCCTGAGATGGATGTCTGGTCGAGTTCGCGCCTAGCACACGAGTGGATTCGAATCCATCCCGGCCGTCATGCACCGCAGCACCGTCCATGCCGAGTGCGGATAGAACGTTCAAAGCCTTTCCTCTGGCCAGTGTAGCCGCACGGTCAGGAAGTGGCGACCGACGGTGCGCGAGCCGGTCAGTGAGGCGTCGCGCTTCGCACAATCGCCGTTGATTCAGTCGAGATAGAGCACGCCCTGCCCGGGCGGACACCGCGGCCGCTGCTGACCCGCTGAGCGAGCGCAGCAGTTACCCCAGGATTGCCGGCAGCGCGAAGGCGACAAATGCGCCTGCTGCGGCCAGCATTGCGGAGGTCAGCCACAGAAGCGCGCTCACGCGGCGCACGCGCTGGCAGGCCGCGGCGAGAACCGGGTCGTTGGGGCAGGGCCGGTGGCGGGCCCGCCAAAGCGCTGCGCCGCTCATGACGATCATGGCGGAAGCCACTCCGAACACCAGCAACTTTCGCTCGCTGAACCATACAAGCCCGGGAAAAGCCGAGACCAGGCCGACAACGGCTGCCCCGGCGCCTATCGCGACGAGCACCGCCGGCAGCACGCAGCAGATCAGCGTCGCCAGGCTCGCAAACAGACTGGCCATCGCGAGCCAGGCATTCCCGCGCAACACGTCCATCAGCGACCGGCCGCCCTCACCTGTTCGCGAAGCTGCTGCATTGCTGTTTCCGTGCGGCGGATCTCCTTCACTTCGTAGCCAGCATCCTCGAGGGCCCTTACCAGGTCTTCATCGCCGATGTCGCCGCCCTCATGCAGGGCGACCGCTACCAGCCGCTGCTCGAGACTGACCAGCACCTCGGCAGTGGCTGGAAACTTGCGCAGTCGCTTCTCGATGCCCTGCGCGCAGAAACCACACACGAGGCCGTTCACGGTCATTTCGATGGTAGCACCTCGCGCGCCGAGCGCAGCGAGCAACAGTGCCGGCAGCAGCGTCATTCTGATTGCCTTCATCGGATCGCCTCCTGTTCAGAAGTTGAACATCAACATCGACTGAAGCTTGCCGTCCTCGGTCACGCCGGCTTCGATCCAGACGTTGCCTTTGAAGACTCGCAGCAGCGCCGCCCACTCGGTGCCGCCGTACAGGCCACCCGTGTAGGTGCGGGCCTGCACCAGGAGCCAGGTTGCGAGCTGGTCGTACTCGTGCTCGTAGGGGGCAACCCCGAGCTGCAGCGTGTCGATGCGGTGACTGAACTCGCGGCTGTCGTAATAATCGAGCTTGAGCGAGGCATAGATACGTCGCGTCTCGTAGTCCATCTGGGCACCGGCGGTGCCGGTGAAGACGTGGCCGCTGAACTCGCTGCCGCGGCCAGACCCGGCGCCACCCCACAGGAACACGTTCGCCTGCGCGGCATCCATGTTCCAGCGCTTTGCCAGATAGTTGAGACGCGCATAGGCGATGTTCTCGGAGTGTCCGTCGCGGTCGCTGTCGAGCCGCAGGTAGCCTCCGCCTGCGGAATGGCTGTGCGACGGAGCGTAGAAAATCTGCGCCTCGGCCATCGTGCCGGCGCCGTATTCGGCCATCGCGGTGGTGCCGCCGGCAAAAGCAATCGGCTTGGCGGCGACAGCGCCTGACGCCATGACGCCCAGAATCGCCAGCACCGTGCTGGCGCAATGGTTGATGACGGGCATGGCTGCCCTCCTTTGTGCGAATACGTGACAGCGCATTCCACCGCGCACCGAACGCGCGGCGGTCCCAGCGGCGGACTTCAGCGGATTGGAGGTCGGATCAGCGGAGCCGGATTGCGACTGGCCAGTTCGTCCGTTACCGTCACGGTGATGCACGATGCGGCAGGATTGTCGCCGACGGCAGATGGTGCGCCAATGCCGGGCGCAACGGTGCAGCTCGAAGCGCAGCAGGCCTGCGCGGACCCGGCGGGACAGCAATCCATTTCATCGGAAACCGGTGCCGGACCGCCCGTCGAATGACCGTGACTGCAGTGCTGGGGGTCGGTCATGACCGGCAACGCGGCCTCAGCCGGCAGAAGGCTGCGCAGCAGCACAATCGTCAAAAGCAGCCATACAGCGCGCTCTCGCCTCATGAATTAAGCTTAACACAGACGCCGGCGGGTGACCATCGCATAAATAACAAAGGACCGACCGATGAAACGCCAGCACGAGACCGTGCGGAATGTGTCAATGGCGTTGAGACACCTGGGTTCAGAAATTAGTGAGCAATTC
>CAYOFE010000150.1:0-6426 GCA_964403135.1 uncultured Chromatiaceae bacterium | reverse complement strand
CGAATTGCTCACTAATTTCTGAACCCAGGTGTCTCAACGCCATTGACACATTCCGAGCAGCGTGACATCCAAAAAAAGGCCGCCAGGCACTTTGCCGCCCAGCCCGCATAAAGCACCCGTTCATCAATGAACATCGGCATGAGCCCGGCGTACCGACGATGTGCCGGGTGTTGCAGGTCACCCGCAGTGCCTTCTATGCCTGGCTGCATAAACCGCGGTCTGATCGCGCGCGGGAGGATCAGTGCTTGCTGACCCTGATCCGCGATTCCTACGCTGACGCGCGACATCGTTCTCGACGCGCTGGTAATGGCGGTCAGGCGTCGCAAGCCGAAGCAACGCGTCTTGGTGCATGCGGATCAGGGCTCGCAGAACGGCAGCGACGACTGGCTGCGCTTTTGTCAGGCGAACAATCTCGAGCCGAGCATGAGTCGACGGGGTCACTGCTGGGACAACGCGGTGACCGAGTCGTTCTTCAGCAGCCTGAAGAAAGAACGGATAACGCAGCGGATCTACAGGACCCGTGATCTCGCCAAGGGGCGGCTCGTGTTTTTATTTTAAAGCCCCTGTTGCGGTCAGTGTAGCCGCGTGGCGGGTAGCCGGCGACCTGCTGCGACGGCGGCCGGGCGGGCTGCCGAGCCGTTGCGCTACGGAAAATGGCGGCGGAGCCGCAGGTTTCTCCTGGTGCGCGCCCGGCCGCGTACTCGACCCAAATGGCCATGCGCCTCTGGCAGCTCACGTAAGTTGCGGGTATAAATTCCACTGGCCAGGCGTCCGCGGAGGCCGGCACGAAGGCGGCTAGCTAAGGGTGGCGGGCGGCTGCGCATCCGAGTTTGTGTTCCTGTCGACAGGGGGATCGTCCATGAACGCATCGCGGCCTTTCACGTCACTTCGTCTTTTCCTGGCGCTCGGCTCGGCGCTCATCGTCTCGGCCGTCGCGCCCCGGGAGGGGGTCGCCCAGGACACCGGCGGCATCGAGGAGATCATCGTCACAGCCGAACGCCGCGAGGCGGACATCCAGGATGTGCCGCTCGCGGTCAGCACGTACAGCACCGAGCAGCTGGACAACCTCCAGATCACGTCGCCCCAGGACCTGCAGCGCTATGCGCCAAGCCTGCACATGTTCAACAACATCACCTCGCCGACCAACCTGTCGCTCTCGATGCGGGGTGGCCTGCAGCAGGATGCCTCGCTCGTCGTCGCGGAGTCGCCGATCGGGATCTACGTGGACGACGTCTACGTCGGCCGGCTCAATGGCAATAACGTCACATTTTCCGATCTCGAGCGCGTTGAGGTGCTGCGTGGGCCCCAGGGCACGCTGTACGGGCGCAACACCGGCTATGGCGCCCTGAAGTACATCTCCCGCATTCCCGGCGAGGAGACCTGGTTCGACGCCAGCGCCGGCGTCGGCAACGCCGACCAGTTTGTGCTGAAAGCGACTGGCGGCGGTCCGTTGAGCGACAACTGGGCGGGCTCGCTGGCGGTGCAGCGGACGACGAAGGATGACCAGTATTTCAACCTGGCGGAGGATACCGAGACCGGCCTGGAGAAGAGCACCGCCTTCCGCGCCAAACTGCACTACACCGGCAGTGACCGGTTCGACGCGGTACTCTGGCTGGCATCCTCAAACTCCGATAATGACTCCCTGCAGATGGTCAACGGCGTGACGCCCGATGTCCCATCGGATTGCATCGCCGTTCCACCGAACGATCCGGGCTGTGCCCCCGGCCAGACTGCGCAATTCACTACGGACGACCTGGTGTTCCCGAACGGCGAGTACAACGTGAACACGCCCACCGTCCAGCTGGCGCCCTACCCGTTGCGCGACCGGCCGCAGGGCGAAACCGACCAGACCATAGCCGGGCTCACGTTGTCGTATGAGATCAACGACAACATGACGGTCAAGTCCATCACGGGCTACGTCGGCACCGAGGACTACTTCCACACGGATTTCAGCGGCAATTCGGCGGCCACGTTCCCGCCATTCCCGGCCGGCGGTTTCGTCGGCGCGTCTGACATCGATTCGGACCAGTTCACCGAGGAACTGCAGTTGCTGGGCACGGCGATCGAGGACCGCCTGCAGTTCATCCTGGGCGCGTTCTACCTGCACGAGCAAGCCGACCAGCGCTTCGGCTGGCACTTTTTCACGCCCCTGTCGCGCAGCGTGATCGACACCGAGGTAGACTCCATCGCGCTGTTCGGCGAGGCCGGTTACCAGGTCACGGAGAAGCTCAAGGTTACGGCGGGCCTGCGGTGGACCGATGACAGCAAGGACTTCACTTTCGATTTCGAGCGGCTGGCCGGGAACTTCTTCGATATCGTCGTCGCGCCGGGATTTTTCCCCCCGTTCCAGGAGCGAATCGTGCTCGACGGAGATTTCGACGAGTGGACACCGAAGCTGAGCGCCGACTATGCGCTGAACGATGACATTCTTTTGTATGTCCAGGGAGCCAAGGGCTACAAGGGCGGCGGCTTCAGCGCCATCGCGCTCGCGAGCACGTTCCCCGTCGGCGTTTACGAACCGGAGACCAACTGGACCTATGAGGGCGGCCTGAAGGCGGACTGGTTCGGCAGCCGCCTGCGCACCAATTTCGCCTATTTCTTCTCCGACATCGAGGACGTCCAGCAGAACGCGACTGTGGTGGGCGCCGGCTTCGAGTTCCCGGTAGAGAATTCCGGCGATGCCGAGATCCAGGGCCTTGAGTTCGAAGTCATCGCGGTGCCGCTCGACGGGCTGAACGTGTTCGTCAGCGGCTCGCTGATGGACGGGGAGTACGAAAACCTCAATCCCAACAGCGCCGCGGCCGCCGCCCGCACGGTGTACGGCGTCGAGCCCGACACGCCCCAGACGCCGGATTACACGATCACGGTTGGTTTCGATTACACCTTCGATTTTCCAGGCGACACCATCGGCGACATGTCGTTCGGCGCGGACTACTACGAGATCGATGACTACATCACCGCGGCCACCAATGACTTCTATAATTCCGGCTGGGATATCTGGAATGGATATGTCTCGGCCGACATCGGCGACAACTGGGAGGTCAAGTTCAGCGGCAAGAACCTGGCCGACGACCACATCGTGACCTCGGGCAGCCGCGGTCTGGGCGGGTTCATCCTGCTGCCGTCACGGGAGTTCCTGTTCACGGTGACGTACCGGTTCGCCGGGACCGAATGAGATAAATCTGCCGGCCGGACGACGCTGATCGTCCGCGATGCCAAGGCGGCCAGGACATTCACGGCCCCTGTTGCGGTCAGTGTAGCCGCGTGGCGGGTAGCCGGCGACCTGCTGCGACGGCGGCCGGGCGGGCCGCCGAGCCGTTGCGCCGCGGAAAACGGGGGCGGAACCGCGGGTTTCTCTCGGTGCGCGCGGCAGCAGGCGCAGCCACACCCGGCGCGGCCGTCAGGATGGCACACCGCTGGCTGCTCAGCCGGGATCGAGCAGCCCTTGCCCGGGCGGACCGCGCACGGGATGGACCGGCGTGATACCCAGCAGCCGGGGCTGCGTCCTGCTCCAGGTGCGCCACAACGCGGCCAATCGCCGCAGGGTCGTCGATGCTGGCGATAACGCGCAGTTTCCCCCCGCGGCGCTCACACCGCTCGATGTCGATGCGGAATACCCGCTTCAGCCGCTGCGCCCAGCGCAGCGCCCGATGGGGCTTTGCTTCGTTCCCCGCCCCGCCGGGGTGATCTCAGCGCGCAGCGCGCTGTGTGGCGCGAACACGCCGTGACAAATCGGCAGGATTGCCGATGTGCGCCGCCGCAGCCCGCCCCGCAGGGGCGCGGCACAGGGATGTGCCGCATGAAACCTCGTCAAGCGCACCCGCGGTTTCGGCACCAGCGCGGCCAGCCGCGCGAGATAAAGTCCAGTGGCTGCACCGCTGGCGTGCCCGACGACAAGCTCTATATGCGTATACATCGCGCCAGAGGAAGCGGCGCTGCGCGAACAGGCCCGACCGGGCGGGTTCCCGGCTAACCGGGTAGCCCAGGTGCGGAGTTCATCGATCCGACCACCGCCGAACCGGGTTGCGCACGGAGTGAGGCCCGGCGCCTGTAGCGCCGGGCGCTGCACTCAAGGGTCCCCGCGGCCCGTATGCCGCGCGATCGCTGCGGAGTCAGGCGGTGCGCACCGGAATTTTTCGCGCACGCACTTCCTCGCGCTTGGGAATGCGCACGGTCAGCACGCCGTTTTTCAGCGCGGCATCGACCTTGTCGGTTTCCAGATCGTGGCTCAGGTTAAAGCTGCGGCGATAGCGGGTCGAACGTATGTCCGCATACAGCGCTTCGATGCCGTCCGGCATCTCGATCTGGGCATCGCCCTCGATAACGAGATTATCGCGGTCCGCCCTGACGGACAGCCGCTCGGCCGATACGCCGGGCATGTCAAGCTGCAGGGTTATGCTTTCGCCGTCTTCCCAGATGTCCACGGGCGGGCGCAGCGCCACGTCAGTCTCGCGCTTCGCCGCATAGACCTGGCCGGTCTGACTGGTCGCGACCTCTTTCTGTGTTGTTTGCTGGGTCATGGTGCTTCTCCTCATGCGGCTTTCACTTCGATCAGCCGCGGCTTGACAGCTTCCCTGCGAGGCAGCGTGATCTGCAACACGCCGTCGCGATACCGGGCCTGCGCCTGATCCGATAACACATCGTCCGGCAACGTGATCACGCGGCGAAACTCGCCGGTGAAGCGCTCCCTCCGGTAGTAGACATTGTCCTCGTTGACGGGTATGTGCCGCTTGCCCGAAATCGTCAGCACGTTCTCCTGGACCGAGAGATCGATGCTCTTCGGGTCCAGCCCGGGGGCAAACACGTACACCTCAACGGCGGTTTGCGTCGCGCCGACGTTAACAAGCGGAAACGCGCCGGGTACGGCGGAGCGGATCCCGGCCGGCAGGGTCCAGCCACTGAATAGTTCATCCATTTCCTCCGCGAGGCGCCTGTACTGCTCGAACAGGCTGCCCGCAGGGCCAGTCAATGCTTCAAACATCACTGTCACCTCCTGACGACTGATTGAATCGTTACCTGTTACGGCGACGCTATAGATGGTTTCGCTCGCGCTATTTTCAAGGCCCGCCCGTGCAATCCGGGGAGGAGTGGAGCAATAGCGCAGCAGCAGGCCATTTTGCGGCGCGAAAAAAGGGCACGGTCAGCACCGCGCCCCTTGGCTCTTGCGCCGGGATCAGCCCGGCCGGTGCGCTGGCACGCGGTTCCAGGTGCGCGAGAACCCTCCCGATCACCTCGGGATCCTCAATGCTGGCAATGATCCTGACCTTCCCCCCGCAGCGCTCGCACAGTTCGATCTCGATGCGGAACACCCGCTTCAGCCGCTGCGCCCAGCGCAGCGCCCGATGCCGCTCGGCGGGACTGCGCTCGACAGCGCCGGTGCTTCTCCCCCGCCCCGCCGGCGTGACCTCGGCGCGCAGCGCGCTGTGCGGGGCGAACACGCCGTGGAATCTCGTCAGGTGGACCCGGGGCCTGGGGACGAGGCGCGGCCAAGCGAGCGATAAAGTCCAGCGGCTCAAAGATGACGTGCGTGGTGCCGTCGCGGTATGGGGTCTTGAGCGTGTAGCGCACCGGCCCCTGGGCGGTCAGTGCCAATCGGGTTGTCGCCACCGCAGGCCGCGCAATATGGCGGCACAGCCGCTCGACTTTCTCGCGTTGATGGGCAGCGGCGGCTACCCCAGCATGAAGCGAGAAGCCGGAATGTTTCGCCAGCCGTTCATCCCCGGCGGCTGTTCGACGGACGCCACCTGCAGGGCCGGCACCACGGTCTGGAGGGTGTAGACGTTGTCGATCTCGTTCTCGTCAAGCACCGCGGCGCTAACCGCGGCAATGGTGATCGGCACATTCTGGATGGACTCCTCGCGCTTCTGCGCGGTGACGACCATTTCCTCGATCCGTGCGGGCGCGACCCGCGCGAATGCGAGCAAGGCGATGAACGCGCCGGCAAGCGCGGTCTGAACCGCCCCGGCTTTCCCGGAGACTCCAACATGAGAGAGGATGGAGTCTATGGGAACAGCAAAGCGATATTCAACGGAAGTGCGGGAGCGGGCTGTCCGCTTGGTGCTCGAGCAGCAGGCGGAGCATGGCTCGCAGTGGGCCAGCATCATGTCGGTCCCAGCCAAGATTGGCTGCGCAGCCCAGTCCCTGCATCGGTGGGTTACCCAAGCCGAGCGTGACCTGGGCAGGCGTGCCGGCCTGACCAGCACGGAGCGGGATCGGCTCAAGGATCTTGAGCGGGAGAACCGCGAACTCAAGCGCTCGAACGAGATCCTGCGCAAGGCGTCGGCGTTTTTCGCCCAGGCGGAGCTCGACCGCCGCGGGAAGTGATGGTGGCATTTATCGATGCACACCGCGATCAGTATGGGGTCGAGCCGATCTGTGCCGAGGTGCCGATCGCCCCGTCGACGTACTACGAGAGCAAGGCACGAC
>CAYOFE010000149.1:0-6492 GCA_964403135.1 uncultured Chromatiaceae bacterium | reverse complement strand
CGGTCGAGCTCCAGGATCCAGCCGGCGACGTTGTCGAGGAAGTAGCGGTCGTGGGTCACCGCGATGACAGTGCCCGGGTAGTTCTCGAGAAAGCGTTCGAGCCACGACACGGATTCTGCATCGAGGTGGTTGGTCGGCTCGTCGAGCAGCAGCATGTCGGGCTCGGAGAGCAGCAGGCGGCACAGCGCCACGCGGCGCCGTTCGCCGCCCGAGAGCACCGAGACGGGGGCCTGCCAGTCCGGCAGGCGCAGCGCGTCGGCCGCAATTTCGAGCTTGCGGTCGATCTCCCAGCCGCCCTTGGCCTCTATGGCGTCCTGCAGCCTGGCCTGCTCGTCGAGGAGCCTGGTCATCTCATCGTCTTCGAGTGGCTCCGCGAAACGTTCACTGAGAGCGTTGAATTTCTTCACCAGGCCGATCGTGTCGGCCACCCCTTCCTCGACGATATCGCGCACGGTGCGGGCCGGGTCGAGCTCGGGCTCCTGCGGCAGAAAGCCGATGCGAATGCCGGGCTGCGGGCGCGCCTCGCCGTCGAACTCCGTATCCACGCCGGCCATGATCCTGAGCAGCGTGGATTTGCCCGAACCATTGAGCCCGAGCACGCCGATCTTGGCGCCGGGGAAAAAGCTCAGGGAGATGTCTTTCAGGATGAACCGCTTCGGCGGCACGACCTTGGCCACGCGGTTCATGGTGTAGACGTACTGGCTCATCGGTGCATCCGGGGGTTCGCAGGGACGCGGGATTATTCCCGAAGCGGGCGGTGGGCGCCAGATATAATCCGCCCCTGATGAGCGGGTCCGCTTCGAAAGTCCTGGTTATCCGCGACGCGCGCACTGCCGCCTACGGTTTTGGCGCGGGTCATCCGTTCGGGCCGGACCGCCATGACGCCTTTCACGCCGAGCTCGAGCGCAGCGGTATCGCTGCGCAGGTGCTGCTGCGCGAGGGGCGCCTCGCGACGCGGCAGGAACTCGAAGCCTTCCACGGTGCGGCTTATCTCGACCTGGTGTGCGAGCGTTGCGCGGCCGGTATCGGCTTCCTCGATCATGGTGACACGCCCGCCGAGCGCGGTCTCGATGCAGCGGCAGCCGCGGTGGTCGGCGCCGCACTGGCGGCGGCCGAGAGCATCATGGCCGGCGAGGTGCGCCGCGCCTTTGTGCCGATCGCGGGGCTGCACCACGCAGGCCGCGATCATGCGGCCGGCTTTTGCGTGTACAACGACTGTGGCGTGGTGATCGAGGTCCTGCGCTCCCGGTTCGGGCTGCGCCGCGTCGCCTACGTGGATATCGACGCGCACCACGGCGACGGGGTGTTCTACGGGTTCGAAGACGATCCTGAGGCGCTGTTCGCCGACATCCACGAGGACGGCCGGTACCTGTACCCGGGCACCGGCGCCGCGCACGAAACCGGCAGCGGGCCGGCGCGCGGCACCAAGCTCAACATCCCGATGCCGCCCGGCGCCGGGGACGAGGATTTTCGCGCGGCCTGGGCGCGGGTCGAAGCCTATCTCGACGCAACCCGCCCGGAGTTCATCGTGTTCCAGTGCGGTGCCGACAGCCTCGCCGGCGACCCGATTACCCATCTTCAATACACCGCTGCGGCGCATGGCTATGCGGCAGAGCGGCTCTGCGCGCTGGCCGACCGGCACTGCGCCGGACGGTTGCTCGGCACCGGCGGAGGCGGCTACAACCGGCGCAACCTGGCGCTGGCCTGGACAGCGGTGGTGCGCTCTTTCGTCGCTCACGATTGAAGCGAGCGGTGCCCCTGCCAGCTGCTGCGCAGCTCATGGGGCGGACTTGCCGGAGCAGTGAAGCTCGCGGGGGCTGCACGAAGAGGTGGCGAATGGACGCCGCCCCGCGCCGGGGCGTGTATGGCCCCGTGGCGCGGGCACCGCTGCGAGCAAGCTGCAATGGGAACCCGTCAGGGCAAGTCGGCAGGGCCAGCGGCATCTGGCAGTGGCACCGGATTTTCAAGCTCACTCGGGTACAATTGCGCCCTTTTCCGCGGAGGCTGGCATGTACAACAAGGACTGGACGATCGCCCGTTTCGACCCCGAGCTGGCCGCGGCGATCGCCGGTGAGGAACGCCGCCAGGAAGAGCACATCGAGCTGATTGCCTCGGAGAACTACGCCAGCCCGCGCGTGCTGGAAGCCCAGGGCTCGGTACTCACCAACAAGTACGCGGAAGGCTACCCCGGCAAGCGCTACTACGGCGGTTGCGAGTTCGTCGACCAGGCCGAGGAACTCGCCATCGCACGGGCGAAGAAACTCTTCGGCGCCGCCTACGCCAACGTCCAGCCACACTCCGGTTCGCAGGCGAACGCGGCAGTGTACATGGCGCTGCTGAACCCCGGCGACACCGTGCTCGGCATGAACCTCGCGCAGGGCGGGCACCTGACGCACGGCTCGCCGGTGAATTTCTCCGGGCGGCTGTACAAGATCATTCCGTATGGGCTTGACCTCGCTACCGGTGAAATCGACTACGGCCATGTCGAGGCGCTGGCGAAAAAACACCGCCCGCGCATGATCATTGCGGGATTCTCGGCCTACTCGCGCATCGTCAACTGGCAGCGCTTCCGCGAAATCGCCGACAGCGTCGGCGCGTACCTGTTCGTGGACATGGCGCACGTGGCGGGTCTCGTCGCCGCAGGTGAGTACCCGAACCCGGTACCGATCGCCGACGTGACCACCACCACCACGCACAAGACGCTGCGCGGCCCGCGCGGCGGGCTGATCCTGGCGCGCGAGAACGAAGAGCTGACCAGGAAGCTCAACTCGCTCGTCTTCCCGGGTACGCAGGGCGGCCCGTTGATGCACGTCATCGCCGCGAAGGCCGTGGCGCTGCTCGAGGCGATGCAGCCCGATTTCAAGGCGTACCAGCAGAAGGTCAAGGCCAACGCGCGCGCGCTCGCCGCGGCGCTGGCGCAGCGCGGCTACAAAATCGTCTCCGGCGGCACTGATAACCACATGTTCCTGCTCGATCTCATCGACAAGGACATCACTGGCAAGGACGCAGACGCCGCGCTCGGCCGCGCCAACATCACCGTCAACAAGAACGCGGTGCCGAACGATCCGCGCTCGCCGTTCGTCACCAGCGGCCTGCGCATGGGCACGCCGGCCGTCACCACGCGCGGCTTCGGCGCGGCGGAGATCGCGGCCGTCGCCGGCTGGATCGCGGACATACTGGGTGACCTCAGGGACGAGCGGCGCATCGAGCGCGTGCGTGGCGAGGTGCTGCAGCTCTGCCGGCGATTCCCGGTTTACCGGGCGTAAGCGGGGCTTTCCACGGCTTTCCGCGGCCGTCCGGGCCGGCGGGCCTGCTCCGGGCGGGTACAATGGCGCCCGGAATCGCCGCCATGCACTGCCCGTTCTGTAACCACGAGGAAACCAAGGTCATCGACTCGCGTCTCGCGGGCGAGGGCAGCCAGGTGCGCCGGCGCCGCGAGTGCCTTAAGTGCGGCGAGCGGTTCACCACGTTCGAATCTGCCGAGCTCGTGATGCCGCGGCTCATCAAGCGCGACCAGACGCGCGAGCCTTTCGACGAGGCGAAGCTGCGCAACGGCATCATCCGGGCGCTGGAGAAGCGGCCGGTCAGCAGCGAGGCGATCGAGGAGGCGGTGGCGCGCATCATCCACAAGGTGCAGACCATGGGCGAGCGGGAAATTCCCTCGCGGCAGGTCGGGGAGATGGTGATGGAGGAACTGCGCAATCTCGACGAAGTAGCCTATGTGCGCTTCGCCTCGGTGTATCGCAGTTTTCAGGACGTCACGGAATTCCAGGACGAGATCCGGCGGCTGCGCGAACTCGGGGATGCCAAAAGCCGTCGCAACCAGCTGTCGCTGCTTCCGGACAAAGTGAAATGAGTGCCACGGCGGAGGATTACGGCCACATGGCCCGCGCGCTGCAGCTGGCGGCGCACGGACTCTATACCGCGCACCCGAATCCGCGCGTGGGGTGCGTCATCGTTGCGGGTGGCCAGGTTGTCGGCGAGGGCTGGCACCAGCGCACCGGCGGGCCGCACGCCGAGAGCGTGGCGCTGGAGCAAGCGGGAAACCGGGCACGCGGCGCAACCGCCTATGTCACGCTCGAGCCGTGCTGCCACCACGGGCGCACGCCGCCGTGCGCTGAAGCGTTGATCCGCAGCGGCATCAGGCGTGTCGTTTACGGCGCGCACGATCCGAATCCGAGCGTGGCGGGCGGCGGGGAGCGCCAGCTTCGTGAGGCCGGCATCGTCGTCGAGGGCGGCGTGCTCGAAGCCGAGTCGCGTGCGGTGAATGTCGGTTTCATGAGCCGCATGGAACGGCGCCGACCGTGGGTCCGCAGTAAGCTCGCCGTAAGCCTCGACGGGCGCATCGCGCTGGCGAACGGCGACAGCCGCTGGATTACGAGCGATGAGTCGCGCCGCGACGCGCACGCCTGGCGGGCGCGGAGTTCCGCCATCCTGACCGGCGTGGGTACCGTGACCGCCGATGATCCGCAGCTTACCGCCCGGCGGGACGATCTCGGGCCATTGTTGCAGCCGGAGCGCGTGGTGCTCGACAGTCGCCTGCGTACGCCGCCGGCGGCGAAACTGCTGTCGCAGCCGGGGCGGACGCGAATATTCTGCGCGATTGACGACGCCGGCAGGCGGCGCGCGCTGGAGTCAGCCGGCGCGGTGGTCGAGATCCTGGCGGCAGGCGATGCGCATCCGGGCCTCGCAGCGGTATTTCGCCGGCTTGCGGAACTCGAGATGAACGAGGTACTGGTCGAAGCCGGCGCGAAGCTCAACGGCGCGCTGCTCGCAGCGGGGCTGATCGACGAGCTGATCGTCTATCTGGCCCCGCACGTGCTCGGCGCTGGCGCGCGTGGCATGTTCGATACGCCGGAGATCGGCCGGATGCCGGAGCGCTACGAGTTTTCGCTGCTGGAGTCACGGCACGTCGGTGCCGATCTCCGGCTCATCTATCGACGAGAGGCAGCGTGATGTTCACCGGCATCGTACAGGCGGTTGGCAGGATTGTGGCCGTGGAAACACGCGGCGGGGACTGCCGCCTGCGGCTCGATACGACCGGCATTGCCGTGAAGCGCCTCGCGCTCGGCGCCAGCCTCGCGGTCAGCGGCGTGTGCCTGACGGTAACCGCGCGGGCCGGCAGCGAAGTCAGTCTCGATGTGTCGCGCGAGACGCTTGATCTCACCACGCTGGGCCGGCTGCAGGCGGGCAGCGGGGTGAACCTGGAGCCGGCGCTGACGCTTGCCGACCCGCTCGGCGGGCACCTCGTGTCGGGGCACGTGGATGGCACCGGCGAGGTGATTGGCATCGAGCCTGACGCCCGCTCCACGCGCCTGCGCCTGCGGGTGCCGGCTGCGCTTTCCCGCTACCTGGCGCGCAAGGGGTCGCTGTGCGTGGACGGGGTCAGCCTGACCGTCAATGATGTGTCCGCGGACACGGTTGGCATTAACATCGTGCCGCATACCCTTGAAAAGACTATTATGTCGGTCTACGAGGTCGGCACTGCAGTGAACCTGGAAGTCGATCTCGTTGCCCGTTACCTGGAGCGGTTGCTCGCGGAGCGGGCCTGACACCAGCCGATAAAGAAGCAGGCCCGTGGACGACATTAATATGGCGGAAAAAGCCAACCTGGCTGAGTCGGTTTTCAGCGATGTCGAGGACATCATCGCCGACGTCCGTGCCGGGCGCATGGTGGTGATCGTCGATGACGAGGACCGCGAGAACGAGGGCGACCTGCTGATGGCGGCGGCGAAGGTGCGCCCGGAAGACATCAATTTCATGGCGCGCTACGGGCGCGGGCTGATCTGCCTGACGCTGACCCGCAGCCGCTGCCAGCAGCTGCGCCTGCCGCTGATGGTGACCGGCACCGACGAGCAGCAGGTGACCAATTTCACGGTGTCGATCGAAGCCGCCGAGGGCGTGACGACCGGCATCTCGGCGCACGATCGGGCGCGCACTATCCGGGTGGCCGTGGCCCCGGAGGCCCGCCCCGAGGATCTGCGCCAGCCAGGACACGTATTCCCGCTGATGGCCCAGCCCGGTGGCGTGCTGACCCGCGCTGGGCACACCGAGGCCGGTTGCGACCTGGCGCGGCTCGCCGGACTCGAGCCCGCCGCTGCGATCGTCGAGATCCTCAACGAAGATGGCACGATGGCGCGCCGCCCGCAGCTCGAGGCGTTCGCCAAACAGCATGGCCTGCGGATCGGCAGCATCGCCGACCTGATCCGGTTCCGGCTGCAGAAGGAGCTCTCCGTCGAGCGCATCTCCGAGCAGGTCATCGCCACCGAGGCCGGCGAGTTCCGGCTGATGTGCTACGAGGATCATGTCAGCCGCAACGTGCACCTGGCGCTGGTGCACGGCAATCTCACTGGACTGGAGCCGCCGCTGGTGCGCGTGCACTCGAATTGCCTCACCGGCGACGTCTTCGCCTCGGTCAGTTGCGATTGCCACGACCTGGTCGAGCAATCGCTGCGCATGATTGCCGCCGAAGACCGCGGCGTGTTCGTCTAT
>CAYOFE010000148.1:0-6502 GCA_964403135.1 uncultured Chromatiaceae bacterium | reverse complement strand
GGACGGCAAGAGGGGTTGCCGAGGAGATCATGCGCACCATCGCGCTGGCCGCCTACGAGGCGTCGGTAGAACTGGCACGCGAAAAAGGCGCATTTCCCCGCTTCGATAGCGATGCCTATCTCGCGCGGCCTTACATCCAGAGGCTGCCGCAGGCGGTTCGCGACGGCATTGCCCGAAATGGCATACGCAACAGCCATCTGATCGCCATCGCGCCGGCCGGCACGATCAGCCTGCTCGCCGGCAATGTATCGGGCGGTATCGAGCCTATTTTTGCGCTGGAAGCCGAGCGGCGCATCCTCGAAACCACCGGCGAGCATCGCGTCCACCCGGTTGTCGACTACGCATATTCGCTGTGGCAGCGGCGGTTTCCGCAGGCATCACCGCCACAGACCTTCGTCGAGGCGCCGGCTATCGCGCCGCGGGCGCATCTCGAGATGCAGGCCGCGCTTCAGCCGTGGGTGGACAGCGCCATTTCGAAGACCATCAACGTTGCTGCGGACACGCCGTTTGCCGAATTTTGCCAACTCTACGAACTGGCATGGCGCCAGGGCCTTAAAGGTTGCACCGTATTCCGGCCGAACCGTGTGCGCGGCGAGGTGCTGTCGCCAGCCGGCAGGCCGGTGCCCTCACACTGTTGCGACATCGATCGCGAGGCCGACTAGCCCGCGGATCGGCTGTCGCCGGTCGCGGCCAGCGGCGGCGCGGGGAATGCGCCGCGAGCCTGCTCAAAAGTCGCGCCGATTGCGAGCAGCCGCCGGTCGCTTCCTATCGGTCCGTCGAAGTTCAGTGCGACCGGCAGGCCGTCCGCGGTCAGGCCGGCGGGCACCGTAAGGCTCGGTATGCCGGCGGCGCTCTGGTAAACCGTGTTCTGGATCAGGTAGCCGAATCCGTGCTTCAGGCGCTGGCCATCGATGGCAATGTCGGCGTTGTCGTCGCTGGCGGCCACCGCGGGGAAAGGCGTGGTCGGGAAGATCATCGCGTCCAGTCGATGCTGCGTGAAGTGGTCGGCGAGCATCTGCTGCAGGCGTGGCCGATCGGTCTGCATGGCGTGGCGCCATGCACTTTCGAGGCGCACGTGATCGGCCGTCAGCGGGTTGAATCGCTCGCGCACGGTCGCAGAAGAAATCCGGGCGAAGATGTCCTCAATCGTCACGGTTCCGGTTCGGCTCGCCAGGAAGGCGGGCGTCTCTCGCACCACTTCCCATGCGGAGATCGGCCACGCAGTTTTTGCTGCCAGGTCATGCAGCCCGGGTAACTCAGTTGGAACCACCACGGCGCCCGCCTGTTCCAGCAGTGCCACAGCACGCGTGAAGACTGTTGCCGTGCGCTCGTCGATGACCTCGTAGAAGCGCCCACCCGGCCGTCCGAGGCGCAGGTTCCGCAGGGAGACCACGGGCAGATCATGCTTCTCGCCGGACAGGACCTGATCGAGCAGCGCCAGGTCGGTGACCGACGCCGCCATCGGCCCGATGGCATCGCGCGTCGGTGTCGCCGGAAATGTGCCGCCATAAGCGTACCGGCCAAATGACGGGCGAAACCCGGCAATACCCTGGAACGAGCAGGGTCCGCGGACCGAGCCGTTCGTGTCGGTGCCGAGCGCGGCGGGTACGAGCCGTGCAGCCACCGCTACCGCCGAACCGCCGCTGCTGCCGCCGGCGACCAGTTCCTGCCGCCACGGGTTGACGACTCGCCCGAAGTGCCCGTTGTGGCTGGTGCCGCCCACGGCGAGCTCGTGCAGATTCGCCTTTCCCGCGACAAGCGCGCCGGCATCGAGAAGCCATTGCATGGCCGGCGCGTGCTGGCGCGGATAGATGCCGCAGAGGCCGGGTGTTCCCGCCGTGGTGGGGTAGCCGGCCACGTCGATGTTGTCTTTGATGAGTATTGGCACGCCGTGAAGTGGCCCGACAGCGGCCCCGGACGCCAGTCTCCGGTCGGCTGCTTGCGCCGCTGCGATCAGCGCCTCGGCATCCTGGCTGATGAGCGCATTGAGGTGCCGATGGCGACGGCAACGCGCGAGCACTTCGCGGGCCAGGCATTCGGCGCTGGTCCGGCCGCCGCGAATGGCTGCCGCTGACGCGACGACTCCAGATGGCTGGCCGGCAGTGACGGAATCGCTTGCAGCGCTCATGCGGTGCGAGGATACCGCTATTGTCAATGGGCTAGAATCGGCAGATCTGGGAATGGAGCGGGAGGAGTTGACAGTGACCGACCGGGCATTGCGCGTTGCCGCATCGGACGAAGTACGGGAAGGCGAGCTGCTTGGGCGGCGGGCCGCCGATACCAGGATTCTGCTGTCGCGCGTGAACGGCAAGGCCTGCGCCGTAATCGATCGCTGCCCGCACATGGGCATGTCGCTGGCCAAGGGCAGGTGCGTCGATGGCGTGGTGACCTGCCCGTGGCACAACTCGCGCTTCGATCTCTGTACGGGGCGCAATCTGGACTGGGTCAGCGCCGTGATGGGAGTGCCGATGCCCGCCTGGACGCACAAGGCGATTGCGATGGGCAAGGCACCGGCCCCGCTGCAGACCCTGCCGGTGTCCGAGCGCGATGGCGAAGTGTTCGTGGAGTTGCCGGCGCGCTAGCCGATCCCGGCACCGCTCATTTCAGGCCAGCAGGTCCTGCGACTCGCGATCGCCGGCCGGATCGGCAAATCTGAAACCTGCTTTCTTGATTTTGGCGTTCGACACGCCTTTCGGGCCCTTCACGACGCCCAGCCATGTCACCGGGGCGAGACCTTCCCGCTGGCAGACCCTGGCGAAGAACTGTTCCTTGTTGTCGGCGATGTCGTTGAAGAGGTTGTACAGGCCGGAGAGGCGCTTCGCGATCGCGAAGTCGATGGCGCGCACCACGTCGTCGCGGTGAATCAGCATCGCGTCGGACTTGCCGTCGAAGGGTATCGGCTTGCCGGCGATGTGGCGCAATTCGTTGCGGTGCTCGCGGCCGGGGCCGTAAATGGTGCCGGTGCGGTAGTTGCAGACTTTGATCTCGTCCGTGC
This sequence comes from uncultured Chromatiaceae bacterium, assembly GCA_964403135.1. Classification (GTDB taxonomy): domain Bacteria; phylum Pseudomonadota; class Gammaproteobacteria; order Steroidobacterales; genus QUBU01. The sequence continues at coordinate 3,507 of CAYOFE010000148.1, read as the reverse complement.
CGAGGGCAGCCAGCATCTGCTCGGTCTCGATGAACACCTGTGCGGCGGGCGAGGCAGCGTTCGGCGGGGTGTCTTCCGTCACCGGGCTTGCACCGTGCGCATCCCCGTAGGCGTTCAGCGAGCTGCAGAATACGATCTGCTTCAGGTTCGGCGCCACGCTGAGCGCACCGGTCAACCCCTCGGCGGTGCCCACGTAGGAATCGCGGTAGGCGACAGGGTCCATGTAGGGTTTGCCGTCCTTCACGCCGAGGCCGCCCGCCATGGTCAGCACCACGGCATCGGCGCCGCGGATCAGCTCTTTCATCTTTTCGACGTCGCTGCCTTTCATGACGATGACCCGGTGAGCCACGGGCTCGAGTTCGTTGACGCGCTCGGTGCGGGTCGTGCTGACGCTGATCGTGTGGCCCTGGGCCTTGAAATGGCGAGCTGCGGCAAGTCCGGTGTAGGCGGCGCCGACGATGGCGATTTTCATTGCGGTACTCCTGTGGTGGCTGCGACAGCCGCGGCGATGCGTTACCTGAGAGGGGTTCGGAAAATATCCTTGACGCGCTGCCCGGCCTGCTCGCCAATCACGCGGTATACCCCCTTCCAGGCGCGCGGGTCGAGCTGGTCGCTCTGAAAACAGGCCATATGGCGCTGGTCCCGGGCGCGAAGCTCCGCCGGTGACGGGCCTCGGTACTTCAGAGTGCGCGCCAGCGCCAGGCAGTGATCGACGTAGGTCAGCAGGCTTGGCTTGACCCGATCCAGCTCGGCGAAGTTGGTCGGTCGGCCCGTGGCGATGCTCCATGGCGAGAGGTAGGCGGCGATTGCAGGATTGGCCGGCGCCAGCGCGCAGACGTTGTTGCGGTCGTTGATCGCCTGCCAGTAGGCCTTCGTCACCGGGCCAAACACCTCGCTGAAATAGTCCGGATGATCGACCGGGTCGAGCCGCGGCATGATGTCGGCATTGAACACGCAGGTGTCCGGGCCGAACTGCACGACCTGCCCATGGAAATGCGGCATCGCGGTATCGGTGCGGCCCATCAGGAACAACAGATGAGTGTCTACGGGCCCGGACTGCAGGCGGAAGTGAATCAGCCGGTCGAGGAGGCTGTCGTCGGTCGCCGCCCACAGTCGCAGATATCCTGCTGCGCTGCCGTCGGCGACATTCGTGAGCACCATGAGCGGCCCGTCGCCCGTGGTGCGCTCGACGAACGTGGCCGCCGAGCGTATCCGATCGGCGATTTCTGTCGCAAAGGCGAGGCCGGCGGCAGTATCGGTCATTGTTGTCAGGCGATTCTCGCGGTCTGGTTTTCGGTCAGCCACCAGCCCGGCGATTCTAGCCGTGCCTGGGTCGTGGGGGATAGTAATCGCGCGAGTTGTCTGGCGCCGTGTCCGCTCTGCAAAATGCGCTGATGCAGAGCTGGTGTATAGAGGGGCGCGTAGTCACCGGCGCCGGGCAGGGGGCTGGTTTTACCCAGCTCGACTGGGCCCGCACGCAGTTTATCGAACAGGTCGGCATCGACCCGTATCCCGGCACTCTGAACCTGCTGCTCGATGCGGCGTCCTCATCGCGATGGAACGCGGTCCGGGTGACCGCCGGCCGCACGATCTCGCCGCCGCCCGGCCAGGGCTGCACGGCGCGGTGCATTCCCGTGCGCATTGCCGGACGCTTGCCTGGTGCGATCATCGTTCCGGACGTCGCAGGTTACGACCTGCAGCAGGTGGAAGTGATCGCGGCGGTTCCGCTGCGTCTGGAACTGGGCCTCGATGACGGCGCTGACGTCGAGCTGGCCGGAGTAACCGCTCCAGCCATACAGCTCGCGGTTTTCGACGTTGATGGCACGCTGGTGAACTCGATCGAGGGCATGACTATTGCCGCGGATCGCGCGGCCCGCGCGCTCGGGTATCGCGTGAATATCGACATGGTGCGCCGAGCCCTCAGTTCCGACGAGCCGCTCTGGGACATCGTCGCGCCACCACGCAGCCGCATCGACCCGGATCTGCCGGCCCGGCTGCGACGCGACACCCTGAGGCATTACTCCGACGTTCTCGAATCCTCGGTCGAGCCATTCGAAGGGCTGGCGGCGTCCCTGGCTCGTTTGCGCGAAGCAGGTGTGCGGCTGGCGATCTACACCGGCTCGCGTGGCGAATCGTTCCGCCCGTTGCAGAAGGCCGGGCTGCTCGAGTGGTTCGACCCGGTGCTGACGGCACTGGATGTGACGCGGCCGAAGCCGCACCCGGAGGGGCTGCAGCGGATCCTCGAGCAGTCGGGGGTTGCGGCAGGGGAGGCCGCATACGTCGGCGATTCGCCGCACGACATGCTGGCCGGGCGGGCTGCTGGAATGCGCACGGTCGGTGTGCTGACCGGCGTTGCAGATTCAGCACTGCTGTCGCGAGCCGGCGCGGATCATCTGGTGGCCGATCACCGCGGTTGGGTCGAGCTGCTGCTCGGTGTGGCGGGCAGCGTCGTGCCTGGCTGGGGTGCGGAGCAGCCCGCCGCGAGACGCTAATCGGCCGCGGCGGGCCGCCCGTGTGGTATCGGCCAGGCGGATTCGCTATAGTCACCGGCAACTTCCGCGACGAACGCGACGTCTGACAGAGGGGGATATCATGGTTTTTTCTGCGCGGTGCTCTTTTACGGGCTTGGGGATGCTTGTTGCAGCCGTGCTGCTGCCGTCGATCGGCGCTGCGCAGGACGCTCGCGGCCCCCGTTATACCTACCTCGGAGCGGGGTACGAATGGACCGATACCAAGTGTGCCGTCAGGCCGGAAGATGAGCGGATAGAGGGCTATATAGTCGAAGGCTCGCTCGGAATTTTCAGGTTCCTGCACCTGTTGGGCGAGTATTCCGACGGCGACAGTGACTTTACCAATCCCAACACCGGTGCCTCCAAGGAGCGTGACTTCACGTGCTACCGGCTCGGTCTCGGCGGCAGCTATGGCCTGACTGACACAGTCGACATCGTCGGCCGCGTCTATTACGTCGATACCGAGATCGATGGCCGCCTGACGCCGAATGACCTCGACGACGACGGTTATGAGGCAGAAGGGCTGCTGAGGATCATGGCCTCGGAGAAGACCGAGGTGCATGTCGGATTCTCCTTCACCGAGCTCAGCGATATCGACGACCGCGATGTGCGCATTGGTCTGGTCTACAACCTGACGCCGATGGTGGCGCTCGGGTTCGGCGGCATTGTTTTCGACGACGACACGGGCTTCAATGCCGGAGTGCGGGTCTATCTCGGCGACAGCCTGTTCTGAAGCGACCGCCCGCCAGAGTTCGGACATAGCCAACGGGCGACTGCGGTACCAACGGCAGTCGCCCGTTGAGCTTTCCACGCGCTGAGTTCATTCGCGCTACGGCGCGAGATTGGTCTTTTCGCTGCCGTGTCCGCCCCTCGGTCAGAGCGGACCCGTTGGATTGACCTGCGTCAAGATCGCCCGGACCACGCCGGACTGAGATGACCGGGTCTAGTATGACGTTCCGTAAGTAACTTTTCATGCCGGGTGCTGTCCAAGGGGTAT
>CAYOFE010000147.1:0-6715 GCA_964403135.1 uncultured Chromatiaceae bacterium | reverse complement strand
CGCGCAGCTCTGCCGGTATTTCCTCGTAGATCGCCAGCTGCCCGGCGTTGACGATCCCCATGTCGAGCCCGGCGCGGATCGCGTGGTACAGGAACACGGAGTGCATCGCCTCGCGCACGCGGTTATTGCCGCGGAACGAGAACGAGACGTTGCTGACGCCACCGCTGATCCGCGCGCCCGGCAGGCGCTCCTTGATGATGCGGGTGGCCTCGATGAAGTCACGCCCGTAGCTGGCGTGTTCCTCGATGCCGGTAGCTACCGCGAAGATGTTCGGGTCGAAGATGATGTCCTCGGGTGCGATGCCGACCTCGCGGGTCAGGAGCCGGTACGCCCGTTCGCAGATTGCCACGCGCCGCTCGACCGTCTCCGCCTGTCCCTGTTCGTCAAAGGCCATCACCACCACCGCGGCGCCATGGCGACTTATTTCATGGGCCTGGCGCAGGAACGACTCCTCGCCTTCCTTGAGGCTGATCGAGTTGACAATGGGCTTGCCCTGCACGCACTTCAGTCCCGCTTCGATCACCTCCCAGCGCGAGGAGTCGATCATCACCGGGACCCGCGCGATGTCGGGCTCTGCGGCGACGAGCTTCAGGAACCGGTCCATGGCGGCGACCGAGTCGAGCATGCCCTCGTCCATGTTGACGTCGATGACCTGGGCGCCGTTCTCGACCTGTTGTCGCGCCACGACGAGCGCCCCGGCGTAATCGTCCGCCGCAATGAGCTTGCGGAACTGCGCCGAGCCCGTCACGTTGGTGCGCTCGCCGACGTTGACGAACAGCGACCCCGGGCCGATGTTGAGCGGCTCGAGCCCCGCAAGGCGCAGCATCGGCCCGGCCGGCCGGATCCTGCGCGGCGGATGGCCGAGTACCGCCTCGCGGATGGCGCGAATGTGCGCCGGCGTCGTGCCGCAACAGCCACCCACCATGTTGATGTAGCCCTCGCGCGCGAACTCGCCGAGGATGCGCGCCATGTGTGCCGGCGTGTCGTCGTACTGGCCGAATTCATTCGGCAATCCGGCATTGGGATGTACGCTGACGCGAGTGTCGGCGATGCGCGCCAGTTCGGCGACATAGGGGCGCAGCTCCTCGGCGCCCAGCGCGCAGTTCAGTCCGATCATGAACGGGCGTACATGGCGCACCGAATTCCAGAATGCCTCGGCCGTCTGGCCGGAGAGCGTGCGCCCGGAGGCGTCGGTAATCGTGCCGGAGACCATCACCGGTACCGGTTCGCGAAGCTCGTCGGCAAGCCGCGCGATCGCGTACAGCGCCGCACGCGCGTTCAGCGTGTCGAACACCGTCTCCACCATGAGGAAATCCGCGCCGCCCGCAATCAGGTTGCGCGCTGCCTCGCCATAAGTTGCCGCCAACTCGTCGAAGCTGATGTTTCGCAGGCCCGGGTCGTTCACGTCGGGCGACAGCGAGGCCGTTCGGTTCGTCGGGCCAAGCACCCCGGCGACGAAGCGCGGGCTGCCGGTCGCGGCTGTGACCGCATCGGCGGCACGGCGGGCGACGCGCGCGGCCTGCAGGTTCAGTTCGCCGACGAGATCCTGCAAGCCATAGTCACCCTGCGAGGGAGCCGACGAGTTGAAGGTATTGGTCTCGACGATGTCGGCGCCGGCCTCGAGAAACTCGCGATGAATGGCGGCGATCACGTCCGGCCGCGTCAGCGTGAGAAGATCGTGATTGCCCTTGAGATCCCGTGGCCAGTCGCCGAACCTCGCGCCGCGATAGTCCGACTCCTGCAGCTGGCGGCCCTGCACCATCGTGCCCATCGCACCGTCGAGCACGGCAATACGCTGGCCGAGCAGCGCCAGCAGCGCGGCGAATCGTTGATGACGGTCGCTCATCCGGTGACCTCACCGCCGGCAGGCCGCAGCCCGAGCGCGTAGCAGATGGCGTAGGTCAGCTCGGCGCGGTTCAGGGTGTAGAAGTGGAATTCGTTGACGCCGTGCCGGCGCAGCCGCCCGACCTGCTCGATGGCGACGCTGGCGGCGATCATCTGGCGCGTCTCGGGATCGTCGTCGAGGCCCTCGAAGCGCTCGTGCAGCCAGGCCGGAACGCTGGCACCACAGCGCGCGGCAAAATTCAGCATCTGGGAAAAACGGCTGATCGGCAGCAGCCCGGGCACGATCGGCGACGTGATGCCGGCCGCCGCGCAGCGATCGCGAAAACGCAGGAACTTGTCGGTGTCGAAAAAGAACTGGGTAATGGCCCGGCTCGCGCTCGCTTCGAGCTTGCGCTTCAGGTTGTCGAGGTCGAAGTCGGCGCTCGGGGCTTCGGGATGCACCTCGGGGTAAGCCGCCACCGAGATATCGAAGTCGGCCACTGATCGCAATCCCCGCACCAGGTCTTCGGCCCACGGGAAGCCGCCCGGATGGGGCGTGTATGTCGTCGCACCCTGCGGCGGGTCGCCGCGCAGCGCGACGATATGGCGAATGCCTTCGCGCCAGTAGCCACGCGCGACATCGAGCACCTCGTCACGCGTCGCACCCACGCAGGTCAGGTGCGGGGCCGCGGTGAGCCCGGTTTCACGCTGGATGCGTGTGACGATCGCGTGGGTACGGTCGCGCGTGGATCCGTCCGCGCCATAGGTTACCGAGACGAACCGCGGACGCAATGGTGCCAGCCTTTGTACCGATTTCCACAGCGTCGCTTCCATTTCCGGCGTCTTCGGCGGGAAGAACTCGAACGACACCTGCACTGCAGCGCGACCGTCACCTGCAGATTTTTTGGCAGCGGCCCCTGCTGTGGGAACGACACGAGTCGCGGTTTCTCTAGTCATGGGTACCTGTTCTCCTCTGCTTCCCGACAGCCGTGGCGGTAAACAATGCGTACTCGAGCGTGCGGCCGGGCAGCCAGATCCGCTGCGCGAGCTTCAGCCCCAGCCCGCGCAGCATGGTGTTGAGCTGGTTTTCGAACAGCGCATCCTGCGAAGGATGCGCAGGCAAACGTCGAACCGCCGGCAGGATGCGATCGAGTACCAGCAGCCGGCCCAGTGGCCGCAGCACGCGGACAGCTTCTTCGAGAGCATGCAGCCGCCGATGGCTGAGCGTCAGCGCTTCGTCCAGTACGACCACGTCGAACGACATATCCGGGAACGGCAGCACGTGCATGTCGCCCGCACGGATGGTGCATCGTGCCAGTCCGGCTTCCTGCAGCCGCGTGCGCGCCAGCACCCGCATGGCCCGCGAGGTATCGAGGCCCACCGCATGGCGGGCGCGTGCGCCGAGCAGGCGCAGCACCAGCCCGGAACCGGTGCCGATATCCAGCACATCGCCGAGAGGTACGGTACCGAGCGACTCGTCAAGCGCCTGCCGCAGCGCCCCCTCGTCCGGCCGATCAGCGTGGACTTCAACCCAGCGCCGCGGGCCGGTGGGCGCTGTCAGAGCGTAGCGCTCGCGCTGCCGGCGGATCCCCGCCATTTTTGCGGCATCGGACTCGATGGCGGCATCCCCGGCGCCGGCCAGCGCAATGATCTGTTCGAGCAAAGCCGCGGCGCGCACAGCTGGCGCCAACCGGTAGTAAACCCATTGGCCGTCACGGAAATGTTCCACGAGCCCGGCTTCGGCGAGCAGCTTCAAGTGGCGGGACACGCGCGGCTGGCTCTGGCTCAGCACGTCAACCAGTTCGCCTACCGTCGCCTCGCCCGACGCGAGCAGCGACAGCAGCCGCAGGCGGGTCGGATCCGAAGTGGCTTTCAGTAATCGATGCGCATGAGCGATTGTCACAACGAGAAATATAAAGATTTCTTTATATCTCTGGAAGCGGCTTGCCTCAATTCCTGAAACACCCGAAACCCACAAGCCCACAAGGGTGCGGCCGGGGGATAGCACTGGACCTCGTGGAAAATAGCCGCGATCTTGGCGCTAATTTGCGGGTAAATAACTCGAAAAACGCCGAACGAGCGTCAACGCGGCTTACGGAAACGCATTACCACCTGGTCGGTGCGGCCGCGAATAGCCGGATCGAAGATCGGCTTCGTGTGATCATCCTCCGGGTTGCGCAGAACCTGGCTTTCCGCCTCCAGCACAAAGCCGCCGCGGGTGATGTCCTGCCGCAGACGCTCCGGGTCGATCCGGTGCAGCGTGCCGCCGACCTCCGCCGGGGCGCCAGTCACCGCCGCGTGGTCAATGACACCGAGCACCGCCCCCGGCTTCATCGCCTGGCCGATCTCGGCCAGCAATCTCGGCCCGTCGATGCGTGGCCAGCCGGCATCTTCGTGGTAGACATCGTGCCAGCTGAGCGACATCAGCACGGCATCGAAGCGGGCGGGCGGCAGGCGCAGCTCATTGTTCTCCGCCACCAGGCGCTCCACGTTCTGCAATCGGCCAGGGGTAAAGCGCGCCGCAAGATCTTTCTTCGCGAACTCCAGGTAGGCGGTATTGTTATGCGCCACCACGCGGCCCGACGGCCCGACCAGGAACGACAGGATCTCGGTGTAATAACCGCCGCCGGAGTACAGATCGAGTACCGTCATTCCCGGCCTGATGCCAAAAAACCGCAACACCTCGCCCGGCCGGCGCTGCGCGTCGAACACGCGGTCGGTGAGCAGCCGCTCCGGGGCGTCGATTGCGGCTGCGACGGCCAGGCCGGCATCGGCGCCGGGCTTAGGGAACTTGCGCAACGGCGGCAGCGCGCTTTCTGCGCCCGGCACGGTGGAAGCACCGGCGGCTTCGCGGGCGATGGCGGCGGAGCGCTCGGGATCGGGCTCGGGGAAGCCGGCGCAAGCGGCGAGCAGCAGGACAAACAGCATCGGCATTAAACGGGCGATCATCGGGCAGATCCCGTCGCGGCTTGCGCCGCTCCCACAAGAGTGTTGCTCCTGTCGCGGCTTGCGCCGCTCCCACAAGAGTGTTGCTCCTGTCGCGGCTTGCGCCGCTCCTACAATTTTTTCTTCAGCAACTCGTTGACCTGCGCCGGATTGGCCTTGCCGCCGGTCGCTTTCATGACCTGGCCGACGAAAAAGCCGAACAGCTTGTCCTTGCCGGCGCGGTAATCGGCGCTCTGCGCCGGGTTGGCCGCGATGACCTCGTCGATGACCCGCTCCAGCGCCCCGGTGTCGGTGATCTGGCGCAGGCCCCTCTTCTCGATGATCGTGTCGGCCGTGCCTTCGCCGTCCCACATCGCCTCGAACACCTCTTTCGCGATCTTGCCGGAGATCGTGTTGTCGGCGATCCGGCGCAGCAGGCCCGCGAGCGCCTCCGCGCCAACCCGGCTCCCCGTGATGTCGAGGCCATCGCGATTCAGCGCGGCCGCCAGCTCGCCGTTCACCCAGGTTGCAGCTAGCCGCGCGTACCTGGCGCCGATCCCGGCCACCACCGCCTCGAAATAGGCTGCCGTCTCGCGCTCGACGGTGAGCGAGCCGGCATCGGCCGCGGCAAGGCCGTAGTCGCGCACGAACCGCGATTTCTTCTGGTCGGGCAGCTCCGGCAGCGCCGCGCGCACCTCATCGATGAAGGAGTCGCCGATCTCCAGCGGCAGCAGGTCCGGATCGGGGAAGTAGCGATAGTCGTTGGCTTCTTCCTTGCTGCGCATCGAGCGGGTTTCGTCGCGGTCGGCGTCGTACAGACGCGTTTCCTGCACAATGCTGCCACCCTCCTCCAGCACGTCGATCTGGCGCTGAATCTCGAAGACGATAGCACGCTCCAGGAAGCGGAACGAGTTCAGGTTCTTGGTCTCGGTGCGTGTGCCGAGCTTGTCGCTGCCGGCCGGCCGCACCGAGACATTGGCGTCGCAACGGAAGGAGCCTTCCTGCAGGTTGCCATCGCAGATCTGCAGATAACGCACCAGCTGGTGGATGCGGCGCATGTAGGCGCCGGCTTCCTTCGCCGAGCGCATGTCCGGTGCCGAGACGATTTCCAGCAGCGGCGTGCCGGCGCGGTTAAGATCAATGCCGCTCATGCCGTGGAAGTTCTCGTGCAGTGACTTCCCGGCGTCCTCCTCGAGGTGGGCGCGGATGATGCGGATCGGCTTCTCGGCACCGTCGTCGAGCGGGATCGTGATCCGGCCCTCGCTCACCACCGGCAGCTCGTACTGGCTGATCTGGTAGCCCTTGGGCAGATCCGGATAAAAGTAATTCTTGCGCGCGAACACCGAACGGCGCGCCACCGTGGCGCCGATTGCCAGGCCGAACCGCACCGCGAACCGCACCGCCTCGGCATTCAGCACCGGCAGTACCCCGGGGTAACCGAGGTCGACCAGGCAGGCCTGCGTATTCGGCTCGGCGCCGTAGGCGGTCGAGGCCGCCGAAAAGATCTTGCTGCGCGTGGCAAGCTGGGCGTGGATCTCGAGGCCGATGACCGCTTCCCATTTCATGGCCGCGCCACCTTCAGCACGGGTGCGCCGCGCAGGGTCTGCGCGAGGTCGGGCGCCCGGGTATGCCAGTCGGTCGCCTGCTGGAACTGGTGGGCGAAATTGAGCACCGCGCTCTCGCCGAACGCCGGGCCGATCAACTGCAACCCGACCGGCAGGCCACCGACGAACCCGCACGGTATGGATGCCGCCGGCAGGCCTGCAAGATTCACCGCGATGGTATAAATGTCGTTCAGGTACATCTGCACCGGGTCTGCGGTCTTCTCGCCGAGCCGGAACGCCGGTGTCGGCGTCGTCGGGCCGGCGATCAGGTCTACCTCGGCGAAGGCGCGGCGAAAATCCTCCGCGATCAGCTGCCGTGCCTTCTGCGCCTGCAGGTAATACGCATCGTAGTAACCGGCCGA
>CAYOFE010000146.1:0-6811 GCA_964403135.1 uncultured Chromatiaceae bacterium | reverse complement strand
GTCGAGCGCTCGGGCAGGAACTCGAGTTGGCCCTGGCTGCCGTTGAGCCAGCCCTTGCCGAACACGCCGCCCGAGCCAAGAGCGATTTTCGACTGGATGATGTGATAGCCGGCCCCGAGCGGATCGCTGTCCGGGTCGAGCAGCGTCAAAACCCGCTTGCGCTGGTAATCATGCATCACCATCCACAGTGCCGGCAGCGAGGCCAGAGCGAGCGCCGCTGCGCCGAGTATGTAGCGCAGGCGCAGCCCGGCCAGGAACATCACCGTGGCTCCGGTCAGCACGATCAGCACCGCGGTGCCGAGATCCGGCTGCACGGCGATCATGCCTGCCGGTACGCCGATGACCATCAGGCTCGCCGCGATCATCAGGAACGACGGCGGCAGCGGCCGGTCGTGCAACAGCCGGGCCAGCGTCAGCGGTACCGCGAGCTTCATGATTTCGGAGGGCTGGAAGCGGATGCCGAAGTCCAGCCAGCGCTGCCCGCCCTTGGCGATGTCACCGGTCACCAGTACGAGTGCCAGCAGACCCAGGCCCACCGCATAGAGCCAGGGCGCCCCGCGCCGCATCCAGACCGGGTCGATCTGGGCTGCGATCAGCAGCGCAGCGAGCGCGGCCGCCACCTTGCCCGCGTGCGCCATCATCAGCGGCATGCTCTGGCCCGAGGCGCTGTAGAGCACGAAGGTCGCGAAGGTCAGGATGCCCGCCACGCCGGCGAGCAGCGGTGCGTCCAGGTGCAGCCGCAGCAGCACGCGTCCGAAGGTTCCGCGCCGTGCGGCCCGCCCGGTTTCCCGTGTCGAGTTCATGTGCTGGTCCGCAGATAGGCTTCCATCACCCGCCGCGCCACCGGTGCCGCGGCCTTGCTGCCGCTCTCGCCATTTTCGATCACCACGGCTACTGCGATGCGCGGCTGCTCGAGCGGTCCGAAAGCGACGAACAGCGCGTGGTCACGCAGGCGTTCGGCGACTTGCGACGCCCTGTATTTCTCGGTCTGGCCCACGGTGAAGACCTGCGCCGTGCCGCTCTTGCCGGCCATCTGGAAGGGCGCGTCCAGGCCGACCGCGCGCGCCGTGCCGCGCGGGCCGTGCAGCACCGCGTGCATGCCCTCGACGATCGCGGCCCACTGCCCGGCATCCTGCGCAGGCACCGGCGGCAGCGGTTCCAGCGGCAGCTCGGTGATCTCGCCGGTGATCGAGTCGCGCACCGCGTGGACCATGCGCGGGCGAAAGCGCGCGCCGCGCATGGCGACGGTAGCCGTGGCGTGCGCGAGCTGCAGCGGCGTGACCAGCAGGTAGCCCTGCCCGATGCCGGCGATAATGGTTTCTCCTGGAAACCAGACCTGGTTGGCAGGCTTGGAAAAGGTGCGCCGTTTCCACTCCGGCGACGGCACCAGGCCCGCCTTTTCTCCGGGTACGTCGACCCCGGTGATGCTGCCAAGTCCGAAGGTCCTGAGGAACTGCTGCATCCGGTCGATGCCGAGTTCGCGTGCGAGGCTGTAGAAGTAGACGTCGCAGGACTGGGAGATTCCGTCGTGCAGGTCTACCGCGCCGTGGCCTTCGGGCCTCCAGTCGCGATAGCGGTGGCTGCTGCCTGGCAGGGAGTATGCGCCACGGCATACGACCCGCTGATCCGGCGTCACCACGCCGTGGTGCAGGGCCGCAAGCGCAATAATCGGCTTGATTGTCGAGCCGGGCGGATAGACGCCGCGCAGCGCGCGATTGAACAGCGGCCGGTCGATGTCCTCCTGAAGCGCCAGGTAGGCCTTGCGGCTCAGGCCGCGGCTGATCGCATTCGGGTCGAATGCCGGGCGGCTCGCGAAGGCCAAGATCTCGCCGTTCGCCGGATCGATCGCAACGACCGCGCCGCGCCGGCCCTCCAGTGCCTCCCAGGCGGCAAGCTGTGTCTTGAGGTCGAGCGACAGCAGCAGGTCCTGGCCCGGGCGCGCCCCCTGGCGGTCGAGCGTATCGAGGCTGCGGCCGCGCGCATTGACCAGCACCTGCTCCTGGCCGACCTGGCCGTGCAGAGCGTTTTCGTAGGCCCGCTCGACGGACACCTTGCCGATGCTCGTCGTGCCCGCGTACTGCACCGGGTTGATCGTCTTCTGGTCGTCGGCATTGATGCCGCCGACATAGCCCAGCGCATGGGCGATGGCTTCGCCGTAGGGATAATGGCGCGACAGCCGTGTCCGGATCTCGATGCCCTGCAGCCAGGGCCGCAGCACGGCGAAGCTTGCCAGCTCCTCGTCGGTCAATTGCTCGCGAATGGGCACGGCGTCGAAACGCCGATGCCGGCGAATCTCGGTGCGGGCGTCGGCAAGCTGCTCGGCATCGAGAAGCCGCGCCTCAGTGAGGCGTCGCAATGCGTCGTCGAGGTCGGGAACCTGCTCGGGCGTCAGTTCCAGGGCGAAGCTCGGCCGATTCTCGGCCAGCACCTCGCCATTGCGGTCGAGGATCAGCCCGCGCGTGGGAGGAACGGGCTGAATGCGTATGCGATTGCCCTGCGACTGGGCGGAGAAGTAGTCGTACTGAACGATCTGCAGCTGCACCAGCCGGGTCACGACCACCGTGGTGAGCAGCGCGATGATGATGCCGATGGCGATGACCCGGTGCAGGAACAGCCGCTGCTCGGTCCAGTGGTCCTTGATGCGCGCCGGGTTTGCCATCGCCGCGCCTAGACGTAGGACTTGCCGCGGTTCTCGGCGCCGAGCCGCACGCGGTCGATAATGGCCATGACCGGTGGCCAGACTACGGCACCGGCAATCGCCGCCATCCAGCGGGCCGGGCCACCCGTCGGCACGCCGGCGATGCCATCGATCCAGAACACGATGAAGGCGTCGATCGCCAGCAGCGCGAACACCGTCATGGTGATCTGCCAGAGCGGGAAGTTGCGGATCTGCAGGTGGAAGCGCAGCATGAAATAGGCGACGACGCTGAGCGACAGGGCGTGCTGGCCGAGCAGCGAGCCCTGCATCACGTCGAGCACCAGGCCGATGATCCAGGCCGTGACGATACCGCAGGTGCGCGGCCACATCATCGCCCAGTAGGCGATCGCGATGGTCACCCAGGGCGGGCGGAACAGCTCGATCCCGGCCGGAAGCGGAATCACGCTGAGAAGTGCTGCGATCAGCAGCACCAGCCACACGGTTGTCGGGCTGGTGCGGCCGCGGCTCATTCCGTGATCTCCGCTGCCGGGATATCACCGGGCGCTGCCGGTGCGACCGGTGATTCGCTGCCGGCCGGATCGGCGGCCGTTGCCTGCGCGGGTTGTGTCGCCGTCGGCTCAACCGGCTGAGCAGTATCCGCAGCGACTTCCGGCAACTGCGGTTCGGGCACGATGATCTCGAACGGCTTGCCCGCGTTCGGCCATACCAGCAGCACCTCGCGAATGCGGTCGAGCGCCGCGGTGGGGCGCGCGGTGACGGTGAGAAATGGCTCGCCGGTCGCGCCGCTGACCTGGGTCACTCTCGCCACCGGATAGCCAGGCGGAAAGGTGCCGCCGAGGCCGGAGCTGACCAGCAGATCTCCTTCCTTCACGTCAGCGTTGCGCGCGAGATAGGGCAGCGACAGCCGCTCCAGGTCGCCGGTGCCGAGCGCGATGGTGCGCAGCCCGTTGCGAACGATTTCTACCGGGACCGCATGGTCAGGATCAGTGATCAGCAGCGCTTCGGCGCTGCGGAGCTGGTCGCGCGTGATCTGGCCAACGATACCCTGTGCATCGATCAGCGCCTGGCCGACGAAGGCGCCCTGCGCGCTGCCCTTGTTGAGCACGATGCGGTGGCGCAGGGGATCCATGTCTACCGACAGGATTTCGGCAATCAGCACCTGGTCGCCCACCTTGGCGGTGGATTCGAGCAGCGCGCGCAAGCGCGCGTTCTCCGATTCGAGCGCGGCCATGCGCTGCAGCCGGCTCTCCTGCAGCAGCCGCTCGCGGCGCAGTTGCTCGTTCTCGCTGATCAACCGCTGGCGCGCCGCCAGCGTCTCGCGCGCCCAGCGAGCTGCGGCGAACGGCGCATCCACCGCCTGCTGCAGCGGGTGTACGGCAGCGCCGAGGTAACGGCGCAGGTCGCGCAGGTAATCGTTGCGGTGGTCGACGACCAGCAGGGCGACGGACAGCGTTACCATGATGAGCAGGCGCAGCCCGGGACCGGGCCCGTAGAACAGGCGGGGTTCGGAATCGGATGCGCCGAGCGCCATGTCAGCCCGGCACGGCTCAGTCCAGACTGAAGACGTTCGGTCCCTGCTCGTCCATCAGCTCGAGAACGCGGCCGCCACCCCGCGCGACACAGGTGAGCGGGTCGTCGGCGACGACCACTGGCAGGCCGGTCTCTTCCATCAGCAGCTTGTCGATGTTGGCGAGCAATGCGCCGCCGCCGGTGAGCACGATACCGCGCTCGGCAACGTCGGCGCCGAGTTCGGGCGGGGTCTGCTCCAGGGCCTCTTTCACCGCGCCGACGATCTGCTGCAGCGGTTCCTGCAGGGCCTCGAGGATCTCGTTGCTGTTCAGGGTGAAGCTGCGCGGCACGCCCTCGGAGAGGTTGCGGCCCTTGACGGAAATCTCCCTGACCTCGTCGCCGGGGAACGCCGAGCCGATTTCCTTCTTGATGCGCTCGGAGGTGGCCTCGCCGATCAGGATGCCGTAATTGCGGCGTACGTAATTGATGATGGCGTCGTCGAATTTGTCGCCGCCGACGCGCGCCGACTTCGCGTAGACGATGCCGTTCAGCGAGATCACCGCCACTTCCGATGTGCCGCCACCGATGTCGAGTACCATCGAGCCGCGTGCTTCGTGCACCGGCATGCCGGCGCCGATCGCAGCGGCCATCGGTTCCTCGATCAGGAACACCTTGCGGGCGCCGGCGCCTTCGGCGGACTCGCGGATCGCCCGCCGCTCGACCTGGGTCGATCCGTACGGCACGCAGATCAGCACGCGCGGGCTCGGCCGGAAGTAGCGTCCGGGATGCGCCTTGCGGATGAAGTGCTGCAGCATCTTCTCCGTGATAGTGAAGTCGGCGATGACACCATCCTTCAAGGGACGGATGGCCGTGATGTTGCCCGGCGTGCGGCCGAGCATGTTCTTCGCCTCGGCGCCGACCGCTTCGACGATCTTGCCGCGCCCCGGCTCGTCGCGGATGGCGACCACGGAGGGCTCGTTCAGCACGATGCCCTGGCCGCGCACGCAGATCAGCGTGTTGGCCGTCCCAAGATCAATGGAAAGGTCATTGGAGAAGTAGCCCAGGAGCTTCTTCAGCATGCGCGAGATCCGGCAACCGGTGGGGACTCAGCAACCCGTAAGCTGAGTGTCCGCGGTACTCTAGCAACGGGGGCGCAAATGCACAACTGCGGGTGTATCATGCGCGCTTCTCGTAACAGGCTGATTGGGAACGATCTTCAGTGGCACTGACCCGGCGTGACGTCGATCACATTGCGCACCTCGCGCGGCTCGCCGTGAGCGAGGCGGAGGCCACCGAGTACGTGACCAAGCTGTCGCGCATTCTGGAGTTCGTCGACCAGCTCCGGCAGGCCGATACCGCCGGTGTCGAGCCGATGGCGCACCCGCTGGCGATGGCTCAGCGGCTGCGCCCGGACGAGGTCATCGAAACCGACCAGCGTGATCGGGTACAGCGTAACGCGCCGTTCGCGGAACACGGCTTGTACCTGGTTCCGCGGGTCATCGAATAGCCACGCAACGGGCAAATTCCGGCGGCTTTAGCCGCACCGGCTGTCATGCAACGTCAATCGCTCGCCGAACTCTCGAAAGCACTGCGATCACGCACGGTCAGCAGCCGCGACCTGACCGCGGGGTGTCTGCAGGCGATCGAACGCCATGACCCGCAGCTCAATGCCTTCATCAGCGTGGTGGCCGAGCGGGCGCTGGCGGCGGCGGACGCCGTTGATGCCCGCCTGGCGCGGGGCGAGGGTGGCGCGCTGGCCGGGATCCCCTTCGCGCACAAGGACATTTTCTGCACGCGGGACATTCTTACCACGTGCGGTTCGCGAATGCTGTCGAACTTCGTTTCGCCCTACGACGCCGCCGTGGTCGAGCGGCTCGCCGCGGCGGGACTGGTCATGGTCGGCAAGGCCAACATGGACGAGTTCGCGATGGGCTCCTCCAACGAGACGAGCTGGTATGGACCGGTCGCGAATCCCTGGGACCCGGCCCGTTCGCCTGGCGGCTCTTCGGGCGGCTCGGCGGCGGCGGTGGCAGCGGGCCTGGTGCCAGCGGCTACTGGCACCGACACCGGCGGCTCGATTCGCCAGCCCGCGGCGCTGACCGGCATCACCGGCTTCAAGCCGACGTACGGGCGGGTATCCCGCTACGGCATGGTCGCGTTTGCCTCGAGCCTCGATCAGGCCGGCGTGCTGACGTACACGGCCGAGGATGCCGCGCTGCTCATGGAAGCGATGGCCGGCTTCGATCCGCGCGACTCGACCTGCGTGGACCGGCCGGTGCCGCGCTACTCGCAGGAGATCGGCGCGGCGCTGCGCGGCCGGAAAATCGGCCTGCCGCCGGAGTTCTTCGATGCCGGGCTCGATGCCGGCTGCGCGGCACAACTGCGCGCCGCGCTGCAGGTGTTCGAGGAACTGGGCGCCACGGTCAAAGAGATATCGCTGCCGCACCTCGGCCTGTCCGTGCCCACGTATTACATCGTGGCGCCGGCCGAGTGCTCCTCGAACCTGGCGCGCTTCGACGGTGTGCGGTATGGCTACCGCCACCATGGCGCCGGCACGATCGAGGAGATGTACAAGCTCACGCGCAGCGAGGGCTTCGGCGCCGAGGTCAAGCGGCGCATCATGATCGGCACCTACGTGCTCTC
>CAYOFE010000145.1:0-6994 GCA_964403135.1 uncultured Chromatiaceae bacterium | reverse complement strand
AATACCGGCCTGTCACGCCGGGGGTCGCGGGTTCGAGTCCCGTCCACTCCGCCACTGATGAGAAACGCGGGCGCCTGCAGGGCGCCCGTTTTCTTTCTGCCCTCATGAGCGCGTCCGTCGCTAGAATGGCGACCTGACGCGTGACTCACTTTCCGGTGGGGCGATTAGCTGACGGAGCAAACATGCTGCAGTCCATTCGTGACAGATTTACCGGTGTTCTGGCGGTGGTGATTATTGGCGCGATCGCCGTCGCATTGACGATCACGCTCGTCGATACCGCCACGATAACTCGCACGGGCACGTTTGCCGCCCGCGTCAATGGCGAGGAAATCCCGATGGCCGATTACCGCCAGGTGTACGACGCGAACCTCGCCCAGCAGCAACAGGCGACGCGCGCCGAGCTTTCCGAAGAGGTTATCGGCCAGCTGCGCCGCAACGTGCTCGAAGGCATGGTCCGCAATCGTGTCGTGGCCCAGTACGTCCGCGATAACGGTTACCGGGTCAGCGATCAGCGGGTGATCGAGCATATTCAGGCGATGCCGGTATTTCAGATCGACGGCAAGTTTTCGCGTGACAGCTACCTCGCTGCGCTTGCCGGGCAGGGTATCAGCACGACCACCTTTGAAAATGAGCAACGTGCAAGCCTGCAGATCCAGCAACTGCAGGATGGCGTAGTCGAGAGTTCGTTTTTCACGCCGTCGGAGTTCCGGCGCTTTGTCATGCTGGAAGCCGAGCGCCGTGCTGTCGCCTATGCGCTGATCGAGCCTGACCAACTTGCGGCACAAGTAACGCTTAGTGACGACGATCTGAAAGCCTACTACGACGCTCACCCCGACCAATTCGAATCGCCGGAGAGCGTTTCGATCGAATATGTGGAGGCGAAACTCGCATCGCTCGGTTCGGCCGCGGATGTCGACGAGGCACGGCTTCGATCTCTTTACGAAGAGAATCCGGACCGTTTCCGCACCGCCGAGCAGCGCCATGCGCGGCATATTCTTATCGCCGTAGATGCGGACACGGATACCGCCAAGGCGGAAAAGCTCGCCAGGGATGTCAGCGAGCGGATCGCCAAAGGCGAAGACTTCGCCGCGCTGGCGCGCCAGTACTCTGACGATCCGGGTTCGGCGTCGTCCGGCGGCGATCTGGGTTGGGCTGGTCGTGGCACCTACGTGCCGGCGTTCGAGGAGACGCTGTTTGCGCTGGATGTTGGTGCTATCAGTCCGCCGGTAAAGACCGAGTTCGGCTATCACGTGATACAGCTCATGGAAGTGCGCCCGGGCACGCAACGGGCATTCGAGGAGGTTCGCGCCGAACTGCTGGAGGAGGCGCGCAACCGTGACGTGCAGGACCGGTTTCATGCGCTCACCGAGAAAATGGACGACGCCGCACTGGAAAACCCGGGTGGTCTCGATGCCGTGGCTCAGGCGACCGGCCTGCCCGTTCAGCGTATCGAGCGGTTGACACGAGCCGGTGCCGAGCCGTTTGGCGCGAATCCGGCACTGATCAATGCCGCATTCTCAACGGCGGTGATAGAGGAGGCGGAGAACAGCCCCCTGGTCGAGGTCGGTGACGGTCACGCGATCGTGCTGCGGGTAACGGAGCATCGGCCAGCGCGACTGCAGCCATTCGAGGAGGTACGGGCGGATGTCGAGGCGGCCGCGCGCGCGGCGAAGGCAGCACAGATGACCGCCGAGCGAGGCGAGCAGTTACTGCAACGGATCCGAGCGGGTGCCGACATGGCCGCCGTAACCCAGGAAGCAGGACTGGCGATGGCAAGGCCGGATCCGGTCGGGCGATCGGCGGCAGGCGTGCCGCCGGAACTGCTGCAGGAACTGTTTCGCGCTCCGAAGCCCGCGGACGGCAAGCCCGTGATCGGCGGGCTGAAACTCAGTAACGGCGCCTACGCGATCTACCGGCTGGACGCGGTCCTGCCAGGGCGACCGGATGAGATCCCGCGCGAGCAACGCGATGCGCGCAAGGCGCTGCTGGCACGTCAAACGGGTGTTGCGGATGCCACATCGCTCGCGGTGGACCTGCGCAAGCGGGCAAGCGTCGTGGTGGCGCCGGATCTGTTCACAGACGAACAGCCAGACACGTTCTGATTACCGCCTAACGCTGACCAATCGGATCATCGCATGCCTGCCGTGCCACCATGGTCGCTGCTGATTGCGGTCGCCCTGGGCGCGGTGGCCGGGGGGATGTCGGCCGATTCGACAGCGATCGGTGGCGTGAGCATTCCAGGCATCTTCGACTTCGTCGGAACGCTTTTCGTCAACGCGCTCAAGATGCTGATCCTGCCGCTGGTGATGTCGTCGATCATCGTCGGCATCTCCGGTATCGGCGCCGGCGGGAATCTCGGCCGTCTCGGCTTGCGTGCGCTGGTCTGCTATTTCGCCACTACCATTGGCGCCATCCTGATGGGCATCGCCCTGGTTGGCGCGCTTCGTCCAGGCGCAGTTTCCGGGCAGGCGAAAACTGATCTGCTTGGGCTTGCGGCAGCCAGCGCCGACGTCGCCGGGGAGTTCGCCGACAAGGGGTTCGACAGCATGCTGGATGTTTTTCTGGGCGTGATTCCCGCAAATATCGTTGGCGCGGCGGCCGGTGACGATCTGCTCGGGATTGTGGTGTTCTCAGCGCTGTTCGGGCATTGCATGGCGAGGCTCGATCATGAGTTTGCCGAGCCGATGTACCGGTTCTGGGCCGCCGCGCTCGAAGTCATGATGCGGATGGCCGCCTGGGTAATGATGCTGGCGCCATTAGGCGCGTTTGCGCTCGTAGCCCGTGCCGTATCAAGAACCGGGTTCGCCGCCGCCGAACCAGTGCTGGCCTTCGGGGCGGTGGCGGTACTCGCGTTGCTGCTGCATGCACTGGTGACGCTGCCCGTAGCGCTGCGGCTGGTGGGAGGTGTTTCACCGCTGGCCCTTTACCGGGCCATGGCTCCAGCGCTGATCATGGCATTTTCGACTGCGTCGTCGGCCGCGACGCTGCCGAGCGCAATTGCCTGTGCTGTGCGTCGCGCGGGCCTTTCAAACCGCGTGAGCAGTCTGGTTCTGCCGCTCGGGGCCAGCCTGAACATGAACGGGACCGCGCTCTACCAGGCTGCAGCGGCGGTATTTCTCGCGCAGACCTACGGCGTCGATCTTGACGTCGGCATGCAGGTGGCGATCGGTGCGATGGCGCTGGTGACCTCGGTCGGCTTGCCGGGCATTCCGTCGGCCTCGATCGTCGCCCTGGCCGTGATCATTTCTGCAGTCGGTCTGCCGAACGAGGCGATCGGCATACTACTGGCGCTGGATAGGCTGATGGATATGGCGCGTACTGCCGTCAATGTGCTCGGCGATGCCGTTTGCACGGTACTGGTGGCCCGCCTGAATGGCGAGACTGCAGAGCGGCTGCTCCCCCAAACCCGTTAACCGTGTTAGCCGTCTGAAGGGCGGGCTACTCCGGGCTCATGCCGATGACGTTGTAGCCGCCGTCCACGTAGAGAATCTCCCCGGTTACACCACTTGCCAGGTCCGAGCAGAGAAATGCGCCGGCGTTGCCTACTTCCTCGATGGTGACGTTGCGACGCAGGGGTGCAACTTTTTCCACGTAGTGGAGCATGATCCGCATGCCGCCGATGCCGGCGGCAGCGAGCGTCTTGATTGGGCCGGCCGAGATTGCGTTCACGCGGATCCCGGCAGGGCCGAGGTCTGCGGCCATGAACCGGACATTGGCCTCCAGGCTCGCCTTGGCCGGGCCCATGACATTGTAGTTGGGAATCGTCCGCACGGCCGCGAGGTAGCTGACCGTCAGAAGGGCGCTGCCCGCATGCAACATGGGTCGCGCCGCCTTGGTCAGCGCGACGAAGCTGTAGCTGCTGATGTCCTGCGACACCTGGAAGCCCTCGCGGGTGACCGTCTCGACGTAGCTTCCTACGAGCTGTTCCCGCGGCGCGAATGCGACCGAGTGCACCAATATATCGAGCCGATCCCAGTGCCGGCGTAGAGCTGCGAATGCCTGCTCGATCTGTGCGTCGTCGGCAACGTCGAGGGGAACCGTGATGCGCGAACCGGCTTCCGCCGCAAGCTCGCCTACGCGTTCCTCGAGCTTGTCGTTCTGGTAGGTGAAGGCCAGCTCCGCGCCTTGGCGCGCCATCGCCTGGGCAATTCCCCAGGCAATGGAGCGGTTGCTCGCCACCCCGACGATCAGCGCGCGTTTTCCCTGCAGAAAGCCCATAGTTTGACTCGTCGACCCGACCCGCCGGCACCATTACGGCTTTGCCGTTGCAGTTTTTCGTGAGCGGACCCCACCGGGGGCGGTGGCCCGTCCGCTATGATATACATGGATTTGAACCCGGGTAATCTTGGCCTCGGAGCCGCAGGTGGCGACTGCCGTTGCCGTAAGCGCTCGCATGATACATACATCAGGATGGCTGAACACCCTCACCGGGCGCAACCTGCTGCGCGAGGAGGTGCGCCAGGTGCGCCGGGCGCTGGACGGCATTTTCGGGGATCATTTCGTGCAGCTTGGCATCTGGGGCGACCCCGGGCTGTTCCGGCGGCTGGCGCGGACCCGACGCGCCGCGGTCCTGGCCGCTGAGCCGATTGAGGGCGTGGACCTGGTCAGCGCTGTGGACTGCGTATCGATTGCGAGCGAGTCGGTCGATGCGGTCCTGTTGCCGCACACGCTGGAGCTGGCCGACGACCCGCATGCCGTGCTCCGGGAGGTTGATCGGATCCTGCGTCCGCATGGTTTTCTGGTGGTGCTCAGTTTCAATCCGATGGGTTGGTGGGGGGTGCGTCATGCGCTGTCGGGCCGGCACTTCCCGCCGGATGCGCAGCGGCTGATTTCGGAACGGCGATTGGCGGACTGGTTGCAGCTTCTGGAGTTCTCAATCGAAACAGCGAGGTTTTACTACTTCGTTCCGCCACTCGTGCGCGGTGGCGCACCCCGCCAGGGACGTGGAATTGGCGCTGGCGACGACGCGTCCGCTGCATCGGCGGTGCCATCATCAGGCATAACCGCTTCGCCTGCCCCGATACCCGCTGGCGGCGCTGCGGTTGAGCGGATTGCCGAGCGGCGGGCTAAACGCGGTCGTGGCGCAACAGCGCGCGGTTGGGCAAACAGGCGGCGGTTTCCGGCCTGGTTCGCGTTCGCCGGGTGTTACGTGCTGGTCGCATGCAAGGAACGCATTGGGGCGACTCCGATCCGGCTCGAATGGACGCGTCGCACGGCCTTGGTGGGCAGCCTGGTGAATCCCACCACACGCAACGCGGCGTGAGCGAGGTCGAGATCTACACCGACGGCGCCTGCCGCGGCAATCCGGGGCCGGGGGGCTGGGGAGTGGTGCTGCGAGCCGGGTTGCGGGAGCGGGAGCTGTGTGGCGGCGATCCGGCCACGACCAACAATCGCATGGAGCTGACGGCAGCCATTCAAGGCCTTGTCGCGCTGAAACGCCATTGCCGTGTCACCGTTTACACCGATTCGGAGTACCTGCGTCGCGGCATCAGCGAGTGGCTAAGCCAGTGGAAGCGTCGCGGGTGGCGTACTGCCGACCGCAAGCCGGTGAAGAACGAAGATCTCTGGCGGCAGCTCGATGAACTCGCCAGCTTTCATGATGTGCACTGGCGCTGGGTGAAGGGCCACTCAGGTCACGTGGACAACGAGCGGGCTGATCAGCTCGCCAATAAGGGGTTAGAGCATGCCCTGCGTGCCGGTGCGCCGGTTAGGGTAATGGACCCTTAGCGAAACGGAGACGGGAATGCGGCAGGTAGTCCTGGACACCGAGACGACTGGCCTCGAGCCGGAGCAGGGTCACCGTGTCATCGAAATCGGCTGTGTCGAGCTGGTCAATCGGCGGCGTACGGGTCGCATGTTCCACCGATATCTGAATCCCGAGCGAGACATCGACAGCGCCGCCGAGCAGGTTCACGGCATTACCGCGCAGATGCTCGAGAAAGCGCCGCGCTTCGCCGATATCGCCGCCGAGTTCATCGAATTCCTCTCGGGTGCGGAACTCGTGATTCACAATGCGGACTTCGACGTCGGGTTCCTCAACAGCGAGTTGCGGCTTGCCCGCCGGCCCGAACAGGGCGTGCAGCAGTTATGCCGGATCATGGACACGCTGGCGCTGGCGCGGCGGCTGCACCCGGGCCAGCGCAACAGCCTCGATGCGCTGTGCCGGCGCTACGGCGTGGACAACTCGAACCGCGACTACCACGGCGCCTTGCTCGACGCGCAGCTACTGGCGGATGTTTACCTGGCGATGACCGGCGGTCAGGCGGACCTGTCGCTGGAGCCTGTGCCGGCCGCAACCGCAAGTTGCGCACCCGCAGAGGTGCAGCGCGAGGGAATTGCCTTGGTCGTGCGCCGCGCCGCGCCCGAGGAAATCGCCGCTCACGAGCGGCAACTCGACTTAATCTCGCGATCCAGCGCGGATGGCGCGCTATGGCGACGTATCGAAAGATGATTCGGGCGCACGGATGGGTTACCGGTTTCGGACCGGGCCCGGGCTGTTGTATGGTGACCGGCCGGAGGCTCTGAACAGACATGCTGGATCCCGATAAGCTGGGCGAGACGCGTATCGCGGTGATTGGCCTCGGGTATGTCGGGCTGCCCCTGGCTGTGGAGTTCGGCCGCCATTTCGACACGATCGGCTTCGATGTCAATCCCGCGCGAGTGGCCGAGCTGGCAAGCGGCCGCGACTCGACGCTGGAGGCGAGCGCCGAGGAACTCGCCTCGGCAAACCGGCTGCGTTTCACCACGGATCTCGATCAGCTGCGCGATCGACAGGTTTTCATCGTCACGGTACCGACCCCGATCGATTCTGCAAAGCGTCCTGACCTGAGCGCGCTCATCGGCGCCAGCCGGAGCGTTGGCAGTGTCCTTGGCCCGGGTGGCATCGTGATATACGAATCGACGGTCTATCCCGGAGCGACCGAGGAGGAGTGTGCGCCGATCCTTGAACAGATGTCTGGCCTGAAGCTCAACCAGGATTTTTTCGTCGGCTACA
>CAYOFE010000144.1:1489-7017 GCA_964403135.1 uncultured Chromatiaceae bacterium | reverse complement strand
GAGCCGATGCGGATGCCGATGCCCTGCCATTCCTCGACGCCGGCATCGTCATCGGCGCCGCCGGCAAGCGCCGTGCGGGAGCGCCGCTCGAGCTCGCGCAGCACCTCGAAGGGATGCTCCTTCAGTGTGCGCAGGTCGGTGCCGGCAACGCGTGTCATGAACGGATGGTATCGCGCACCGCTGCTACCAGTTCCTCGTCGGCCACGGGCTTGCGCAGATAGCGCACTGCACCCTGGCGCAGCGCCCAGATCCGGTCAGTCTCCTGTTCCTTGGTGGTCACGATCACCACCGGGATGGCAGCGGTGGCCGGGTTTTTCGTCAACTGGCGCGTGGCCTGGAAGCCGTTCATGCCCGGCATGACGATGTCCATCAGGATCACGTCCGGGCGCTCGCGCTCGGCGATGGCGATGGCCTCGCGGCCCTCGCTGGCGAGCAGCGTCTCGAAGCCGTGTTTCTGCAGAGCCCGCGACAGCACGTGCTGGTCGGTCGGGGAATCGTCGACGATGAGCACTGTGGTCATGAGCCAGCCTCCGGAACTGCCTCAGCGCGAAACATGGGTCCTGATTGCCCCCAGCAGCTCGTCGCGCGTGAAGGGCTTGGTCAGGTAGTGCTCGGAGCCGACGATCCGGCCGCGCGCTCGGTCGAACAGGCCGTCCTTGCTCGACAGCATGATCACCGGCGTCTTGCTGAAGGTGCGGTTGTGCTTGATGAGCGCACAGGTCTGGTAGCCATCCAGCCGCGGCATCATGATATCGACGAAAACGATGTCCGGCCGGTGGTCGGCGATTTTGGCGAGCGCGTCGAACCCGTCCACCGCAGTGAAGACGTGGCAGCCTTCCTTCGAGAGCAGCGTCTCGGCTGTGCGCCGAATGGTCTTGCTGTCGTCGATGACGAGGATTTTCAGGCCGTGCAGGTCACCGGCTTGCTCCGCGGCCACTGGTCTCTCCACGCCCGGTTTCAGCTGATGCACTTTTAACATAACGGTTACGCAGCATCCATGCCCGCCCGGACCGCGAGCGCGCCTGCGATCCAGCACGACAAGGCCCGCCTTGAACAGGCCCGCGTCAAAGGAAATCGGTGACACGCGGCCGCCATGCCAACCCCGGACGAAACGCGCGGCCGCCAGCCATCGCGCACTGCCCGGATGATACCGCTGCGGTGGTGATATTTCAGCAAGCCTGCGAGAGAATTGCGTTTTTGTCGGCTGCGTCACACGACGCGGCGGGAGATGCCTGACGTGAACCGGCCGCTGCGCCTCGGGATCCTCATGGACCCTATCGGGAGCATCAATCCCGCCAAGGACACCTCGCTCGCCATGATGCTGGAGGCCCAGCGCCGGGGCCACGAACTGGTCTACTTCGAGCAGACTGACCTCAGGATCCGCAACGGCAGGCCCCTCGCCCGGATGTACCCGGTGCGGGTGTTTGACAATAAGGAGCGCTGGTTTGAACTCGGCGGGCTGACCGATGCGCCGCTCGAGACGCTGGACGTAATCCTGATGCGCAAGGATCCGCCCTTCGACACCGAGTACATCTATACCACCTACATCCTGGAGCGGGCCGAAGAGCACGGCGTGGTGGTGATCAACCGCCCGGCGGGCCTGCGCGACATCAACGAGAAGGCCTTCACGGCCTGGTTCCCGCAGTGTTGCCCCGAAACGCTGATCACCCGCTCGATGGATGACATGCGCGCGTTCCTCGCCGAGCAGCAGCACATCGTGGTCAAACCGCTGCACGGCATGGGCGGGCGCTCGATCTTCGCGGTGCGCCAGGGCGACCGTAATGCCAACGTCATTTTCGAGACCCTGACCGAGTACAACACCCGGCACGCGGTGGCCCAACGTTACATCCCGGAGATCCGCCAGGGCGACAAGCGCATCCTGCTGGTTAATGGCGAGCCGCCGACGCACGTGCTCGCCCGCGTGCCACCGGAGGACGACAACCGCGGCAATCTGGTCATGGGCGCGCAGCCGGAGGCCCGGCCGCTCAGCGAGCGGGATCTGTGGATCGCCCGGCAGGTGGGACCCGTGCTGCGGGAACGCGGAGTGCTGTTCGCCGGTATCGACGTGATCGGCGATTACCTCACCGAGGTAAACGTGACCAGCCCAACCGGCGCCCGCGAGCTGAAGAAACTGGCCGGGCTCGACCTGATTGCCGGGTTCATCGACGTAGTCGAGGCCGCCGTCAGACCGTGACCGGGTACCGCAACCCGCCGGCGCCCTCCATATAATGGACGGGTGCTCAACCCCACGGCTCCGCCCGCAACGCCTCGGCACCCGGCGCGACGCCTCACAGACGCGCCGCGGGGTACGGCACGGGACCGACTGTCATCGACCCTGTTCGTGGCCGCCCTGTTCCACGGCATCGTCATTCTCGGCATAACCTTCACCGCCGGCCCGCTGGACCGGGAGCGCGAACCGACCTCGCTCGACGTTGTGCTGGTGACCCGCGACTACGAGCCGCTGGCGACCAACGACAACGCGACGCTGCTTGCGACCGGGACGCTGTTTGGCCATGGCAACGTCGCCAGCGAGGAGCGGTTGCGTACCGCGCTCACCTTCGCTGACCCCTTCCTGCCACCTGGCCCGGACCGCAGCACCGATGGGTGGAGCCCGCAGGAAGCCGGCTCGCCGCGGCCCGCTCGCGCGGTGCTGACCGCCGTGACCGGCCACCGTGGCCAGGTGCTGCCCGAGCGTGCCGGCGTCGAGGCTCCTGCGGCACGCCAGCAGCCATTGCCGGCGGGCGACACGCAGACTGCCGACATTCTGGCCGAGCCCGATTCGCGCACCGTGATCCCGGATTCCCACCCGCGTGAAGTCGTTGTCAGCGCCAACACCAGGGAATCGCGAATCGCCAGTTATCTGAACGTCTGGAAAAAGCGCGTGGAACGCATTGGCACCCTGAACTTTCCACGCGCCGCCCTGCTGCAGGGCGTGAGCACCCATCCGGTGATCGAGGTCGCTATCGCCTCCGACGGACAGCTTCGCGAAGTGAAGGTGCGCAGTTCCTCGGGCTACGAGGCGCTCGACCGGGCGGCGCTGGATATCGTGCATATCGCCGCACCGTTCGAGCCGTTCCCCGCCGCATTGCGGGAAGATTATGACGTGGTGCGCTTCGCCTACGAGTGGCATTTCAGCGCCGGCGTGGCAAGCGGGCAACTGCGCAGCCTGCGCGGATCCTGAGCAGGCGTGGCCGCACCCATGCCATCGCCGCGATGGCGTGGTAAATTGGACTTGCGCCATGAGCGAAGTCACGTACCTTACCGGGCATCTGCTCATCGCCATGCCCAACATGATGGATCCGAACTTCGTCCGGACCGTCACCTACATCTGCGAGCACAACGACAAGGGCGCGCTCGGCATCATCATCAACCGCCCCCTCGACATGGATCTCGGCGAGGTGTTCGAGCAACTCGAGCTCGTCGACCCCGACCCCACCGTGGCAAGCCAGCCGGTACTGCGCGGCGGCCCCGTGCAGACCGAGCGCGGCTTCGTGCTGCACGAAGCCACCGAGGAATGGGAATCAACCTTGGCGGTAACCGGAACAGTGCACCTCACCACCTCGCAGGACATCCTCGCGGCGATGGCGGCCGGCAACGGGCCGAGGAAAGCGCTGATGGCGCTCGGTTATGCCGGCTGGGGTGCGGGGCAGCTCGAAATGGAAATGAGCGCCAACGCCTGGCTGAGCGTGCCGGCAAGCGCCGACATTCTGTTCGACACGCCGTTCGAGGAGCGCTGGCGCAGAGCGGCACAGCTGCTCGGCATCGACCTCGCCACCATCAGCTCCGAAGCCGGCCACGCCTGAGCGGTGACCAGCGCCGCTCGCGACAACGCGCTGGTGTTCGACTGCGGTACGCGGCGCATCGGGGTGGCGACCGCTCATCGCATCGCCAGCACCGCCGCGGCGCTGACCACGCTGCCGGCCCGCGAC
Source organism: uncultured Chromatiaceae bacterium (assembly GCA_964403135.1). GTDB lineage: Bacteria > Pseudomonadota > Gammaproteobacteria > Steroidobacterales > QUBU01. Next base: position 3,088 of record CAYOFE010000144.1, on the reverse strand, counting down.
GGCCTGCCGGACTGGAACGCACTCGATACACTGGTCCGGGAATGGCAGCCGCAGGTGCTGGTCGTCGGGCTGCCGCGCAATGCCGATGGCACGGACTCCGAGATGACCGCGCGGGCAAAGGACTTTGCTGCGAGGCTCGCCGAGCGCTACCGGCTGCCGGCGGAAATGGTGGACGAGCGATTCACATCGGCCGAGGCCGAGGAGTTATTGCGCGAGCGCCGGCGCAGTGGTGTCATGACGCGACGCGTGCGCGAAGGCGACGTCGATAGCCTGGCTGCGCAGCTGATTGCGGAAACCTGGGTAAGAAATTGAGCGCGTAGCCGGCTCAGGCCGGGCGGCCGAGCCGCGGCGCGCGGCGCGGCACCGTGGTCCTGAAGCCACGCGGCTTGACGATCAGCACGTCGCAACCCACCGCATCGATCACCGCTTCGGCCGTGCTGCCGATGAAGGCCTTCGACAGGCCGCTGCGCGACACCGCGCCCATCACCAGGACGTCGGTGCCGAGTTTCGCGGCGATGACCGGGATCACTTTGGCCGGCAGCCCCGGCCACACCAGCGCCGCGTCGGCGGCGATGCCATGGCGCCGGGCCAGGCGCGCGACGGCGCGGCGCGCCGCCGCGCGCCGCACGCCGGGGGGTTCCAGCAGCGCAGCCGGCAACGCCGGCAGGAAAGCCAGCGGTGCCGTCAGCAGCACATCTTCGACGTGAATCAGCCCCATGCGCCCGTCGAGCTGCTCCCGCACGGCGCCTGCCACCTTGAGCAGCCGCTCATCGAGCCCGGAAGGCTTGGCGTGCGCGTGGGACGGGTCAACGGCAGTCACGATCAGCGGCTTTGCGCCGAGCCGATCGCGCTTTACGAACCACACCGGGCACGGGCACTCGCGGATCAGGTCCCAGTCGGCGTTGGCGAGAAACCAGCGCCCGAGCCGGGTGTGACGATGCGAGCCCGCGACGAGGAGATCCGGCTTGCCGGCCAGCACGCGGCGCACGATCGCCTGCGCCGGAGGAAAATCCCAGGCCACCTCGCAGGCCATGCGCAGACCCGACCTGCGCAGCGGTTCGGCGAGTTGCTCCAGCTGCGCGCGCTTTTGTTTTGCGACAGCGCGCAGTATCGCCTCCGGGCTCGACGGCAGTGGCTGCGGCAGCGGAAACGGCTGCGAGAACGCGTGAAAGAGCGTCAACCGCGCCCCGCTCGCCGTGGCCAGCCGTGCGGCCTTGCGCACCGCGAGCTGCTGCCGAGCGGCCGGGTCGGCGACGGCGACCAGGATCGATTTCCAGCGGTTGGTGGGCATGAGCGAGTCTCCGGATATAACAGGAGCATGATAGTCGCGCCGCAGCCAATCGCGCAGCGTTGCACTGCGAGTCGTGCACAGAACCAATACGCCGTTCAGCCGATCGGCGGTAACCTGCCAATGGGTTCTGCGACTCTCCTTGCCGCTGTAATTACGTCCACGACGAGACGCTCGGTGACCTCAAGCGTACCCTGATACTCGCTGACGTTCCGCACGGCGTGCGCCTTGGCCAACACGCGCCAGACTTCCGGTCCGAGTTGCAAGGTATGCGGCAATACCTGAAAGACTATGTAACGGTGCCGGAGCCG
>CAYOFE010000144.1:0-1389 GCA_964403135.1 uncultured Chromatiaceae bacterium | reverse complement strand
GGTCATGCTCCGACCCGATGACCCACAGCTTCGGTTGTGACAGCGCGCGTTGCACGAATGAGTTTCCTTCCGCGCGGCGCCTGGTCAGTTCATTGCGTGTGTAGATCACCGGATTGACCTGCCGCCCCAGCAACGAGTTTAGCGACTCGACCGCCGCATACAGATCCGCATATGTCACCTGATCGCTGAGAATCATGAGGTCGATGTCGCTCCGGGCGGAGTCTTCGCGCTTCGCCACGGACCCGTAGACAAATGCGGCAGAGATTTTCGAAGCCACTGGCGCCAGCGCCGCGCGCAAGGGCTCGGCAATCCCGATCGTCTTTCGCGCGATGCTGACCAGCTCCGAGAAAATCGGCGAGTCGGGATTCGCCTGATAGTGCTTTTGGGTGGCGATCCTTCGTACCGTCACAAGCGCGCTCGCCTCCAGACGCGCGAGCTCGCGCTGCACGGCCCGCCAGGCGCGAAGCTTGTCCGCGAAATCGAGCGTCGCTCGCCCTGGTTTCACCTTGGCGCCCGCCACCCGGCCGCGCGAGCTTCCTCTTCGGTGCAGAACCAGCGCTCGCCGCGGCGCTCGTCGATCTTCGTCTTCTCGTAACTGGAGCTACCGGGCACGTGGTAAACCCGCTCGCGCTTGCTGCTGATATTGCCCTTGATCAGGCAATCGGTTCTTTTCGGCGCGGGCCCAAGCTGTGGCGCGACGCTGCGCGGGGGCTCAGCACCCCGCCGGATGGCTGCCCGGCAAGTCTCTGCTGTTTCCCTCGACCAGTCGTGATCAGGTACCCGTTCGCCTCGGCCGCTGGCGCGAAGATTCCACGGCGGCACCCATGTCACAGGCGGATCTGCCCACAAACCCAGGCGGGCCGTTCGGGCCTTCGCTTCGAGATCACAATAACGATCCGCCCCTTCGACCTGCCCGAGATAGCGTCGGTACGCCCACGCGTATCCCTTTTCGATCATCGCCGCACCGACGTCCGTTTCGCCCACGAACACACGGGCGACAATCCGGTCATAACTGTCCTGTGTGACGGACTCGAGTTCGACGGCCTTGTCCTCAACCAGGCTGCGCATCAGCTTCGTGGCCGGAGGTCCAAATTGCGTGTCGCGTTCTGGGGCATCCGCACCGAAAACCCGAACCTTGATCGGGCCGCTATCGAGCTGGACCCGGATCGTGTCGCCGTCCGTCACTCGAATCGTCTCGCCCACCAGAACTGCAGACAGTTGGGATGCGCCGGGCTCCTCGGCGACCCGCGGTTCCTTCGGCTGATCAGAGCGGTTTGCGACGCCCCCTGCCAGAAGCAATGCGATTGCCAGCCCGATGGAGGTCTTAGTAATACCGACCTGCTCCCCGATTTAGTACGGATTCGATTTGGAGTCCGCGGTTAAAGATAC
>CAYOFE010000143.1:0-7272 GCA_964403135.1 uncultured Chromatiaceae bacterium | reverse complement strand
GTGGCGCGGGCGCGCCGGCGCGCTGGAGCGGGTATGCGCTGTACCTTGTCTTGACGCTCGTGGTGCCGGCGTACTGGTGGATCCGCAACGCGCTGCTGATCGGCGCGCCGCTCTATCCCTATGCATTGTCGTTGAGTGGCCTGCGGGATCTCGGCGCGCGCCCGTGGGAACTGGTGAATGCGACGACCGGTGCCAGCGCCGGTCGCGCCATCGTCGCGTTGTCGCAGGAGCCGCTGCGCATGCTGCTGTTCCTGTTGCGCGATCCGGGACTTGGCAGCGCCAATGGCGGGCTCGGGCTGGCGTTCTGGGGCTTTGGCGTGCCGGCGCTCGGCGCCTGCCTGCTGCGCGCAGCGCGAAGCGCGCGTGGCGGAGATCTGTTGCCGCTGCTGTTCTGGAGCATTGCGCCGCTGATACTGCTGCTGTTCCTGGTGCAGATCGATGCGGCGCGCCTGCCGTACAACATGCGCCTGCTGCTGGTGCTGGTGCCGATGGGGTTGCTCGCGCTCGCGCTGATGCTCGAACAGATGCGCGGCCCGCTGCCCGGCGCTGTCGTGATGATCAAGACGGTGTGCGTCGCCGGCGCGGCCCTGGCACTCGCTCACCTCGCCGGCGCGCGGTTCCCGACATTTGATCTCAGCGCTGCAATAGCCGACCGGCGCGCGGGCACCCTCACCACCGAGCAGCGTTACTGGCGCGGCGCCCAGGGCGACATGTCGAGCCTGGCCAGCGCGTTCGAGCCACTCGATTACCTGACGCGGGATGGCGCGGGCTGGGACGTGTACATGGCCGCGGACTGGGACGTATTCATGACCGCGCCGCTGTTCGGCAGCCGTATCCAGAATCGCGTGTGGAATTTCCGGCCCGTGCCGCGCCCGTCGCCGGATGCGCTGGTGTTTCATACCGGCTTCAGCGGCGGGGTGAACAGGCTTTACTACGTGCGCGGGCGGATCACGCCCGCCGATGCGCGCCGCGATGCCCGATATGAACTGCTGGTGCGCGCACCGCCGACCGAGCTGTGGGTATCGCGGGAGCGACTTGCCGAGCCGGCGGTACGCGAACGGCTGGCCGAGTTCTATCGCCGGCGTCACGCCGGTGACATCGCCGCAGCGCGATTGCTGGCGCCGCAACTGCCGGCCGCCGATGTCGTGCTCGGCGCGTCGAGCCTGGTGCACGGTTTCCGCTACCTGTGGCTGACCGGAGAGCTGACGATGCCGGTCGGGCTGGTCGCGCCAGGCCATGAGCCGGAAGAGATGCGCCACCGCGGCGCCCGGCGCGCGATCACGCTCGGTGCGCCGCTCGCCGGCGCCGTGTCGCGGCCGATTGCCAGCGCGAGCGGCCGGGACGGGCCGGTGACCGTGCACTGGAACGAGCTCGCGCCATGAGCGTCCAGGCGCGGTTCCCGTGGCTGGCCAGCGCGGCCATCGTGTGGTTTGCCCTGACGCTGCCCGCGGGGTTTGCGATCTGGTCGTTGGCGGCCAGCCCGGCCGAGCTTGCAGATCCCGACGGCTTTGCGGGCAGCTTCGCGCGCGCTCTGCTGCTTGGCGCGGCGCTCGCAGCGGTGGCGGTGGCGGCGGCTGCGCGCCTGGGGCGACTGCCGCTGTTGGCGCGCTGTGCCTGCGCACTCGGCCTGGTGTACGTGGGTGTATTGAAGGTGCTGGGACCGATCGTTGCGCCCTGGATTGCGCTTGGCCTGGCGGTGGCGGCCCTCGCATTCATGCGCAGGGCGCCGCAGGTCACGGCCGTTCTGCTGCTGCCGCCGCTGATGGGCATGCTGGCGGCGCTGTATTTTGCTTTTACGGCGGAGCGCTGGCTGTCGGGCGCCGGTACTTTTGTCGCCATGCTGAACGTGCTGGGCTCCTAGCATGCCGCTGCAGCGCTTCCGGTGGTGTGTGCCCCTGCTCGCGGCCGTAGCGGCCTACGCGATTGCGCCGTGGGGCGCACTGGTATGGGACGATCAGCTCGTCGCCCGGCAGCAGATGGCGGTCTTGCATTCGCTGCGCGAAGTGTTCCTGCCGCCACCCGGCATTCCACAGTGGACTTACGCGTATTACCGGCCCGTCGTGGTGCTGAGCTATCTGCTTGACCAGGCGCTGTTCGGTCGCGGCGCGGCAGCTGGGCCGCATGTCACCAATGTCATTTGCCATCTGCTGGCCACCTTGGCGGTATGGCTGCTGGCGCGCCGCCTGTTGCGTCGGCTCGCGACGGGCGATATCGCGGCACTGGTCGCGGCCACGCTGTTCGCCGTGCACCCCATACACACCGAGGCGGTGAGCTGGGTGACCGGGCGCAGCGATGCGCTGGCGACGATGCTGCTGCTGCCTGCGCTGTTGTTGCTGCTGCGCTGGGTCGATACGGGCTCACGGCTGGGGTTTGCGCTGGCGCCGGTTGCTTTTCTGCTGGCGTGCCTCAGCAAGGAAATCGCTTTGAGCGGCTTGTTGCTGGGGCCGGCGGTGGTGCTGGCCGCACGCGCGGCCGGCACGATACCGGCCGCGCGTCGCATCGCGCTGCGATCGTGGCTGGGGGCGGCGGCCGCGTGGCTCGGCGCCGCCGTGCTGTACCTGGCGTTAAGGCAGGCCGCCGGCACGCAGGGTGCGGCGCTCGATGCCGCATCGGCAGCGGATCTCGTTGCGCGGCTGCTGCGGGCATCGGGTTACTACCTCGGCAAGCTGGCCTGGCCCTGGCCACACGCGCATTTCGTGGCCTGGGACATGGTGCCCGCGCTGTTTCCGGCGGTGACCGTGACGGGGGTGGCGTTGCTGGTGACGATCCTCGCCTGGCGCCGGCGCGACCTGCCGCGCGGTGCGGGAGTCCTGCTTGGCATGGCATGGACCCTGATCGCGCTTGCGCCCGCCCTGGCGGTCGCGGCGACCAGCGTCGCGGTGACCCCGGTCGCCGAGCGCTATCTCTATCTGCCGTCGGTCGGGTTGGCGCTGATGGGCGGGGTCGCTTACGACGCAGTCGCCGCGCGCCTGCGCCCGCTGGTGGCCGGCGTGCTCGCTGCGAGCCTCGTTCTTGCCGGGATTGCCGCGACGCTGGTGCGGGGTCAGGTATGGCAGTCGGACCTGCGGCTGTGGTCGGATGCGGTCGCCCGGACACAGTGCTGCGCCACGCTGTTCATCGAGTATGGCAAGGCTCAGTTCCAGGCCGGCAACCTGCGCGAGGCCGAGGACAGTTTCCGGCGGGCCGCGCGCCTCGCCGCCGCTCCCCGGCAGAGCGCCACGGCAGCTTACAACCTCGGGGTGATCACGGTGATGGGTGGCGATCTTCCGGGCGGCGAGGCATTGTTCCAGCAGGCCATCCGCACCGACGCCAGCTACGCGCTGCCGTATTACGGCGTGGGCCGCGTGCACTACGAGCGCGGGCTGCGTGCTTTGCGGGCGGGCGATGTGCCGCGCGCCCGGGGCCTGTTCGAGCAGGCATTGGCGCAGCATGCCGTGGCGCTGCGCCTGAACCCCGCGCATGCCAGCGCCCATCTCGAGACGGCGCGCGTGCTCGCCAGCCTCGGCGAGCTGGATGCCGCCGATGCCGGGGCGCGCTACCAGGCGGCCCGCGAGCACATCGAGGCCGCCGCGCGGCTCGAGCCGGCAGCGCTGGCGCGGCCCGAGGTGCAGGAACTGGCCGCACGCGTTGCGAACCGGTTACGGCGCCCCGCCCCCTGACTGGCATAGACTGCCGGCGATGCCCAGGTCAGCGCACAGGTTCCCGGTCGCATTGGCGGCGATGGCCATCGCGTCGTACGTGGCGGCGGCTTCCGCCGCGGCGCCACGCCGCATGATCGTGCTCGGCGTCGATGGCATGGACCCGGCGATGCTGCGCCAGTACATGGCCGAGGGCATCGTGCCGAATCTTGCGAAGCTCGCGGCGCAGGGCGGCATCCAGCCGCTCGGCACCAGCCTGCCGCCGCAAAGCCCGGTGGCGTGGTCGAACTTCATCACCGGCATGGACCCGGGCGGCCACGGCCTGTTCGATTTCCTGCACATCGATCGGGCGACGCTCGAACCATACCTGTCCGCATCGAAAGTGACGAAGTCCGGATTCGAGCCGATCCCGCTCGGCCGCTGGCGCATTCCGCTCGGCAGCGAGAAGACCGTGCTGCTTCGCGATGGCAAGGCGTTCTGGGAGTACCTCGACGACGCTGGCATCCCGGCGCGCCTGTTCCAGGTGCCGGCCAATTACCCGCCGGTGCCGGCCGGCGAGTCGGTCTCGGGGATGGGTACCCCGGACCTGAGGGGCACGCCGGGCACTTTTTCTTACTACACCAACGACACCTCGGTGCCGGGCGGGCCGGTGTCGGGCGGCGTGATCCGGCGCCTGCTCGGCGGGCGCGGCAGCTACTCCGCAGAGATCGAGGGGCCGCCGAACGCGCTGCTCGAAGGCGCGCCCTGGTCGAAGGTGTCGTTTGCGCTGCGCGCGGACGCCGAACAGCCGGTGGCGCTGATCGACTTCGGCACGTCGCGCGCATTGCTCAATGTGGGCGAGTGGAGCGAGTGGCTGCCGCTGCGCTTCCCGCTGATTCCCGGGCTGGTGGACGTGCCCGGGATGGTGCGCGTGTACCTGCAGCGGCTTGCGCCACAGCCGGCGATCTACATCACGCCGGTGAACATCAACCCGGCCGACCCGGCGCAGCCGATCTCCCACCCCGCGGAGTATGCGCGCGAGCTCGCCGAGCATGCCGGGCTGTTCTACACCGAGGAGATGCCCGAGGAAACCAAGGCGCTGTCGGCGAAACTCTTCACGCCGCAGGAGTTCATTCGCCAGACCGGGATCGTGATGGACGAGCGGCGGCGGCTGCTGCGCCACGAGCTGGACGCGTTTCGCCGCCAGCCGGGCAACCGGTTTCTGTTCTTCTACCTGAGCACCGTCGATCAGCGTCATCACATGATGGGCCGCGAGACCGACCCGGCGCATCCGTTTCACGACCCGCATACCCCGCCGGAGCTGGCCGCCGCGATGCGCGATATCTATATCGAGGTGGATGCGCTGGTCGGCCAGGCGATGGGCGCGCTCGACGACGGCGCCACGCTCATCGTGATGTCCGACCATGGGTTTGCGCCGTTTCGCCGCCAGGCGCACCTCAACGCCTGGCTCGAGCAGAAAGGTTACCTCGTGCTCGAGGATCCAGCCGAGCGCGACCGGCACGACTGGCTCGGCGGCATTGACTGGAAGAAGACCAGGGCCTTCAGCATCGGGCTGAACTCGCTGTACATCAACGTGCAGGGCCGCGAGCGCCACGGCATCGTGCCGCCGGGCGAACGCGAAGCGCTGGCGCGCGAGATTGCCGCCGCGCTGCTCGAATGGCGCGATCCGCAGGGTAATCAGCCGGTGGTGACGCAGGCTGCGGTGCGCGAAGATGTTTATCGCGGCGCGCGCCTGGCCGAAGCGCCTGACGTGGTGGTCGGCTACGCCTGGGGTTATCGTTCCTCCTGGGCCACCAGCACCGGCAAGGTGGCCGCGGTGCTGCTTGAGGACAACGACGCGCCCTGGAGCGGCGATCACTGCATGGACTCGCGCGCCGTGCCCGGAGTGCTGCTCGCCAGCCGCCCGCTCGCAACTCAGGCCGGTGACCTGCGCGACCTGCCGGTGACCATACTCCGGTATTTCGGGCTCGCTGCGCCGGAGCAGATGCAGGGCAGGAACCTGTTGCGATAGCCTTTGCGAATGAGAAATCGCGGCTTGCGCCGCTCCCACAGTCGCGAACGGCTCTTGTGGGAGCGACGCCAGTGGCGAACGAGGTAATGGCCATGTTCGGTAGCAAGAAAATCACCATCGATAAAGACCTCTGGGAGAAGATCCGCGCCATATCCGAGGTCGCCGGCTATTCCTCGCCGGATGAGTTCGTGGTCCACGCGCTCGAACGGCAGCTCGCGGAATTCGAAGGAGCAGACTCCGACGAGGAGATCCGCAAGAAGCTGCGCGGGCTTGGCTACATCAGCTGAAGGGCATGCATGGGTGCAGGATGCCAGCCGCGTCGCGGCTTGTGTGGGAGCGACGCCAGTCGCGACGCGGATCGCGGCTTGGGCCGCTCCCACAGTCGCCAAAGTTTCTTGTGGGAGCGACGCCAGTCGCGACGGGGATCGCGGCTTGGGCTGCTCCCACAGTCGCGAAAGGTTCTTGTGGGAGCGACGCCAGTCGCGACGGGGATCGCGGCTTGGGCCGCTCCCACAGTCGCGAAAGGTTCTTGTGGGAGCGACGCCAGTCGCGATAGATGACCCTCTACTCCAACATCAACGCGGCGGCCAATGCGATCGCTGCTCCGTGGTTCGCCCTGCTCGGTGGCCTGCCGGTTCCCGTGCAGGTCTTCGTCACGGCGATTCCCGTGTCTTTTTTCGCGCTGCTGGTGTTTCGCTTTGCCTCTGACCAGGACGGTATCCGTCACGCGAAAGACCGCATCAAGGCATACCTGCTGGAGCTCTGGCTCTACAAGGACGATCCGGGCGTGCTGCTGCGTGCGCAGGCGCGGGTGGTGTGGCACTCGCTCACTTACCTCGGCTACTCACTGGTGCCGATGGCAGTGATGCTGGTGCCGATCGCACTGCTGCTGGCGCAGATCGAGTCGCGCTTTGCCTGGCGCAGCCTGGCCGTGGGCGAGGGGGTTATCGTTACCGTGTCGGTTGAGCCGTCGCTCTATCCCGTGGGAGCGACGCCCGTCGCGACGGGGGAATCGCGGCGTGCGCCGCTCCCACCGGCGCAGATGCTCCCGCAGGCGCCATCGGTTTTATTGGATGGCAGCGGGCTGGTCGTCGAGACCGCGCCGCTGCGCCTTCCTGACCGCGGCCAGGTGCTCTGGCGCGTCAGCGCGGCTGCGCCCGGCGAACACACGGCACGCATCCGGCTGGGTGATGTCACCGTCGAGCGACGTGTCGTCGCCGCCGCTGACGGGCCGCTCGGCCCGAGCGTTTATCGGGCCGGCGACTGGCGCGGCCTCGGCTATCCGGCCGAACCGCCGATGCCGGCCGACTCCGCGATCGTTGGCGTGGATCTGGATTACCCGCGGGCCCGCGGCGAGTTCCTCGGCCTGTCATCGGCCTCGTGGCTGCTGTTCGGCGCTACCTTGCTGCTCGGTTTCGTGCTGCGCGGATTCCTCGGCGTAACGTTCTGAATGGCGCCGCCTCCGATGTCCGACGTCACGAAGCTCGTGCCCGCCGCGGTCATCGCGCTGGCGTTTCTCGCCCATCTGCCGGCGCTGTGGAGCGGGCTGATCTGGGACGACCAGATCATCGTCGCCTACCAGCTGGTGCGTTTCGACAGCCTGCGCGACGTGTTCTACTTCGA
>CAYOFE010000142.1:0-7349 GCA_964403135.1 uncultured Chromatiaceae bacterium | reverse complement strand
CAGCTCTTCGAGCCAGGCGCGCGGGGCGGCCGTGATCCACGCCCGGATGCGGGAAAGATCGTCTGTTTCCCGCCCGGAGCCCGGTGTCTCCTGCTCGCGGGCCAGCCATGCCAGGCCCGCGGCGACAGCATGCTTGCAGAAGACACCGGCGTCTCCGACCGGACAGGTGCAGGCGTATTCAAGGTCACCGCCATCGGCCCGGAACCGGACGGCGTACTCGCCGGTGCCAACGACGCGGGCATTGATGGTCTTGCCGCTGACCACGAGATCGGCGACCGCACCGGACCTGAAATAGCCGACACCGCGCGCGTAGGCGCGGTCGCCGGCTGCGGCTTGAAGGCCGGCCTCGGTGATCAAATCGGCGAAACCGGGTCGTGCTCTGCGCTGTTGTTTCTTCGGTTGAGCGAATAACCCACCGCGCCAGATGCCATGGCAGCCACTCGGCTGCCGCCCGCTCCCACCGTCGGCTGCCATTCTGCCCAAGGCCCTGAGCAACGGAAATCCCCCCACCGGATCTGTGTTTGTCGTGCCGGAGCCCGGCGATGCTTATCGTAGATCGGAGCCTACATGACCGGTGGCTCACAGGGTGAGCCTGCGGCGTCCGAGGCGTGCTGATGTCGGGGCTGAAGCCCGTCCTGCAGGACGACCGTTCCGGCCAGGAGTAACAGGCGGCCGGCGAAGCCGTCGCGCAGATTTTCTGCGAAAGCGGGCATTTAGACGTAGTTTCTCGCGCTCCCTGATACGGGCAAGCACGATCAGGTGAGCGGGCATGATGAGATCGTTGACTCAGGCCGCCTGGACCGAGCCGGCCCGGCACGCTGGCATCTGCAGCGCCGCGGTCTCCGCCAGATACTGCTGTCGCTCCTCTTCCACCCGCGCCGCGCCCCACCCGAGGTGCGCCCGCGCAGTCTCCAGAACCGCCGGGAACACGCCCTGCCCGAGATCCGGGCCCAGCCCCAGCATTGTCCTGCGCATCATCACGTCGGCGAGGTTCGATGCCAGCTCGGCTTCGAATGCAAAGACGATTTCGGCAGCGATGACATGCCGCACCGGGCAGATCTCGCGTCTCAGCTCGGGGTGGCGCTCGGCCAGTTCCGCCACGTCCGCGGCACGCGAACCATAGAGGCTGATCAGCCTTTCGAGCACCGCGGGCCGCAGCGCCGTGCCCGCGTAGAGCGCGTCGTGGACGTCCTTTGCGCTGGCGGCCGCTCCGGGTAACGGGCGCGTCGCCGTCTTGCAGGCCGGAAGCTCGCGGCCCAGGTGGCGCGCCACGCGGTCCACGACCGCCTGGGCCAGACGGCGATAGGTGGTGAGCTTGCCGCCCACCACCGAGTACAGCCCGCGGGCGAACTCGCGGTGATGGCAGATGCGATGCCGGCGGGTGATCGCCGCCCGGTCGCGGCCGCTCGCCTGCGGCAACGGGCGCACACCGGCATAGGTGTAGCGGATCGACTGTCGCGTCAACAGCGCTGCCGGAAACAACCGGCGCGTTTCGCTGAGCAGATAATCGATCTCCGCTTCGCTCGCGCACGCAGCCTGCGGATCGCCGTCGTAGGCAATATCCGTGGTGCCGATCAGCGTGAGCCCGTTCCACGGGATTACGAAGAATGGCCGCCCGTCCGAACCGGCCTCGGCGTAACAGGCGGTATCGCCGAGCCCGGGCAAGGGATCGACGACGATGTGACTGCCGCGCGTGCCACCAATCAGCCGGGGTGGCGTACCGTGCGCGCCACTCACCGTGGACAGCAGGCGGTCGACCCACGGCCCGGCCGCATTGATCACCACCGGCGCGGTTAGGGTCTCGACCGCGCCCGAGCGCAGGTCGCGCACAGTGACCCCGGCGACGTCGCCGTGCCCGACCAGCAGCCGCTCGACGCGGGTCCACGTGCGGATTACGGCGCCTGCCCGCCGCGCGGCGAGCGCGTTTTCCACCACCAGCCGCTCGGGAAACGCCACTTGTGCGTCGGCGTAGCTGGCGGCACCGACCAGACCCTCTGCTGCGAGCTGTGGCATGCGCCCGCGCGCCTCGGCGGCGCTCAACATGCGATGCCGCGGCCACGACTGGCTGCGCGCGAGAAAATCATAAAGCCACATACCGGCGCGGATCGTCGCCAGGCCGCGCCGCGCCCCGCGAAAGACCGGGATCAGCATCGGCAACGTGCGCACGAGATGCGGCGCGGTGACCAGCAGTATTTCGCGTTCGGCCAGCGATTCGCGAACCATGCCGAACTCGAGGTGCTCGAGATAACGCAGGCCGCCATGAATCAGTCGGCTGGACCAGCGAGTAGTGGCATTGCACAGATCGGCCTGCTCGACCAGGCACACGCGCAAGCCGCGCAGCGCGGCGTCGCGCGCGATGCCGGCGCCATTGATACCGCCACCGACGATGATCAGATCGGGATTTGCCATAACGCTCACGCGCGTAACATCCCAGTATTACGCGCGATTCGCCGCGACCCGGGTCACAGCGCGGGCTTGACCGAAGTCTCGTTCAGGGGCGGGTCTGGCCGCTGCCGTACACCAGGTATTTGAAGCTGGTGAGCTGCTCGGCGCCCACCGGCCCGCGGGCATGGATGCGGCCGGTGGCAATGCCGATCTCCGCGCCCATGCCGAATTCGCCGCCGTCGGCGAACTGCGTCGAGGCGTTATGCAGCAAAATCGCGCTGTCGAGATCGTGGAAGAATTGCTCCACCGCGCGCGGATCCGTGGCGATGATCGCCTCGGTGTGCCCCGAACCATAGCGGGCGATGTGGGCGATCGCCTCATCCACGTTCCCAACGACGCGCACGGAAAGGATCGCATCGAGGTACTCGGTGTGCCAGTCATCCTCGGACGCCGGCTTCACCCGCGGATCGAGCGCGCAGATCTCCGCGTCGCCGCGCAACTCGCAGCCCGCCGCGTGCAGCGCATCGGCGATCGGCCGGTAATGCGTCGCCAGGCAATCGCGATCGATCAGCAGAGTCTCCGTCGCCCCGCAGATCCCGGTGCGGCGCATCTTGGCATTGAGCGTGATTTGCCTCGCCATCTCCACGTCCGCTGAGCGGTGCACGTAGGTGTGGCAGATGCCCTCCAGATGACCGATTACCGGCACGCGCGCATCTTTCATCACGCGCTCGATCAGGCTCTTGCCCCCGCGCGGCACGATCACGTCGACGAACTCCTGCATCTGGCCGAGCAGGTGGCCCACGGCCTCGCGGTCAGTGGTCGGCACCATCTGGATCGCATCCTGCGGCAGCCCGGCCTCGTGCAGTCCGTTCTGCAGGCAGCCGTGAATGGCCTGGCTCGAGTGATAACTTTCCGAGCCGCCGCGCAGAATCACCGCGTTGCCGGCCTTCAGGCACAGCGCCCCGGCGTCGGCCGTCACGTTCGGCCGGCTCTCGTAGATGATGCCGATCACCCCGAGCGGCACACGCACGCGCTGGATGCGCAGCCCGTTCGGCCGCGTCCACTCGGCCATCACCTGGCCCACCGGGTCGGGCAGGGCGCGTACCTCATCGATGCTGCGCGCCACGGCTTCGACCCGGGCGGCGTCGAGATACAGCCGGTCGAGCATCGATTTCGCCAGGCCGCGGGCCCGCGCGGCGTCCATGTCCCTGGCGTTGGCGGCCAGGATCGCCGTGCAGTTGCGGCGAATCGCGGCAGCAGCCCCCCGCAGGGCTGCATCCTTCTGCGCGGTCGTGGCTCGCGCCAGCAAGCCAGCCGCGCCGCGCGCCCGCCGGCCGAGCGCACGCATGGTGGCCGCCAGCGACTCCCCTGACCGTGTGTCGGACATGCTCATGGATCAGCCGCTCAACAGCACCAGATTATCGCGATGGATGAGTTCATCGCGGCCACGATAACCGAGCAGCCGCTCGATGTCCTCGCTGCGCCGGCCGCGGATGCGACGTGCCTCGTCGCTGCCGTAGGCGACCAGACCGCGCGCGAGATCGCGTCCCTGGCCGTTGCGTATGGTCACCGCATCGCCACGCTCAAAACGCCCCTCCACGGCAACGATGCCCACCGGCAGCAGGCTCTTGCCGGCGGCGAGCGCCCGCTCGGCGCCTTCGTCGATGACCAGGTGGCCGCGGGGACGCAGCGTGCCCGCGATCCATTGCTTGCGTGCGGCGAGCGGTGAGCGGCCGGGAAGAAACCACGTGCAGGGCGCACCGTTCTCGATCGCGCTCAACGGCTCCATGCGCTTGCCGCTGGCAATTACGGTGGCACAGCCGGCATGCAGGCCAATGCGCGCCGCCGCCAGCTTGGTAATCATGCCGCCCGAGCCGAACTCCGTGCTCGACATGCCGGCCAGCGCCTCGATCGCAGGCGTGATCTCGCGGACCTCCGGTATCAGTCTGGCGTCGGCATTCTTTGCCGGATCGGCGTCGTAGAGTCCATCCACGTCGGAGAGCAGCACCAGGCAGTCGGCGCTGAGCATCTCGGCCACCCGCGCGCCGAGACGGTCGTTGTCGCCATAGCGGATTTCCTGCGTTGCAACCGTGTCGTTCTCATTGATTACCGGTATCACGCCAAGTTCGAGCAGCGTCTGCAGCGTATTGCGGGCATTGAGGTAGCGTTGCCGGCTCTCGGTGTCGTCCAGTGTCAGCAGCACCTGGGCGACCTTGAGATCATACGCGTTCAGCACTTCCTGATAGGCATGAGCCAGGATGACCTGCCCTGCGGCGGCAGCGGCCTGCAGCTCTTCGAGCTTGCGCTGTTCGCGCCGCAGCCCCAGGTAGCGTCGCCCGAGGGCGATCGCGCCGGACGACACCAGCACCACCTGCTGACCGCGCCCGCGCAGCCGCGCGATCTCGGCAGCAAGCGACTCCAGCCAGCGCCGGTGCAGCCGGCCGCTGTCGCGCTCCACCAGCAGCGAGGAACCGATCTTGACGACGATCCGGCCGGCATCCTCAAGTCTCGCGCGGCCGGCCCGCCGTCGCTTGCGTGCGACCATCGTGCGCGCCCCGCTCAGGCCGGCGCGGCCACCACCGGCATGCCCCGGGCAATGGCCATCGGGCCGCTGCGGGCAACCGTGAGGATCTCCGCCTGCGTCGCCAGCTTTTCCACGAAATCGTCGATACGCCCCGAGGTGCTGGTCAGTTCCACGGTGAACGTGGCGCGGTTGTCGTCCAGCACTCGCGCGCCCTCGCGGCTGACGAGCTCGTTGACCCGCGCCCAGGCGGCATCCGGGACACGCAGCTTCAGCAGCAGCAGCTCGCGTTCGATGTGGTCGCCCTGGGTCATGTCGGCCATGTTGACCACATCGACCAGCTTCAGCAGCTGCTTGTTGATCTGGTCAATGACTGCATCCGAGCCGATCGTGACCAGCGTCAGGCGCGAATAGCGCGGGTCCTCGGTCGGAGCGACGCTCAACGATTCGATGTTATAGCCGCGCGTCGCAAACATGGAGGCGACCCGGGTCAGGGCCCCCGCTTCGTTTTGCAGCAGGATGGAAATGATGTGCCGCATGAGCTTGATTTTCCGGGCGACAGCGCCATGTTCGCGCAGTTCAAACACTATTGCAATGCAAAGCAGATTGTCCGACACTCTGGGCAAAAGCCAAACACCGCGGGTGGTCGGCCCGCATGGCTGCCAGCCCGGATCCACGTTTATGACAACTGCGCCGCAGGCCGTGGCGACACCGCCCCATCCCCTCGCCGGGAAACGCATGACGGGGGCCGAGATGATCGTCCAGGTCCTGGCCGACGAGGGCGTGGAGATCATATTCGGCTACAGTGGCGGCGCCATCCTGCCCACCTACGATGCGGTGTTCCGCTATAACGACGAGCGGCGCGATGCCTCGGGTCGCGAGCCGCTGCCGCTGATCGTTCCGGCCAACGAGCAAGGCGCCGGCTTCATGGCGGCCGGTTACGCGCGTGCCAGCGGCCGTGTCGGCGTGGTGCTCGTCACTTCCGGTCCGGGCGCGACCAACACGGTCACGCCAGTGCGCGACTGCCTGGCCGACTCCGTGCCGATCGTGGTGCTCACCGGCCAGGTGCCGACCAACATGATCGGCACCGACGCGTTCCAGGAAGCGCCGGTCTCGGCGATCATGGGTTCGGTCGCCAAGCACGTGTTCCTGGTAACCGACCCGTACAAGCTCGAGGCCACGGTTCGCACCGCCTTCGAGATCGCGCGCACCGGCCGCCCGGGCCCGGTCGTGGTGGATATTCCGAAGGACGTGCAGAACTGGATCGGCGAGTACCAGGGTTCGGGCCTGCTGCCGATCAAGGGCTATCGCCAGCGCATCCAGGCCGTGCAGGACAACCTGCTCACGGCGAGCGCCTGCAAGGCGTTCTTCGCCATGCTGCGCGAATCGCGCCGGCCGCTGATCTATGCCGGCGGCGGCGTCATCAACGCCAACGCCGCCGAGGCGCTGTGCCGCTTCGCCCGCCGCTTCCAGATTCCGATCACCACCACGTTGATGGGGATCGGCGCATGCGACACCACCGACCCGCTATCGCTGCGCATGCTGGGCATGCATGGGGCGGCCTTCGCAAACTACGCCGTCGAGGACTGCGACTTCCTGATTGCGGTCGGCGCGCGCTTCGACGACCGCGTGGCCGCCGTGCCGGAGAAATTTGCGCCGCGTGCGCGCCGCGTGGCGCACTTCGACATCGACCCGGCGGAAATCGGCAAGGTCAAGAAGGCCGACTGGCATCACGTCGGCGTGCTCGACCGCGACCTGGACGCCCTGCGGACCTGGGGCGAACGCCACCACCAGCCATCGGATCATGCGGACTGGCACCGCGAGCTGGCCGAACTGAAACGCGTCTATGCGCTGAACTACGACCGTGCCAGTGAGCTGATTCAGCCATACTACGTCATCGAGGAAATCAACAAGTACACGCGCGGCGAGGCGATCATCACCACCGGTGTCGGCCAGCACCAGATGTGGGCGGCCCAGTACTTCGATTTCCGCCGGCCGCGCCTGTGGCTGACCTCCGGCAGCATGGGCACCATGGGCTTTGGCCTGCCCGCGGCGATCGGCGCCCAGTTCGCACATCCCGACCGCCTGGTCGTGGATCTCGACGGGGATGCAAGCCTGCGCATGAACCTGGGCGAGCTCGAGACTGTCACCACCTATAACCTGCCAATCAAGGTCGTGGTGCTCAACAACTACGGCGACGGCATGGTCAAGCAGTGGCAGAAGCTGTTTTACAAGGGGCGGCTGTCCGGCAGCGACAAGTCGCTGCGCCGGAAGGACTTCGTGCGCGCCGCGCAGGCCGATGGTTTCGGTTTTGCAGCGCGCCTGGATCGCAAGTCCGACGTGCCGCGCGTGGTGCAGGAATTCATGGAGTTTCCGGGCCCGGCGTTTCTCGAGGTCATCATCGACCCGGATGCGGGCGTGTATCCGATGGTCGGCCCGGGCA
>CAYOFE010000141.1:0-7354 GCA_964403135.1 uncultured Chromatiaceae bacterium | reverse complement strand
GTCGCGGTCACGACCTGCCCGTTCGTGGCGCGCGGGTGAGGAATCGCCAGGCGTTCGACGGCACTGCGGACCTGTTCCGCCACTTCCAGCGCGCCCTCGAGTGGCGTGTTCCCGAGCACGACCACGAAATCATCGCTGCCGTGGCGGCACACCAGGTCCGATGGTCGGGTAGCCACCTGTCGCAGGGCGTCGGCAACGGCTTTCAGGCAGGCATCGCCCTTTTGCGTCCCGCTGTGTTCGTTGTAGGCACGGAAGTGATCGATGTCGATGACGATGAGCGACACCGGCTTCTGCTCGCGCATGCCGCTGCGCCACTCGCGGTTCAGGAACTCCGCCAGGGAGCGGCGGTTGGCTACACCGGTAAGCGCATCGAGGCGAGCGCGCTGCTCCAGTTCGGCCTTGGCCCGGCACAGATCCTCGGTGCGGCTGCGAATCTCATTCTCGCGGTTACCGATGACGGCGGTGAGTTCGCGGCGCAGCCGTTCGGCCTGGCGCGTGCTCTGGTGTAGTTCCTCGTTGGCCGCGCCGAGACGCGTCGCGAGCGCTCCCATGTGGTGGATGACGGCAGTGATTTCCTGAGGGGCATCGTCCGGTGGCGGTGACGGTTGCCGGGTGGAGTCGAGGGTGCTTTCACCGAGATGCTTTTCCAGCGCCTCGATAGGGCCTGCGATGCTGCCAGCCAGCGCGATTGCCAGGCACAGTGCGATCATGATGGTGGCCATCAGCCACCCGAACGCGACGGCGTATTCCTGCGACAAGGCGGCCTGGTAAGCGCTTGCCGATGACCCGACCGCCTGCCAGGTGTCGTGACCGAGACGACCGGCCATCACCAGTGTCAGCGCTGTTGCCGGTAGCGAGGCACACGCGGCAAGCGCGAGCACCAGCCGGCCACGCAATGAAGGCGGTTGCTTCAGCTGCATCCACCGGGGCAGCCGATTCCGGTTGAGTAGCAAGCCAGCGTAAAGGCCGAGCATCAGCATCAAGAATGCACCGGCGAGCATGAGCCACCCGGAATCGCCCAGGCCGCGCGCGAGCTGTGTGCCGAAGTGCGTCAACTGTTGATCCATGTGCCGCCAGGTGCAGCGCTCTGGTTGATCCTGCAGGCCCCGCAAGGATAGGCGTTGGAGGGGGTGTGGCGCTGCGAACCGCTTCGGTTTTTCGCCCTCGCGCGGCGGTGCGCCGCGGTGCCGCGTCGCCGGGCCGGTCATTTAACCTGCTGGATTATTGTGAGACGGGACGACCCGATAGATCCGCACCACCAACCCTGCGGCTTTGCCGGCCTCCGGCCAGACCTCGTACACCAGCTCGTGCCGGGACATGATGTCCTCGTAGATCGCCAGCTCGTGCGGGTAACGGTCTTTCTCCCAGAGGCGCCGGTCGTAGTGGTTGGCGAGTACCACGTAATCGATACCTGCCCGATCAATCATTTCCGCTTCGGCGAGCGTGCCGATGATTCCGCGCGGCACCACGTGGATTCGCTCGGTGCCATCGAGCCGCCAGATCCGCCGCCCGTCCACCGTGTACAGGCGATAACGGCCTTTCGGCAGATGTGGCGTGTAGGCTTCGGCGAGGATCGCGCTGCCTGGTGCGACGTGTTGCAGAATCCATTGACGGGCCAACGTGCGGGTCTCGGTGGCTGCGAGTGCCCTGGTCCAGCTCAAGGCCTCGCTGGCGGGCATTGCCAGTGTCACCACAACGATGGCGCTGAGCGCAGCCGTGTGCAGTGCATTGGTTCCGATACCTCGTGCCATCGACCAGAGCTCGCGCAGGCCGAGCGCAGCGAGGATCGCCAGCGACGGCACCAGCGGCAGCGCCCAGCGCTCCCACCGTAGCGGCAGCGACGAGATGAAGACGAGGAACACAACGGTGAACGCCAGAAGCAACAGTGCCTCGCGGTTGCGCCGGCGCAAAGCGGCCCACCCGCCGAGCGCAGCCAGAGCAAGCCCGATTGTGCCAAGCGATGCGCCGAGCGGCTCGCTGAGATACCAGCCGAGCGAATGCAGGACTCCTTGCGAAGTTCCGCTCAGGTGATAACTGCGCGCTTCGCCGACGATGTTGCCAAGCGCGGTGCGGGCGTCGAGAAACAAAAACGGCGAGCCGAGGAAGGCGCCGCAGAGCGTCGCACCGCCAGCTGCCATCAGGCGAGTCGCCTCGGCCCAGAATGGGCGCTGTTGCGCCAGTTGGCGCAGCACGTGCGCTACGACGATCACCAGGCCGAGCGTCAGCGCCGGATACTTGGTGGCTGCCGCAAGGCCAAGCAGAAGGCCCGCGCCGAGGTAATCGCGCCAGCGGCCGTCCTGCGCGATGCGGAGCGCAAAACAGGCGCTCGCCAGCATCAGGAATGTCATCAGCATGTCCGGCCGGGCCGCGCGCGACAGCGTGACGTGCAGTGGCGCGATCGCGAGCAGCGCAATCGCGAAAAGCGCGAAACCCGCCCCGACCGTGCGCCAGGCAATCCGCCAGGTCAGCATGATCGACCCGACGGCTGCGAGCCACGTCAGGCATCGCGCCAGCAGGTAAAACGTCGACGGCTCGGCGTGAAACGCAGCGGCGACGGCGGTGGCAGAGGCAAACCAGCCAGCGGCGATTCCGATTGCGCCATATGCAGTGAAAAGCAGCGCATTGAGATAGATCGTGGTGCTGCCAGGATGACCGAACCAGTGCGGGTTGAAATCGCCGGACTCGAGCATCCGGAAGGCTCGTTCTACGAAGTCCGGCTCGTCCGGGTCGTAGATGAACGGCAGGCCGTGATCGATGCCTATGAGGCGCAGCAACGCGCCGGCCACCATGATCGCGACAACGGCAACAACCGGCCCCTTGTTCGTCGGCACCGTGCCGGCGCCATGATCAGCCATCACCCGACTCGCAAGCGAATAGATGGTGGGCCCGCCTGGATTTGAACCAGGGACCAACGGATTATGAGTCCGCCGCTCTGACCAACTGAGCTACAGGCCCGTTCAAGGTGGGCGGAATTCTAGCACCGTGCTCCGGCGCTCGTGCCCGGAATGACCGGCGGCGGGTATTTCTGCTACTGTCGCGGCCGCAGAAACCTGGGGTTGTCGACCATGGGCCAGCGAACCAAAGACCTGCCGCCCCTGAGCGGGCTGCCGCGCCTAATGCGGGAACTGCGCTACCACGAGGCCTCGCGCCAGGGCATGGGCTTATTGCTGATGCCGCTGTTTGCGCTGGTTGCCGAGCCGTCGCGGCCCTTGTACCTGATCGGTGCGGTACTGGCCGTGTCCGGTGCACTGTTCCGGCTCTACGCCTCCGGCTTTATCGCCAAGAATCAGGAGCTCGCCACCGACGGGCCATACTCGATGGTTCGTCATCCGTTGTACACCGGAAACTTGTTTCTGCTGGCAGGTTTCTCGCTGGCGAGCGGCGTGTGGTGGGTGCCGCTGGTAGCGGTGTGGTTCTGGTGGTTCTATTATCCGCCGGCGATCGACTACGAAGATCGCAAGCTGCGCAGGATCTTCGGCCAGCGCTGCGTAGACTGGCAGCGTACTGTGCCGGCCGTGCTGCCGCTCACGCTTCGCCCGACCCGGGGCGGGACCTGGTCGTTTCGCACCAGCCTGAAGCGCAATGCCGAGCCCGTGGTGCTCCTGTATACGCTGATCTGGCTCGGGTGGATGTTTTTCAAGCTTTGATCGGAGCGGCTGTGGGCGCCGACAGTTCACCCCCCCCGTCCGGCCCGTCTGTCCGACAGGGCCGAGCGGCGCAGGCGCGTCGTCTGGCACACGGATACCAGGGCACCGTTTCGCTGGTCGATACCGCCGACGGGAGCATGATCGTCAAGGAGGCGATGGGCGTGTGGCCGTGGCGCGCGCTGCGCCGGGGAATGCTGCGCCGGGAGCATGCGGTCTATGGGCGCCTGAAGGGCATCGCCGGGGTGCCACGGTGTCTTGGACTCGAGGATGGCGAGCGGTTGCTGCTCGAGTACATCGAAGGCCGCTCTCTGCGTCAGACCGCCTTCTCTGCCGATGCGCGCGAGCGGTTTTTTGCCTCGCTGCTGGCGCTGATCCAGGCTATCCATGCTGCGGGCGTGGCCCATGCAGATCTCAAGCGCAAGGACAACATCCTGGTTCGGCCCGGCGGCGAGCCCGTCCTGATCGATTTCGGCTCCGCTGTGCTGGATGGGCAGGGTGTTCTGCGCCGCTTCCTGTTTCGTCAGGCCTGTCGCGTCGACCTGAACGCCTGGGTCAAGCTCAAGTACCACCGGCGGTACGAGCAGATCGCCGTGGCGGACCGTGAGTACTATCGACCGACCGTGCTGGAGCGCACCGCGCGCATTGTCCGTGAGACCTGGCGTACCATCACCGCACGTCGCTGGCGCAAGTCCCGGCGTGCCCCCTGAGTTTCTGACCAAGCGGCGTCTCGCGCGCGCCATGCTCGCGGCCGTACTCGGCGCCAGCGCCTCCGGCACGGTGCTTGCGGCGTTCGCTCGCAGCAGCTGGATCGGCGACCTTGCGGCCAACTTTCCGCTGCACGGGCTGCTCGTATCGGCGTTGGTGACCGTAGTCGCCCTGTTGCGCAGGCGCTACGTTCTCGCCGCGCTGGCGGTGCTGGTTGCTGTGCCGAATGCCTGGCGCGTGGCGCCGTACGCGACGGCGACCTTGGTACCGGCCACCGTCTCCGGCGTGCGCGGGCAGGGATCGAAGATCGTGGCGCTGAATGTTTCGTACCTGAACCGCGAATACCAGCGCGTGCACCGGTACCTCGACAAGGCCGACGCCGATCTGCTGGTGCTGTCCGAGCTGACGCCAGCCTGGGTGGCTGAGCTCGATGCGGTCACTCGCAGGTATCCGTACCGTTTCAGTCAGCCGCTGCCCACGCCCTGGGGTCTCGGGGTGTATTCGCGCTATCCGCTGCGCGATGCGCGGTTGCTCGACCTTGGCGGACGGCGGGGCGCGAACGTGGAAGCTATCGTCGAACTGCCCGGGCAGGCGATGTATTTCGTTGCGGCTCATCTGTACCCGCCGACGAATCGCCGGCATGCCGAACTTCGCAACGCGCAATTGCGCTCGCTTGCCGGGGTGCTTGCCGCGCACCGCGCTCGTCACGAGGCTATGCCGCGCATGCTGATCGGTGACCTGAACGTCACGGCGTTTTCGCCCTACTTCGCCGATCTGCTCGATGCCAGCGGCCTGCAGGATGCAGGGCGGCGTTTCGGTCTCAGGCTGACGTGGCCGACGTGGCTGCCGCCGGGCCAGTTGCAGATCGACCATTGTCTCGCCGATCCCGCTGCGCAGCTCGCCGGCGTGCGACGCGGCGCGCATGTCGGGTCGGATCATTACCCACTGGAAGTCTTCATCGGCAGGACGCGCTGAGAGCCTCCCGGCGCTCTGGCGGTTGGTCGCTCCCCATGTTAATAAGTAGCCGGCGCGCCGGTTCGGGACCGGTGTGCGTGCGCTTACCAAAACGGCTTGCCTGGGGGGACGGTGCCCGATGGACCTCGTCAATCAGGTTATGGGCCTGTTGGCCTACTTCTTCGTTGTCGCGCTCGGTCTGGGGGCGCTCGCGGTTCTCGCACTCTACGTCATCGACAAGACCCAGACCAAGCATGCGATCCGTCGCAACTATCCGGTCGTCGGCCGATTCCGCTACGGCTTCGAACAGCTTGGTGAGTTCTTCCGGCAGTACTTCTTCGCGATGGATCGCGAGGAGATGCCATTCAACCGCGCCGAGCGCGCATGGGTATACCGCGCTGCCAAGGGTGAGGAAAATACGGTGCCGTTCGGTTCCACGCGCGATCTGCGCCCGCCCGGCACCGCGATATTTGTTAATTGCGCCTATCCGATTCTCGACGAGGAGACCCGTCCGACGTCGTCGGTGACCATCGGGCCGTACAGTCGCAAGCCGTACTCCACGACGCATTTCTTCAACATTTCGGCGATGAGCTACGGAGCGATTTCCAGGCCTGCCGTCCTGGCGCTGTCCAAGGGTGCGCGCATTGCAGGGTGCTGGCTGAATACGGGCGAAGGTGGCTTGTCTCCCTATCACCTGAAGGGCGGCGCCGACATCGTGTTCCAGATGGGTACGGCCAAGTATGGCGTGCGCGACGCGGCCGGCCGGCTCGACGAGGACCGGCTGCGCGAGCTTGCCAGCCACCAGCAGATACGCATGATCGAAGTGAAGTTGAGCCAGGGGGCCAAACCCGGCAAGGGCGGCATTCTGCCCGGCGCCAAGGTCACCAGGGAAATCGCCCGGATCCGCGGCATCGAGCCCGGCAGGGATTCGATCAGCCCGAACCGGCATCCCGAGATTCACGATGCGGTCTCGCTGCTCGAGTTCATTGGCCGGGTGCGTGCCATCAGCGGTCTGCCGGTAGGCTTCAAGACCGTCATCGGCTCCACTGAGTGGCTGGCCGAACTGCTGCAGGAGGTCAACCGGCGCGGGCCGGCCTCGGCACCGGATTTCATCACGGTCGATTCCGGCGACGGTGGCACCGGTGCTGCGCCGATGACGCTGCTCGACAACGTCGGACTGCCTGTGCGGGAAAGCCTGCCGCTGGTGGTGGACATGCTCGGCGAATACGGCCTGCGCGAGCGCATCAGGGTCATCGCCAGCGGAAAGATGATCACGCCGGCCGGCGTCGCGATGGCGCTCTGCATGGGCGCCGATTTCGTCAATTCCGCGCGCGGCTTCATGTTCGCGCTCGGTTGCATCCAGGCGATGAAGTGCAACAAGAACACCTGTCCGACCGGCATCACCACCCACGACAAGCACCTGCAGCGGGGCCTGGTGGTCACCGACAAGGCGGAGCGCGTGAGGCGCTACCAGCAGGGCATGGAAAAAGAAGTGGCGGTGATCGCCCACTCCTGCGGCGTGGCCGAGCCGCGGCTGCTGCGCCGGCGGCATTGCCGCATCGTCCAGCCCAACGGCTGCTCGGTGCCGCTGTCCGAACTTTATCCGGAAGCTCCGGTGCTGCCCGCGAAAGCAGCGCCGGCACGAGCCTGAGCCAGAGGTCTTGACGCAGGCTCTAGTCTTCCAGCAGGAAGCTGCGCAGCTGGTCGCTGCGCGAGGGATGGCGCAGCTTGCGCAGCGCCTTCGCCTCGATCTGCCGGATGCGCTCGCGCGTGACGTCGAACTGCTTGCCGACCTCCTCGAGGGTATGGTCGGTGTTCATGTCGATGCCAAAGCGCATGCGCAGCACTTTTGCCTCGCGCGGCGTGAGGCCGGCGAGCACATTGTGCGTGGCCTCCTTCAGCCCTTCTGAAGTTGCTGCATCGAGTGGTGAGGAAATCGTCGTATCTTCGATGAAATCGCCCAGATGCGAATCCTCGTCGTCGCCGATCGGCGTTTCCATCGAGATCGGCTCCTTGGCGATTTTCAGCACCTTGCGCACCTTGTCCTC
>CAYOFE010000140.1:0-7355 GCA_964403135.1 uncultured Chromatiaceae bacterium | reverse complement strand
CCCGGCAGCCACGGCCGGCAAGCCGCTCTGCCGGCCGAGATCGAGCATCCGCTGCAGCCAGCCGCGGTCATCGGCACCGGCGTGCAGACCCACGCCGATCCAGGCGCGGCCCGGGAAACGCGCGGCCAGCCAACGTGCCTCGTCGAGGCCGGATGCAGGACCCGGAATCCAGATGGCGAGGCAGTCGTCGAGCCCCGCATCGAGATCCGCGCGAGTCAGGTTATAGCCACCCTTGGGTGCGGCGCGCCGGCCGCGGGTGATGATCGTGCAGAGCTCGCCATAGCCGCGCCGCTGCATGGGCAGCAGTACCAGCCGCAGCCCATCGGCGAGGCGAAACTCGCTGCCGACGATGAACTGCAAAGGCCTGGAACGGGCCGCCACGTGGGCACGCACGACACCGGCAACGGAGCATTCGTCGGTCAGGGCGAGCGCCCGGTAGCCGAGCTGTATTGCGCGATCGACCAGTTCCTCCGGCTGCGAGGCACCGCGCAGGAAGGTGAAATTGCTGATGCAGTGAAGCTCCGCATAGTCCGGAGCGGCGCCGGCACCATCCGGCCTCATCCGAAAATACCGTGCAGGTACCAGGCGCCGCTGCGGCCGTCACGAAACACCCAGAGCTGCGCACCGTGCGGATTGCGCATCAGGTAGTAGTCGCGCCGTACGTCGTGGCCGTCCCACCAGCCGCTCTCGATGCGCTCGGGGCCATCGGCGGGCACCAGCGTGCCTTCGAAATGAGGCTGGCCTTGGCGTCTGTCGAGCGGCAGCGGATTTTCCAGCAGCCACAGCGGCCGCTGCGGGCGCGCCGCGACCGCGGCATCCTGCCGTGCATCGCCCGGTCGAGGTTCCGCCACACGATGCCAGGCGCGCTCCGGCCGATGCCCGGACGCCGCCCGGATGCCGTGCACCGCCTGGAAACCGAGACGGGCACGCAGCCGCTCGAGCAGGGTGGCGCGCAACTCGCCGTGGTCCCTGCCATCGCCGAGCAGATCATCGCAGACCGGCGCCAGGCACACGGCATCGGCCTGCAGTTCCACCGCCACGACAGGAGCCGGCAGGCGTATCGCGGCAAGATGCAATTCGGCGAGGCGCAGCAGACGCCCGGCATCGATGCCCGGCCTGAGCAGGCCGATACGCAGCCGGGTATCGGCTGCCGCGCGGTGCCGCAGGCCAATCCAGAGCACTTCGGCGCCCGCCTGCCGCACGGAGAAATGTGCGCGCAGCCGCTCGAGCAGGATCTGCAACGCCGCGAGCACCGGCACGCTGCCGCTCGCCTCGGCTGCCAGTTCCAGCGCATCGTGGAACCGTTCGGGCGGATGATGATTCAAACGCGCCTCGGCCTGCCCACCGAGCGCCTCATCGAGTTCGCGCAACCACCCGGCACCGACTCTGCGTGCGAACCCATCGCGCGGCAGGCGCAGGCACTCTCCCACGCTCTCCACCCCGATGCGCCGCAGAACGCCGAGGGCCTGCTCCGGCCAGCCCAGGCAGGCGAGCGGCAGCCCGGCCAGTGCCCTGCGCAGGTGCCGCCGGTCAGTCACGCTGATCGTCCCGCCGCTGCGGGCAAACCAGAGCGCAGCACGCGCCGTCGGCGCCGCAGCGATCACCACCGCATGACCCTGGCTGCGCACGCCGCTGTTGAGCATGGCCCGCAGCCCATCGAGACCACCGAAGAACTTCAGGCTGGACGCCACCTCCAGCAATAACGCGTGATCGGGGCCGATGCTGACAACGGGCGTGAACTGCACCGCCCATGCGGCGAGATGCGCGAGGGCCTGTTGCTCGAGACGTATGTCACGCGGCTGGATCTGCAGGCGCGGTGCGAGCGCGAGCGCCGCATTGACGGACATTCCGCCGCGCACGCCGAGGCTGGAGGCGAGCGGATCGCAAAGCAGAATGCGGGCCTGGCGCCCCTCCCCGCTCAGAACGGCATGAGGAACATCGGCCGGGCGCGCGAGAACCTGGAGCGGAAGATCGTGAAAATAAAGACACAACCACAATCGCTGCGGAGCCGGGACTGCCGGATGCACTGGATCGGCTGGTGCGTGCGCGGCACCGGGTGCAGATGGTGGCGGGGAAAACTCCCGGTCGGGCAAAAACGATTTGCGGTGGGACCTGGCCATGCGGCGATACGAGGCATCTCAGATGCTCACCCTCACGGCCACTGCCGGGCCGTGCCGCTGTTTGAGAATATGCAGCGTCAGCTCGTGATCGCCATCCGCGCGGGATAATCGCACGCGCAATGCCGCCGGAGATGCGGCCTGCGGCATGCCGGGCGGTCGAAACAACACCGCCCAGCAATCGCCCTGCTCGGCAGCGAGCTGCAGGCGGCGCAACGCCCGGCCATCGCTCACGGCTGACCATGCCATCACGGCCGCGCAGGTGCCGGAGCGCAGTGCCTGCTCCATGGCCCAGAGCGCATCCATGCGCCGGCGGGCACGCACGACCAGCAGCCGTGACAGGTCGAAGCCGTAAGCTTCAAAGGCGGGCGCGTACGGGATATGCGGAGGTGCTACGAGCATGATCCAGCCGGGATCGCTGCCGGCAAGCCTCTCGTCGGCGGCAGTGGTGCAGAAGCAGTCGGGGGAATGCTTCTCGCTAAACCTCGCCTCGGCATCCATGCCTCGGCTCGGAGCGGTTCTCGGCTCGCTTCCGCTATCCCTGCGACGCTCGCCTCGAACGCCGCTCGAAGCATTCCCCCGACCGCTTCGACAGGTTCGCAGCGGGTGGTTGTCGATCCCATCCACGTCAGCGCGATGAACGAATGACACGCAGATACTCAACGCGGTCAGCGCCGGTATCAGTAAGCGGAATTCCCCGATGCCCTCTGCGTCGGGGAGCAACTCCGTCAGCTGGCCGATCGGCCAGCCGCCGCCGAGTACCGCATCCAGGGCGGGCCAGCCGCTGGGAATGCCACGACCCACAGCGGCGGCTCCGCGCCCGAGCGGCCAGATGCGCGGGTCATCGAGCAACCGACCAATGTGCTCCCGGTGCGGCATCGATAGCTCGTCAAGATGACAACGGCATGCTGTTGCGGACTACGCCCACCACCACGCCCTCGATCACCATGGGCTTCTCGCGCAGGTTGACGCGGATCGGTTCGTAATCGGTATTCTCCGGCAGCAGCCACACCACCGGGCCTTCCTGGCGATAGCGCTTCACCGTGACTTCGTCTTCGAGGCGCGCGACAACGATCTGGCCATTGCGCACTTCTGGGGTATGGCACACCGCTACCAGGTCGCCATCGAGGATGCCGATGCCTTTCATGCTCATGCCATGCACGCGCAGCAGGTAATGCGGCCTCGGACTGAACAGCGAGTGATCGATGCGATAGCGGCCTTCGATATGTTCCTGCGCGAGGATCGGGTTGCCTGCTGCAACCCGCCCGACCACCGGCAGCCCTTCCTGCTCGCGCGGCGGATGGCGTAACTGGATACCGCGGGAAGCACCGGGAATCAGTTCGATCACGCCCTTGCGGCTCAATGCCCGCAAATGCTCCTCGGCCGCGTTGGCAGACCGGAATCCCAGCGCACGGGCAATCTCGGCGCGCGTCGGCGGCATGCCGGTTTCTTCTATAACCTTTTGAATAAAAAGAAGTATTTCAGACTGACGCGGGGTGAGCTGATCCATAGCGGCACCTGTATAAATAACAACTATGTATTTTTATACAGCTATCCCGCGTCCCGCAAGCCCCGCCCCAAACCACCCCGATGCAGAAACCCGCGGAACACCGCGCAGCCTTGCCATGCCCGCCCGATCAGTCGACACCTACCGCACGGTCGCGTCGCAAGCTCCAGGCCGCAATGCGCGCAAGCGCAGAGTCACCCTGTGCCGTCACACGACACGCTGCGAGCCTGCACCAGCGATCATCATCCTTCGTTACGCACAACAGTCGTGCACACGCGGGAGCAGCCTGCGCAACTGTCTGTACAGATTGCGATTCCATAGTGTTTCGTTCATCATTACGCTGCCTTGGGAGGAGGCCGACGTTGGGTTCCTCCTGCAATTCGGGCGCGTTTTTCACGCGCATTTCATTTTCGATATTTACTCGAGGACCTGTGATGAACGGAAAACTCCAGACGGCAATCAAGGTGGGCGTCGCTTCGTTGGCTGTCGCCCTGGCAACGGGTTGCACCGGCAACCTGCAGAAGGAGCACGATGCGCTGAAGGCGCGGGTCGACCAGCTGGCGAAGGACGTCGCAGCTGCGAAGTCGACTGCCGATGCGGCGAGCGCTTCCGCCTCTGAAGCCAAGCAGGTCGCTTCCGGTGCCCAGAGCGCGGCCAATCAGGCACTGAATGCCGCCAATCAGGCTCAGTCGTGCTGTGATGCGACCAACGAGAAAATTGATCGCATGTTCAAGCGCAGCCAGGCCAAGTAAGGCCCGGACCTGGGCAGAACCAAAAGCCGCGGCATTTCTGCCGCGGCTTTTTTATTTTGCCGCGCTTGTTATTAACAGTCGTTCAGCGGTACTTGCGCCGGCCGCTGTCCGACACGGTCTGGCCGGGCACGGCTGAGGATTTCACGCGTTCTGCGCCGTCATCGGCCATCGTAACGGCGCGTCCGACGCGAATCGGGAAGCCGAGTTTCTCGCGATAGACCTGCTCGACCAGCGCCCAGTCCACCTCGGCGGGCCGGCCGTCGGTGGCACGCACGTACTGCTGCATGATCTCGGTCATGCCGCGATCCTCGGCGCCGGCCTTCTCTTCGAGCACGGGGTGCACTTCCAGGTAGAACCCATCGGCAGCCCAGCCGAACTTGTACGGTTGATTGACGATCTGCACCGGCGTGCGCACCGCGACTTGCGGGAACAGCCACTCGATATCTTCCGGGTACATGCGGATGCAGCCGTGCGTGACGCGCATACCCACACCCACCGGCCGGTTGGTGCCGTGAATCAGGTAGCCTGCGTTGCTGAGACGCATGGCGTACTCGCCGAGGGGATTGTCGGGCCCGGGCGGCACCATCTTCGCCAGGTAGCGCCCATCGTCGGCGTGCTCCTTGCGAATGCTCTCCGGCGGATACCAGGTGGGATTCTTCTGCTTGGAGAGAATCGCATGCCGACCGATTGGCGTGTCCCAGTCCATCCGGCCGATGCTGATCGGAAACGTCGCTACGGCCGGCTGCCCACCAACGCGCGTGAAGTAATAGAGTCGGTACTCGGCGATGTTGACCAGAATACCCTCGCGCGTTCCGCCCGGCACGACATAGCGGGTCGGCAGCAGCACTTCGGTACCCTCTCCCGGCAACCAGACGTCAACCTTGGGGTTGGCACGGATGATTTCTTCGTAACCGAGGCCGGTGCGACGCGCAATGTCGGTGAGCGTGTCCTCGTAGGCCGCCTGGGCGGTGCCCATCGCGCCTACCAGGTCGCCACCGCCCGGCGGCAGGAGATAGATCTCGGCCCGCAATGCAGCCAGCGGCGCCGCACAGAGAAGCACGGCCAGCATCGGCGCACGCAAGATCGTTTTCGAAAATAACGTTGTCATCGTTGCATCAACAGACCGGAAAATGCACCGCTGGTTCATTTTGCACCCGGCGTACCGGCCGCCCTTGTGAGCCATTTCCCATTCCTGCGCTGGTGCAACGCAGTGAATGGCTCAATACCGGATCAGCGAGGACCCCCAAGTGAAGCCGCCACCAAATGTTTCCAGCAGGATCAGGTCGCCACGACGGATGCGCCCATCACGGATCGCTACATCGAGAGCCATGGGCACCGAGGCCGCGGACGTATTTCCGTGGTCCTGCAACGTGATGATCACCTTGTCGATGGGAATACCCAGCCGCTTGGCGGTGGCATGGATGATGCGGATATTGGCCTGATGAGGTACCAGCCAGTCGATGCTTGACCGATCGAGATGGTTGGCAGCGAGAGTCTCCTCAACCAGGCTTTCAAGTGTCTTCACCGCAACCTTGAAGACCTCGTTGCCTTTCATCTGGATGAAAGCATCCGTCGCAAACATGGCCGCCGGCCGATGCGACGGGCCATACGGGAAGCATAAGAGGTCCTTGTAGCGGCCGTCCGCGCCGAGGTGACAGGATAAGATCCCCGGTTCATCTGCTGGCTCGAGCACCGCCGCGCCGGCGCCATCCCCGAAAATCACGCAGGTGCTGCGGTCATTCCAGTTAACAATCCGGGACAGGGTTTCGGCGCCAATCACCAGAGCGCGCTTGGCCTTCCCGGTCACGATGAATCGGTCCGCGATACTCAACGCATAGATGAAGCCGCTGCAAGCGGTCTCCAGACTGAAGGCTGGACAGCCATGAATGCCGAGTCGCTCCTGTAGCAGGCAGCCGACATTGGGAAACACCAGATCCGGGGTTGTCGTACCGACCACGACAAAGTCGATATCGCTCGCTTCCACGCCGGCGGCCTGCATCGCCGCGCGCGCGGCATGCTCGCACAGGTCTGTGGTGGTCTGGTCCGGCGCGGCGATATGGCGGCGCTCGATGCCGGTGCGCTCGCGGATCCACACGTCAGTGGTGTCCACCATGCGCTCGAGTGCGTGGTTGTCGAGAACCCGCTCGGGCAGATACCTGCCGGTGCCCGCGATTCGTGAATACATCTATTGCGCCTGCTGCTCGTCGAGAAGCCTGCCGATCTGCTCCGGGACCTGCTTCGCAACTTCCATGATTGCGGTGTGGATTGCCTGCCGGAAGGCGAGTTCGTCCGCGCCGCCATGGCTCTTGATCACGATGCCGGCGAGGCCAACCAGGCTGGCGCCATTATAGCGGCGCGGATCGAGCTTGTTGGCGAGCGAGCGCAACACCGGCAGCGCCACCAGGCCGGCGAGCCGCCCGTAGACCCCGGCGCTGAATTCCTGCTTGAGAAAATGCCGCACCAGGCGCGCCGTGCCTTCCATGGATTTCAGCGCCACGTTGCCGGTGAATCCGTCGCAGACGATGACGTCGGCCTTCTGGTCCGGAATGTGATCGCCCTCGACAAAGCCGACGTAATTGAGATTGCTCTTCGAGAGCAGCGCCGCCGCCTGGCGTACGGTCTCCGTGCCCTTGATGTCCTCCTGGCCGATGTTGAGCAGCGCAATGCGCGGAAACTCGATGTTCTCGATAACGGTGGCCACCACCGAGCCCATCACGGCGAACTGGAACAGGTGCTCGGCACTGCAGTCGGCGTTGGCCCCGAGATCGAGCATGTAGGTGCAACCGTGCATCGTCGGTACGGGCACCATGATCGCCGGCCGGTCGATACCGGGCAGTGTCTTGAGCACGAAGCGCGCTGTGGCCATCAGCGCGCCGGTGTTGCCGGCGCTCACGCAGGCGTCGGCTGCGCCGGACTTCACCAGGTCGATCGCCACGCGCATCGAGGAGTCCTTCTTCTTGCGCAGCGCCTCGGCGGGTG
>CAYOFE010000139.1:0-7446 GCA_964403135.1 uncultured Chromatiaceae bacterium | reverse complement strand
GCGGGCAACCGCTGCCGCTAGACGGCAAGCTCGGGGCGATTGCGGAAATATTGCAGCGCTGTGGGATTGGCCAGCGCCTCGGTGTTGCCGACCGCTTCGCCATGCACCACTGCCCGTACCGCCAGTTCGCTCAGTTTGCCGTTGCGCGTGCGCGGCAGCTCGGGCACGGCGATGATGCGCGCCGGCACGTGGCGCGGCGTGAGATTGCGACGGATGGTGGCACGAATGGTTTCCTGCAGGTCGTCTGTCAGACTCGCACCCGCGTGCAGTACGATAAACAGCACGATGCGCGTATCGCCCTGCCACGCCTGGCCAATGGCGAGTGACTCGGCGATGTCCGGCAGCGACTCGACCGCCCGGTAAATTTCCGCCGTACCGATGCGCACACCGCCGGGGTTCAGCGTGGCATCCGAACGGCCATGGATGACGAAGCCGTCGTGCGGCGTGCGCTCGGCAAAGTCGCCGTGGGTCCACACGCCCGGAAAACGCGCGAAGTACGCACGCCGATAAGCACTGCCGTCGGCATCGTTCCAGAAACCGACGGGCATGGAGGGAAACGCGCGCGTGCAGACCAGCTCGCCCTGCCCGGTGGCGAGCGGCTTCCCCGCATCGTCATAGATGTCCACGGCCATGCCGAGCCCGGCGCATTGCAGCTCGCCCCGATACACCGGCAGCAGCGGGTTGCCGAGTACGAAGCAGGACACGATGTCCGTTCCGCCCGAGATCGAGGCGAGATGCACGTCGGCTTTCACATCGCGATACACGAAGTCGAAGCCTTCCGGCGCGAGCGGCGATCCGGTGGAGAGCACGGTGCGCAGTCTGCCCAGCCCGAATTCCCGCGCTGGCCGGCAGCCCGCTTTCTCCAGCGATGCGAGATATTTCGCGCTGGTGCCGAACACGGTCACGCCCTCTTCCTCGGCCATGCGCCACAGCGCCTCTGGCCCGGGGTGCATCGGCGATCCATCGTAGAGCACGAGCGTCGTACCGCAGGCAAGCGCGCTCACCTGCCAGTTCCACATCATCCAGCCGCAGGTGGTGAAGTAGAACAGCCGATCGTCCGAGCCGAGATCGGTATGCAGCACGTGCTCCTTCAGATGCTGCAGCAACGTGCCACCCGCCCCGTGCACGATGCACTTCGGCCGCCCGGTGGTTCCGGAGGAATAAAGAATGTAGAGCGGATGAGCGAACGGCAGACTCGCAAAGCGCGGTTCTTCATCGTTGCGCAGGAGATCGCTCCAGTGGACTGCGTGGGGAATAGCCGAAATCTCGGCGCGTGGCTCGAGGAACGGCACCACCACCACACGACGGACGGACGGGCACTTTCGTGCCACCTCGGCGGCCACCGGCCGCGAGTCCAGCACCTTGCTCCCGTAGCGATAGCCATCCGCGGTGAACAGCAGCTTCGGCCCGATCTGCCCGAAGCGGTCGACGACCCCGGCCGCGCCGAAGTCGGGCGAGCACGACGACCACACCGCGCCGATGCTCGAGGCCGCGAGCATCGCAATCACCGCAGACGGATGGTTCGGCAGAAATCCCGCGACGCGATCGCCGGGGCCCACGCCTTCGGCGCGCAACGCCGCCGCCAGCGCGCCGACCTGGCTGCGCAGTGTCGCGAAAGAAACCTCCTCGCGCCGCCCGTCCTCGCCGCGAAAAACGATCGCCGGCCGGTCGTCCACGCGCCGCAGCAGGTGCTCGGCGAAATTCAGCTCGGCGCCGACGAACCAGCGCGCGCCGGGCATCCGGTCGCCGTCCATCAGAATCCGCTCCGGCGGCCGTCGAAACTCCACGCCCGTGAAGGCTGCCAGCAGCGGCCAGAACTCTTCGCGATACTGCACGGACCAGCGGTGCAAAGCGGCATAATCCGCAAACTGCCGACCGGTGCGCTGCGCGGCAAGCCCGATGAATTTCGTCAGCCGCGCGCGCTGTGCCCTTTCCGCCGACGGCGTCCAGATCGCTTCACTCACCGGCGGGGCCCGGGTCTTTCCGCTGGCGCAACGCGAGTGCTCCCGCTGCCCGCTGCTCGCGCAGCCGCGCCTTGCTGACCTTTCCCGTCGCGGTGTGGGGCAACTCGCTGACGAACGCGACTGCGTCCGGAATCCACCACCTCGCGACCTTACCCTCGAACCAGCGCAGCAGTTCATCGCACGAAACGGATGCGCCGGGCCGCGGCACCACCACCAGCAATGGCCGTTCCGACCACTGCGGATGCGCCATGCCGATCACCGCCGCCTCGGCCACCGCCGGGTGAGCCATGGCGATGCTCTCCAGCTCGATCGAGCTGATCCACTCGCCACCCGACTTGATCAGGTCCTTGGTGCGATCCGTAATGCGCACGAACCCTTCGGGATCGATGGTGGCAACGTCGCCGGTTTCGAACCAGCCGCCGGCATCGTGCGAGCGCACATCCTCGTCGGGCAGGTAGTAGCCGGAGCACACCCAGGGGCCACGCGCCTTCAGCCGCCCGGCCGACTGGCCGTCCCAGGGCAGCTCCTGGCCGTCATCGCCCGTGATCTTCAACTCCACACCGAACAGTGCGCGTCCGGCGCCGACCTGCGCCCGCAATCCCGCATCGGCCGGCTGCCGCTCCTTACCGTGTTTCGGCGCGTTGTAGGTGCCAACCGGGCTCATCTCCGTCATTCCCCAGCCGGTTTCCACGCGCACGCCCAACCGCGCGAAACCTTCGACGAGCGATGTCGGGGGTGCAGCGAGAGCCCGCTATCCGGCCGGCCCGATCACGCAACGGCAAGGCCAATCGCCCTCCCGGTCGCTCGCCCGCACTACTACGTCACCCCCCGATGTAATACATCTCCACCTTGTCGCCGCCGGCCTTGAGCCCTGCGCGCAGCTCGCTGTAGCGGTCCTCGCGGCGCTGCCACACGGCGTCGATCAGCGCGCGCAGATCCTCGTCCGTGGCGCCGCTTCGCAACGGTGTTTTCAGGTCAGTGCCCTTCGAGGCGAACAGGCAGGTGAACATCTGCCCGTCGGACGAAAGCCGCACGCGGGTGCAGGCCCCGCAGAAGGGCTCGGTCACCGACGACACGAAACCGAGCTCGCCCTGCCCGTCGACGAATTCGTAGCGACTCGCCACCTCGCCGTGATAACTGCGGTCCACCGGGCGCAGCGGCCAGCGCTGGCCGATTGCGCGCACCAGTTCGCGCGAGGGCACGGTGTCAGCGCGGCGCCAGTGGTTGATGGTGCCGACGTCCATGTATTCGATGAATCGCACGATCACGCCCGTGCCGCGGAAGTACCCGACGAGGTCGAGCACGGTGTGGTCATTCACGCCGCGGATCACCACCGTGTTGACCTTGATGGGTGTCAGGCCGGCCGAGGTCGCCTCGCGAATGCCCTCGAGCACGCGCTCCTTGTTGCCGCGCCCGCCGTTCATCGCCAGGAACACCCTCTCATCCAGCGAGTCGAGGCTGACGGTGACGCGCGCCAGCCCGGCCGCCTTCAGGGCCGCCGCCTGCTGGGCAAGCAGCACACCGTTGGTCGTCAGCGCCACGTCGTCAATGCCGGCGATGCGTGACAGATCGCCCACCAGGTCCGGCAGCCCGGGCCGCAGCAGCGGCTCCCCGCCCGTGATGCGCAACTTGCGCACCCCCAGCCCGGCGAAAATCTGCGACAGCCGCACGATCTCCTCGAACGACAGCCGCTCCGTGCTTTTCAGGAACTGGAAGTCCTTGTGGTACTTGTCCTCGGGCATGCAGTACGGGCAACGGAAGTTGCACCGGTCCATGACCGAGATGCGCAGGTCGCGCATCGGCCGGTCCAGCCGGTCCCGCCCGCCGGGAGGCTGTTCGCCGGCGCGGCCACGCCACTGAATCACCCTTTTGCCGCCGCTGCTCATGGTCGCCTTTGCATGGCTGCGCTGCCGGATCGGACGCTAGCACACGGGCCGGCGGCCGGCCAACACCGCATCGCGCTGTGACATGACCGAATTGACAGCCATCGGGCAGCACGTCGCATGGCAAAGGCCTCGTTTATACTGCTGTGCATTCTCCGATACTGCCAAGAATACCCCACCATCGTGACCACGCCGAGGGCGATGCGCGCCGTCGAAATCCGCACGCCGGGGGCACCCGACGTGCTGCAGCTCTGCGAGCGGCCGGTGCCGCAACCCGGCGCCGACGAAGTCCTGATCCGCGTGGCGGCAGCCGGCGTGAACCGGCCCGATTGCCTGCAGCGCCGCGGACTGTATCCGCCGCCCAAGGGCGCCTCGGACCTGCCCGGGCTCGAAGTATCCGGCGTCGTGGCGGCACGCGGCGGCGCCGTGACCACCCCGGAACTCGGCGCGCGCGTCTGCGCGCTGCTGGCCGGCGGCGGTTATGCCGGGTACTGCACCGCGCCGGCCGTGCAGTGCCTGCCGGTGCCGGGCGGCATGTCGCTGATCGAGGCGGCCGCGATCCCCGAGGCCTTTTTTACGGTCTGGACCAATCTCTTCGAGCGCGGCCAGCTGCATTCCGGCGAAACCGTGCTGGTGCACGGCGGGGCGAGTGGTATCGGCACGACCGCGATTCAGCTCGCGCGCGCCTTTGGCGCCGAAGTCTTCGCCACGGTGGGCGACGCCGGGAAGCGCGACCTCTGCCTCGATCTCGGGGCACGCAAGGCGATCATCTATCGTGACGAGAACTTCGTGGACGTCGTGCGTGAAGCGACCGGCGGCAAGGGTGTGGACGTGATTCTCGACATCGTCGGTGGCGCTTATCTCGAGAGCAATATCGGCGCGCTGGCCACCGACGGGCGGCTGGTGGTCATCGGCGTGCTCGGCGGCGCCCGCGCTACGTTGGACCTCGGCCAGATGCTGACGCGCCGTCTCACCATCACCGCTTCGACGTTGCGCGCGCGCAGCCCGGCCGAGAAAGGCCGCATCGCGCAGGCGCTGGCGCAGCGCGTCTGGCCGCTGCTCGAACGCCGGCAGGTGGCACCGGTGATCCAGGCCACGTTCCCGCTCGCCGCAGCGGCGCAGGCGCATGCCCTGCTCGAAGCTAACCGCGCCATGGGCAAGGCGGTACTCGTCGTGGACGATTCGTTGTGAGCGCACAACAGGTCATCGAGACCTTCGAGAACTGGCGCGACCGCGGCGAGTGGCTGGCGCTGGCCACGGTCGTCGAGACCGCCGGCTCCACCTACACCAAAGCCGGCCACCGTATCATCATCAACGACAGCGGCCAGTTCCAGGGACTGGTGAGCGGCGGATGTCTGGAGGGGGATCTCGCCGCGCACGCGCGCGACGTGATCGCCAGCGAGACGCCGCAACTGCTTACCTACGACCTGCGCGGCGAAGCCGATGAACTGTTCGGTCTCGGCATCGGCTGCAACGGCATGTTCCGCGTGCTGCTGCAGGCGCTGACGCCGCAGACCGGCTACCAGCCGTTCGCATCCATCGTGACATGCCTGCAGGGCAGCGAACTTGCCGCCGTCGCCACCGTCACGGAGAGCGCCGACCCGGGCACACCGCCGGGGGCGACGCTCGTTTTCTCCGGCAGCGAGGCACAATCGTTTCGCATTCCCGAGAGCCTGGTGAACGACGTTCGAGCGGGCTGCGCCAGCCTGCTGCAGGACCCGCGGCCTGTGACGCGAACCCATGTCCGGCGCGAGCATCCCGTGCAGGTGCTGTATGCGCCACTCTGGCCGCTGCCGCGCCTGCTGGTGCTCGGCGCCAGCCTCGATGCCGTGCCGCTGGTCAACATGGCTGCGCAGCTGGGCTGGCGCGTGACGGTCGTCGATCACCGGCCGGCCAACCTCGCGCGCCGCGACCTGGCCAGCGCCGAGGACCTGCAGCGCGTGGTGCCAGCTGAGCTTGCCGCCGGCGTACGGCTGTCGCAATTCGATGCAGCCGTGGTCATGAGCCATCACCTCGACAGCGACCGCAATTATCTGCGCGCTCTGGCTGGCACGCCGATTCGCTACCTCGGCCTGCTCGGGCCGATCGGGCGCCGCGACCGGCTGCTGGCCGATCTCGGGACTGACGCCGAGAGACTCCGCGGGCGACTGCATGCCCCGATCGGGCTGCCGATCGGTGCCGATTCGCCCGAAACCATTGCGCTTGCCATACTGGCGGAAATCCAGACCGTGTTTGCGCGCCAGCGCGCGGCGGTGAAAGCCGCATGAGCGCCGCCGGCACGCCGCCGCTGCGCCAGCGGGTCACGGTAGACGAGGCGGTGGCGCTGATCGCCGCCGCGATGCCAGTCTACCCCGCGGTACGCGTGCCGCTCGCGGCAGCGGCCGGCGCGGTGCTGCGCGAGCCTGTGCACGCCGAACGCGACCAGCCGCCGTTCGATCGCATCACCATGGATGGCATTGCGGCCGCGCATGCTGACCTGGCCGCTCACCGCGAACTGCGCGTGCGCGGCACCCAGGGCGCCGGCGCGGCCGCCCTGGCGTTGCAGGCGCCGGGCGATTGCGTGGAAGTCATGACCGGCGGCGTGCTGCCCGCTGGCGCCGATACCGTGATTCCCATCGAGCGCATCAAACGCAGCGGCACGACAGCGATCATCGAGGCCGGCTATTGCGCACAGCCCGGGCAGTTCATCCACCGGCGGGGTTCCGACCACGTCCAGGGGCAGCAACTGCTCGCCCCTGGCCTGCGCATTGGCGCGCCGGAAATGGCGATTCTCACCATCGGCGGGCGTACAGACGTGGCCGTGACGCGCGCGCCACGCATTGCGGTGATATCCACCGGCGACGAACTGGTGGATGTCGGCGAGCCGATCGCCCCCTACCAGATCCGCTCGTCGAACGACCGGGCCATCGAAGTGGCGCTGCGCGCACGGCACTTGCCGCACGTCGTGCGTATGCGGCTGCCGGATGATCCCGCCGTGCTCGAGCGCGAAATCGGCCGGCTGCACCGCGAGAATGACGTGCTGGTGCTAAGCGGCGGCGTTTCGATGGGGCAGTACGACCACGTGCCGCAGACGCTCGCCACGCTTGGCGTGCGACTGGTCTTCCACAAGGTCACGCAGCGCCCCGGCCTGCCACTGTGGTTCGGCGTGGATGGCGGCGGAAAACCCGTGTTTGCGCTGCCCGGCAACCCGGTATCCAGCCTGGTGTGCCTGGTCCGCTACGCGATTCCGGCCATCGAGCAGGCGATGGGCGCGAACCCGCGGCCGGTGCCGCGCGTGCGGCTGAGCGCGGCGGTGGATTTTGCCGTGGACCTCACCTGGTTCCTGCCGGTGAAGCTCGGCTACCGCGAGGATGGCGCGGTTGCGGCAATCCCGCAGCCCACCAATACCTCGGGCGATTTCGTTGCGCTCGGCGGCACCGATGGTTTCGTCGAGTTGCCGCGCGGACAGGATCACTTCCCCGCCGGCTACGCGGCGAAGTTCTTTGCCTGGTAATCGCGTGGCCGCTCATCCCCCAGCACCGCCCCACGCGCAGGGCTCACCGCGGGTGTCGAACGAGTCCACCGCGAAGTGGCTCGGCGAATTTGCGCGCAACGCCTCG
>CAYOFE010000138.1:0-7455 GCA_964403135.1 uncultured Chromatiaceae bacterium | reverse complement strand
CGGCGCACGACCAGCGCGACTGGGAGTTCGCGCGCCGCTATGCGTTGCCCATTCACGAGGTCATCCGGCCCGCCGACGGCTCACTCCCCGACCTGGAGCAGGGCGCTTTCACCGAGTACGGCCGGTGCATCAATTCCGGTCCTTTCGACGGGCTTGATTTTGCCGCGGCATTCGCCCGCATTGCCCGGCACCTGGAAGGCATGGCGGCCGGCCGGCGCCGCACCCACTGGCGGCTGCGCGACTGGGGCATCTCGCGCCAGCGTTACTGGGGGTGTCCGATCCCGCTGATTCACTGTGCCGGTTGCGGCGTGGTGCCGGTGCCCGACGATCAACTGCCGGTTGTACTGCCCGAGGGCGTGGTGCCGGATGGCAGCGGCAACCCGCTGGGGAAGCTCGCGTCGTTCTACCAGTGCCAGTGCCCGAAATGCGGCAGGCCCGCCCGGCGCGAGACCGACACGATGGACACCTTCGTGGATTCGTCGTGGTATTTCCTGCGCTACGCGAGCCACGACCAGTCGAAGGCCATGGTCGACCAGCGCGCGGATTACTGGCTGCCGGTGGACCAATACATCGGCGGCATCGAGCACGCCATCCTGCACCTGCTGTACTCGCGGTTCTGGACCCGGGTGATGCGCGACTTCGGGCTGGTGAAGCTCGCTGAGCCCTTCACCAACCTGCTGACGCAGGGCATGGTGCTGAACGAGATCTTTTACCGCAAACCCGCCTCGGGCCGCGTCGAGTATTTCAACCCGGCCGAGGTGCGCGTGGAGACCGACGAGAAGGGCCGACGCGTCGGCGCCGCGCTCGTTGCTGACGGCAGCCCGGTTGAGTCCGGCGGCATCGGTACCATGTCGAAGTCGAAGAACAATGGCGTGGATCCGAACCAGCTCGTTGACGAGTTCGGCGCCGATACCGCGCGCCTGTTCGTGATGTTCGCCGCACCTCCCGAGCAGTCGCTGGAGTGGTCCGATGAGGGCGTGCAGGGCGCCTCGCGCTTCCTGCGCCGGCTGTGGCGCGCGGTGCACCAGCATGCCGCGGCGGGGCCTGTCGGCGCGGCGGATCTCCATGCGCTCGACGAGCGGCAGCGTGCGCTGCGCCGGCAGCTGCATCAGACCATCGCCAAGGTCACCGACGACGTAGGCCGGCGCTACACTTTCAACACGGCGATCGCGGCGGTGATGGAGCTGCTGAATGAACTGGCGCGTTTTGAGGTACGCTCGGCGACCGACCGGGTGGTCGTGCAGGAGCTGCTGGAGAGCGTGGTGTTGATGCTGTCGCCGATCGTGCCGCATATCTGCCACCGGCTGTGGTCGGTGCTCGGCCACCAGAAGGCCGTGATCGACGAGCAATGGCCAGTGGCGGACGAAACGGCGCGGCTGGCCGAGACGCTCGAGATCGTCGTGCAGGTCAACGGCAAGGTGCGTGGTCGCGTCACCGTGCCGGCCGATGCTGCGGTGGAGGAGATTCGCGCCGCGGCGCTGCAGGAAGGCAATGTGCAGCGCTTCGTGGGCGACAAGGCGGTGCGGCGCGTGATCGTCGTGCCGGGGAAGCTGGTCAATGTGGTGGTCTGAGCGTTTCCGGAATCGCGACTGGCCCCGCTCCCACGTTGTTGCCCGCGACCCTGTTCTTTTGGCAGCGACGCCAGTCGCGACCAGCGCCGTCACCCGGGCTGTGCCCTTGGCGATGCTGCTGGCCTTCCTGTCCGCCTGCGGTTTTCACCTGCGCGGCGATGTGCGCTATCCACCCGGGATGGCCGTCACCTACATCGAGGCCGCCGACCGCTACACGCCGTTCTACCAGGGTCTGAAAATGGCCTTGCGCGATGGCGGCATTCGCGTCACGGCAGATCCGAACGCGGCCGGTGCCGTGGTCCGCGTGCTCACCGACGAGACCGGTCAGCGCGTGCTGTCCGTGTCGGCGCGCAATACACCGACCGAGTACGACGTGTACTACATCGTGCGCTATTCGCTGGAAATTGGCGGGCGTGAGGTGCTGCCGCCGCAGAGTCTCACGCTGACCCGCGATTACACTTACGACGAAACGCTGGTGCTCGGCAAGTCGTCCGAGGAGCAGACCATCCGCCGCGCTATTGCCGATGACCTGGTGGGGCTGGTGACGCGGCGGCTGAGTTCGGTGGAGTAGCGGCGATACGGGTCGCGACTTGCGTCGCTCCTACAGTTTGGTCGGGTTCGGCGCGTCGCCGTAGACGACCTTCGGGTCGAATGCTTTATCGGTGGCGGTGAATTCCAGCGGCAGCGGCCCGCGACCACCTGGCGCTGTCGCTCCGAGCGGGATGCGCCGGTAAAAGCAGGAGCGGAAGCCGACGTGGCAGCTCGCCCCGCCGCCGGCCACCTCGACGCGCAGCCACACGCAATCCTGGTCATCGTCGATCAGCAGCTCCCGCACCTTCTGCACCAGGCCGCTGGTACCGCCCTTGTGCCACAGCACCTGGCGGCTGCGGCTGAAGTAGTGAGCCTCGCCGGTCTCGATGGTGCGGGCCAGCGCCTCGGCGTTCATATAGCCGACCATCAGCAATTCGCCGCTCGCAAAGTCGGTGGTCACGGCAGGGATCAGCCCGTGCTCGTCGAATTACGGCGCAAGCTCGCGGCCATCATCGACTTGCTCGACGGTACGACGCGTGGCGAACATCTGCTCTGGTTTCACCGCTGACTCTCCCAACGTTGCCGCGACATACCGCAGCCGGCACGGGTGACTGAGGGGGCGGCTTTGGCGGGCGTATGCCCCTCCATTTGCCGTATCGGTTTATTATAGCGGGCCATTGTGCCGCCCGGCCGCCATGACCATTCAGCTCTATAACACCCTGACGCGACAGAAAGAGGTCTTTGTGCCCGCTGATCCGGGCCGCGTCACCATGTATGTGTGCGGGCCGACGGTATACAGCTTTCCGCACATCGGCAATGCCCGCCCGGCGGTGGTGTTCGACGTGCTGGCGAGGCTGCTGCGCCGGCGCTATCGCCTGACCTACGCGCGCAACATCACCGACATCGACGACAAGATCAACAAGGCGGCGCGCGAGTCCGGAATCCCGATCGGCGAGATCGCCGCCCGCTACAGCGCGGCGTATCACGAGGACATGCGCGCGCTTGGCGTGCAACCGCCCGATGTCGAGCCGCGCGCCACTGCGCATATCGGCGAGATGATTGCGATGATCGGGGAGCTGATTCGCCGAGGCCACGCTTACGCGGCCGAGGGCCATGTTCTTTTCCGGGTGAAGTCGTATGCCGCCTACGGCCACCTGTCGCGGCGCGGCGCGCGCGAGCTGCAGGCCGGCGCGAGGGTCGAGGTGGCGCCCTACAAGGAAGACCCGGGCGATTTCGTGCTGTGGAAGCCGTCCACGCCCGATCTGCCCGGCTGGGACAGCCCCTGGGGCCGGGGGCGACCGGGCTGGCATATCGAATGCTCGGCAATGTCCGAGCGGCATCTCGGCCGGACCATCGACATCCACGGCGGCGGCAACGACCTGATCTTTCCGCACCACGAGAACGAACTGGCGCAGAGCACCTGCGCGCATGGCGGCGTGCAGTTCTGCCGGTACTGGGTGCACAACGGGTTCGTCAACGTCGATCACACCAAGATGTCGAAGTCGCTCGGCAACAT
This sequence comes from uncultured Chromatiaceae bacterium, assembly GCA_964403135.1. Taxonomy (GTDB): domain Bacteria; phylum Pseudomonadota; class Gammaproteobacteria; order Steroidobacterales; genus QUBU01. Next base: position 3,837 of record CAYOFE010000138.1, on the reverse strand, counting down.
CGTGCTGGTGCGCGATCTGCTGAAGCAAGCCCCGGGCGAGGCGATCAGGCTGGCGCTGCTCGCCGCGCACTACCGCCAGCCGCTCGACTGGACCGAGGAAGTGCTGCAGGAATCGCGCCGTAAGCTGGACCGGCTGTACGGCGCGCTGCGTGATACCGCGGGCTGGCAGGACTCCTGGCGTCAGGCAGAGCCCGCCGCGGAGTTCGTCGCCGCGCTGGAGGACGACCTCAATACGCCGCGGGCGCTGGCGGCGTTGTTCGACCTCGCGCGCGACATCAACCGGGCCGAGGCGCCGGCCAGGCGCGTGGCCGGCGCCGCGCAATTGCGCGCGAGCGCGGAACTGTTGGGCCTGCTGGCAGCCGAGCCGGAGGCCTGGTTCAAGGCCGAGACCGGCAACGCACTCGGCAACGAGGACGTCGAGCGGCTGCTTCGCGAGCGCTGCGCGGCGCGGGGCCGCAAGGATTTCGCCGCGGCGGACCGCATTCGTGCCGAGCTCACCGCCGCCGGCATTGCCATCGAGGACGGCCCGGACGGCACGCGCTGGCGCCGGCTCGGCTGAGCGGCATGCCAATATCGGAAATCGAGCAGGCCGAGCGCGAGCTCATCGAGGAGTTCCAGTTTTTCGACAACTGGATGGACCGCTACCAGTACATCATCGACATGGGACGCAAGCTGCCGCCGTTTCCCGAGGCTCTGAAGACCGAGGAGTACCGGCTGCACGGCTGTCAGTCCCAGGTCTGGTTGAAGACCGAAGCGGCTGGCGAGCGGCTGCGTTTCCAGGCCGTCAGCGACTCCGCCATCGTTTCCGGGCTGATCGCGATCCTGATGCGCGTGTACAACGATCGTCGCGCGGCAGAGGTGCTGGCCAAGCCGCCCGAATTCATCAAGGTGCTCGGTCTCGATGCGCACCTCTCGCCGACGCGCAGCAACGGGCTGCGCGCGATGATCGAGGCGCTGCGCAAAGCCGCTGCGGACATCGCGCCGGCGCATTGACCGATGGGCGAGCCTGCCGCCAAGCCTTCGCCGGGCGTCCCCGCGCGGCTCGCCATCGTCGCGGTGCGCGGCTATCAGCGATTGCTGTCGCCGCTGCTCGGCGCCAACTGCCGGTTTCACCCGACCTGTTCGACATACACGCGCGAGGCGCTCGAGCGGTTCGGCGTGCTGCGCGGCGGCTGGCTTGCGCTGCGGCGCATACTGCGTTGCCATCCGTTTCATCCGGGCGGTTGCGACCCGGTGCCCGAGCGCTTCAGGTGGGGCTCCGGCGGAACCGTCGGTTCGTGCGATCGCGAGTAAGACGGGACCGCCCAAGGGGCCGGCGTGCTGCCTGTGCTATATTCAGCGCATTGAGGGCCGGCCTCTGTGCAGCGCGGAGCCGGCCATACCCCGGAGATGGATAAGCGACTACTCGACATAATCTGCTGCCCCGTTACGCACCTCCCGCTGGAGTTGCTCGATGCCGATCGGCTTGATCGGCTCAATGCGGCGATTGCCGGCGGCAGCATCCGCAGTCACGGCGGCCAACCGGTCGGCGCAGCGCTTCAGGAAGCGCTCGTCACGAATGACGGCCGGTTCGTTTACCCGGTCCGCGATGGCATTCCCCATTTGCTGGAAGACGAGTGCATAGCCTGGAACCAGTTGCACGGCTAGCCAGCTCCGCGCGCCGCGCGCAGGATTCGGACAGGCGGCGTCCTGTATGAAACTTGCACCCGACCGGCTGGTTGCGCACCTCGAGAAGGCCCTGGCTCCCCTGTACGTCGTGTGCGGCGACGAGCCGTTGCTCGCGGATGAGGCGCTCTCGGCCATTCGCGACGCAGCCCGCCGGGCCGGCTGCGAAGAGCGCGAGATGCACGTCGCCGAGCGCAGCTTCGACTGGGACAGCTTCGCGGTCGGGTTGCAGAACTTCTCGCTGTTCGCCAGCCGTAAGCTCGTGGAACTGCGTTTGCCGACTGGCAAGCCCGACGAGGCGGGGGCGCGGTTTCTCGTAGAGCTGGCGGGCGAGCCGAGCAGCGCCAACGTCGTCGTCATCGTTCTGCCGGCGCTGGACTCGAACGCGGCGAGAACGAAGTGGGCCGGCGCTCTGGCCGAGGCCGCCGTCTGGATCGATGTCCGCCGGCCGCACGCAGAGCAGATGCCGGTGTGGTTGAAAGGTCGCGCGCGGCGCGCGGGGCTGACGCTCGACGACGCGGCGATCGAGGCGCTCGCCGCTCGCGTGGAAGGCAACCTGCTCGCGGCGAAACAGGAACTGGACAAGCTGGCATTGCTCGCCCCCGGCCGGCCGATCAGCGCGGCGGATATCCAGGGAGCGGTGGCCGACGGGGCCCGCTTCGATATATTCCAGCTGAGCGACGCCGCGCTCCGTGGCGACGTCAGCCGCGCGGTACGGGTACTGGACGGACTCGAGCGGGAGGGTACCGCTGAGGTGCTGGTGCTGTGGAGCCTGGTACGCGATGTGCTCACGTTGACCGACGTCGTGCTGCGCTGTGCCCAGGGTCGCTCACTTGAGCAGGCGCTCGACGATGCGCGTGTGTGGAAGAGCCGGCAGGATCTGTTTCGCCGGGCAGCCCGCGGCCGTTCGGCGCCAGCCATACACCGGTTGCTGGCCTGTGCCGCACGCACCGAACAGCTTCTGAAGGGCGGGTCCGATGGCCGGTCGTGGCGTGTGCTGCTGGAGCTGACCATGTGCCTGGCGGGCGAGCGTCGCCTGCTCGCGGAGACGGCCTGAGTGGCGATGTCGGCGAGCGCCAATGGCGGAGCGAGTGGCATCGGCATATTCGGCGGCATGTTCGATCCGGTTCATGTCGGTCACCTGCGCAGCGCATTCGAACTGCTGACTGCCTGCGGCTGGAGCCAGGTGCGGTTTGTCCCCTGCGGGATGCCGCCACATCGCCCACCGGCGCAGACCGGCACGGAGCTGCGGCTGCGGATGCTGCACGCGGCGCTTGCCGGTGAACCGCGCTTCGTGCTCGACACGCGCGAGTTGCAGCGCCCCGGGCCGTCTTACATGGTTGATACGCTGACGTCGCTGCGCGAGGAGTTTGGCAGCACGCCGCTGTGTCTCGCATTAGGCACCGATGCGTTTGTTGGCCTAACCGCCTGGCATCGCTGGCAGCGCCTGACCGAGCTGGCGCACATTGTGGTGGTACATCGCCCCGGCTGGCAGGCCCCGGCGACGGGACCGCTCGCCGAGTTCACCGCCGCGCGGCGCGCCGGACGGGTCGAGGACCTGCAGCGCGGGCCGGCGGGGCTGGTGTGGATGCAGCTGGTGACTCAGCTCGAAATCTCCTCATCGGCGATACGCACGCTGGTCGCGGCCGGCGGCGATCCCAAATTCCTGGTCCCGGATGCGGTCCGGAGAATCATTCTCGACAGCGGCTGTTATCGCCCGCGTGCCGCAGGCGCGGCGGGCCAATCGGAGGTGCGGGTGCGTGCATAGCAGGAAACTGGCGACACTGGCGGAAAATACCCTGGCGGATGTCAAGGCGCGCGACGTCCGGCTGATGGACGTGCGCAAGTCCACCACGGTCACCGACTACATGATCGTGGCCAGTGGCACCTCCGACCGCCACGTGCGCTCGATCGCCGACCGGCTGGTCGAGCGGGCGACCGCCGCCGGCTGCAAGCCACTGGGGGTCGAGGGCCAGGAGTCCGGCGGCTGGGTGCTGGTGGACCTGCAGGACGTGGTTGTGCACATCATGCTTCCCAAGGTTCGCGATTTCTACAAGCTGGAAAACCTCTGGGAGATGCAACCTTCCTGAGGTGCCGGGTCGCAGATTCGCAGTTTCGCCGCAGCCTATTCGGACAACAATCAGCAACCCGGTTGGTTTCCACCGGCTTCTC
>CAYOFE010000137.1:0-7492 GCA_964403135.1 uncultured Chromatiaceae bacterium | reverse complement strand
GACCGTCGTGCTCGATGCCGGTCAGGCGGCCCCGCCGCTCTGGCTGCGCGTGAACCTGCTGCGCACGGACCTCGATGCCTACCAGGCGCGGCTGCGTACCGAGACGGCCCAGGAAGCGACGCGGCTCGCCGGTTTCGGCGCTGCGCTGCGTTTGTCGAAACCGCTGCCGGTCGAGCGCATTCCAGGTTTCACAGAAGGTCACGTCAGCGTGCAGGACGCAGCCTCGCAACTTGCGGCCGAACTGCTCGGCGCTGAGCCCGGCATGCGCGTACTCGATGCGTGCGCTGCCCCGGGCGGCAAGGCCACGCATCTCCTGGAGCGCGCGCGCGGCGAAATTGATCTTGTGGCGCTCGACATAGCCGCCGATCGTCAGCTGCGCGTGCGCGAGAATCTCCAGCGGCTCGGCCTGCGGGCGCGTCTGGTGGCCGGCGATGCCTGTCAGCCCGAGCGGTGGTGGGATGGCCGGCCCTTCGACCGGATTCTCGTCGATGCGCCCTGCTCGGGCACCGGCGTCATTCGCCGCCATCCCGACATCAAGTTCCTGCGCCGCACCGGCGATATCGCGCCATTAGCGGCTCGCCAGCTGCAGATTCTTCAGCGCGTTTGGCCATTGCTGCGCCCGGGAGGCTCGCTGCTGTACGCGACCTGTTCGGTGCTGCGCGCGGAAAACGACGCCGTGGTGGCCGCCTTTCTGGCCGGGCAGCCCGACGCCCGCATGGCGCGCGGCCCTATGGAAGCATTGCCGGTCTGGGTCAGGCGCGGCGCCGAAGGGGGCGCGCAACTTCTGCCGGGCGCCGCGGATACCGACGGACTCTACTATGCTTTAATGGTTCGTCATTCGGCCTGATCGGACCGGGGACCCGGCAATTCCATGAGCCGCGCCAGCAATCTGGCCCGTCTGCCTGTCGCCGCGGCGCTGCTGGTGCTCGCGCTGCCGGCGCTTGCGCCCGTTCGTGCTGCTGCAGCCGATGACGAGGGCGATGTCGCGATTCGCACCGTCGGCACCCGGCTCGAAGCGGGAGTCTGGTATGTCAGCGCCAACGTCGAATACCGGCTGAGCACCGAGGCACGTGAGGCGCTGAACAGCGGCCTTACCCTGACTTTCCAGCTGGACATCGAGCTGGTGCGGACGCGTCGCTGGCTTCCTGATGACGCGATTGCACGCCTGCTGCAGAGCTACCAGCTGAGCTACCAGCCGCTGACGCAACGTTATGTGGTCCGCAACCTCAACAGCGGCCAGCAGACATCGCATGTCACGCTGCTGGCGGCCGTGAGCCAACTCGGCCGGCTGCGCAACCTGCCACTGATCGACGCTGCGCTGCTCGATCCGGAGGGGGTCTACGAGATCGCCATGCGGGCAGGACTCGACCGGCAGACCCTGCCCGGTCCGTTGCAGATGCTGGCGTTCTGGACCGCCGGTCTCGATCTGCAAAGCGACTGGTGGCGCGGGAGGCTCGGCGAATGAAGCAGCCCCGCTCCGGCCTGGTGCTGGCCGTTTCCCTGGTTGCGGGACTGGCCGGGCTCGCCCTGCTCAGCCAGACCGTGCAGAACTCCGAGACCTACGGGCGGTGGCACGACACGGTTCTGCTCGCCAACGTCGCGGGTATGCTGGTGCTGTTGGGGCTGCTGCTGATCAATCTGCGCGAGCTTGTGCTCGAGCACCGCCAGGCCGTACCCGGCGCCAGGCTGCGTCTGCGCATGCTGGCGGCGTTCGTGGCGCTGTCCACCGCGCCGGTGCTGGTCGTGTTCCTGGTGGCGGTGCAGTTTCTGCACCGGGGCATTGAAACCTGGCTCGACGATCGCATCGCTACCGGCCTCGACGAGGCCATCGAGCTGTCGCGCGCGGCGCTTGACCCGAGCCTGAACGCGAGCCTGATGCGCACGCGGGATGCAGCCGCGGCGCTGACCCGGCTGACGCCGGAACAGATTGCCGCCACGCTGCCGCAAGTGCGCAAGCGCTTCGGCGCCGACGAGATGACGGTGTTTGGCAATAATTACCGCATTGTCGGCACAAGTGCAGCGGGGGCCACACGCTCGCTGCGCCAGCTGCCGACCGATGAGATGTCATTGCAGCTGCGCCGCGCGGGCAGCTTCGTCAGTCTCGACCCGGTGGATAACGACCGGCTGCGCATCCGCGTCGCCGTCACCTTCACCCGCGCCGGCAAGCCGGGCGGCGAACTGCTGACGCTGCAGGCGCTGTATCCGGTCGGCGACAAGCTCGGCGCTCTGGTGAGCTCTATCCAGGCGACGTCGACGCGCTACCGCGAGCTGGTCTTTCTGCGCGAACCGCTCGAATCGAGCTTTACGGTGGCGCTGTCGGTGGTGGTGCTGCTGACACTGCTCGCGGCACTCTACGGGGCCTTCGTGTTTGCGCGCCGGCTCGCTGCCCCGGTGCAGAGCCTGGTGGCCGGTACCAAGGCCGTGGCGGCCGGGAACCTCGACACGCGATTACCCGTAACCACCCATGACGACATCGGCGTGCTGGTGGAGTCGTTTAACGCCATGACCGAGCAGCTGGCACGCGCACGCGAGCAGTCGCTGCGCGATGCGCAGGAGGTGGAGCGCGCGCGCGCCAGCCTGGCCGCCGTGCTGGGGCGGCTGACGAGCGGCGTGCTGGCCCTGCAGCCCGACGGGCGATTACGCATCGCCAACGAGGCAGCGGGCAGCATCCTGCATGCAGACTTCAGCGCTGCCGGCGGCCGGCCCCTGGTGGAGCTTGCGACCGCATACCCCGCGCTGGCGCGCTTGCTCGAAGCGAGCGAAGCGATCATGCAGCGTGCACCGGACGGCTGGCGCGAGCAGATCGTGATCCCTGGCGAGACCGGCCGCCGGGTGCTGATGTGCGCCGCAACTCCGCTGCCGGACGAGTCCGGCGGGCGTGCCGGCGTGCTGCTCGTGTTCGACGATATTACCGAGCTGATTCAGACCCAGCGCGAGGCCGCCTGGGGCGAAGTGGCGCGGCGCCTCGCGCACGAGATCAAGAATCCGCTGACGCCCATTCAGCTTTCCGCCGAGCGCATTCGCCGGCGCTACCTGCCAGGCATGGAAGCCGCCAATGCCGAGGTGCTCGACCGGGCCACGCACACGATCGTCCAGCAGGTCGAGGCGATGCGCGACATGGTCAATGCCTTCAGCGAGTATGCGCGGGCCCCGGAGATGAACGTGGTCCCGGTCGATCTCAACGCGCTGGTACGGGAAGTGGCCGATCTCTACCATGCACAACCCCAGCCCGAGCTGCGCCTGGACCTGGATCCTGGTGTCGGCACCATCGAGGCTGATGCGGTGCGCCTGCGGCAGTTGTTGCACAATCTGATCCGTAATGCCGGCGAGGCGCTCGGCGACGTGGCCGGTGGCCGCATCGACATTGCCACCCGCTTCTGCGCCGAAGCAGCCGGCGACAGGGTGGAAATCCGCATCAGCGACAATGGTCCGGGCATCGACCCGGCCATGCTCGATCGGGTGTTCGAGCCCTACGTCACCAGCAAGACGCGCGGCACCGGCCTGGGGCTGGCCATCGTGCGCCGGCTGGTCGAGGAGCACGGCGGGACGGTGAGCGCGGAAAATGCAGCCGGCGGCGGGGCGCGGTTTACGGTGGCGTTGCCGGTGTCGCAGCGAAACCTCGATAGTCATGCAGAGGCGCGGCCGCGGCGCGCCGGTGATCGGAGATAGAGCATGCGCAGGCCGCAGATCCTGGTGGTCGACGACGAAGCGGACATTCGCGAGCTGATTCGCGAAATTCTTACCGAGGAGGGCTACGAGGTCGCTACTGCGGGTAACGCCGCCGAGGCCCGCGAAGCCGTGCGGGCACAGCACCCGGAACTGGTGCTGCTCGATATCTGGATGCCGGACCTTGATGGCATCAGCCTGCTCAAGGAGTGGCAGAGCGGCCGAGACGTCACCTGTCCGGTGGTGATGTTGTCCGGACATGGCACGGTCGAGACGGCAATGGAGGCGACCCGTCTCGGCGCTGCGGATTTTGTCGAGAAGCCGCTATCGCTGGCCAAATTGCTGCGCACCGTGGAGAAGACGCTGCAGGGGGCGCGGCCCGGGCGCAAGGGCGTTGCGCGCTCGACGCTGCCGCCGATCATCGCCGCGCTCGGCCGCAGCCGGCGCATCCGCGAGCTGCGCGACCAGGCGAGCCAGCTGGCCGGCCACTCGGCACCTGTGCTCATCGTCGGCGAGTCAGGCACCGGCCGCGAAGCGCTTGCGCGTTACATCCACGAGGCGGGCCCACGCCGCGATCAGCCTTTCGTTGTCGTCGCCGGCGGAATGCTGCTGGCAGACAACGCAGCGCAGCTGCTGCTGGGTGCCGACACGCCACGAGGACGCGAGCCCGGCTGCTTCGAACGCGCCGCCAGCGGTACTTTGTTCATCACCGACATCGAAGAAGCAGCACCCGAGGCTCAGCGCCTGCTGCTCGGCATACTCGAGCAGGGCGCGTACACGCCCCTTGGCCGTGCCAGCCCGGTGGCCCTGCAGGCGCGGATCAGCGCATCGGCGCGGGACGCCACGTTGGCCGACCCGGCTGCGCAGGGCGTGCGGCCGGAACTCATCGGCCGGCTGGCGACGCTGCAGCTGCAGGTGCCGCCGCTGCGCGATTACGCCCAGGATATTTCCGACCTGCTGCGGTATTTCGTCGACGATGTCGTGGAGCGCGACAACCTAGCGTACCGCCGCTTCAGCTTCGCCGCGCAGAATCGCCTGCGCAACTACCCCTGGCCGGGCAACCTGCGGGAACTGGCCGGGCTGGTGCAGCGCCTGCTTGCGGCGGGCGGCCCGGAAGAAATCAGTCTTGAGGAAGTCGAAAAGGCGCTGCCATCCTCCGGTCGTACCCGCCAGCCCTTGGTCAAGCAGGACCTGCTGGCTTTACCGCTGCGCGAAGCCCGGGAGGAGTTCGAGCGCGCTTATCTCACTGAGCAACTGGCGCTTTGCGCCGGCAAGGTCGGCCAGCTCGCCAGGCGCGTCGGTATGGAGCGCACGCACCTGTACCGCAAGCTGCGCGCGCTCGGCGTGGAGTTCAAGCCGGCGCCGGGCGAGGAGTAGCGCTGAGGCCTGCGCGAAGTGAAGGCGCATGGACGCAGGCCGCGGCCGGGCACAGGGATTGTGGGAGCGACGCCAGTCGCGACTGTCGTCGCTCCCACAGGCAGGCCTGCAGGGCAAACGGAACCGGGCAGCCGACTGCCGACAAACGTTACCGTGACGATAAATGATCAGGTGCCGCGTCGGTGCCTGCTCGATGCTTATCGAAATGCAACGTATCGCCGGAAGGCGGGCGGTAGTCCGTCGAGCGTGACGTCGGCGAGATGGCCCGGATACGGCGCCGAGTTATAGGTGTTCCAGAACAGAACCCGCTTGCCGATGAGCCGCCCGGCGCGGGCATCGGCGATCAGCGCTGCCAGTGCCTTGCCAGTGTAGGTCGTCTCGAGGTGCAGCCCGGCGAGCCTCTCGGCTATCGCCACGGCCTCGGTCGCTGCTGGCGTGACGTCGGCATAGCCCGCGCCGAGAAATTCCGGCCGCAGCTCGAGGTCGGGCAGCGGGCTCGGCAGCAGCGGCACGGCGGGGTCAAGTTGGTGCAGCCGGCAATTGGCTTCCGCGCAGAGATTGGCAAGATGATCGGCAGAGCCCATGCCGCCTGGCACCACGCGCGCGGCGACCACGCGCGTCTGGAGCTTTGCGAAGCGCAGGCCGAGCATCAGCCCGACCACCGTACCGAGCGTCCCGCCCGCGAGATAAATGAAATCCACCGCCCGCTCGCCCCGTAACTGCGCCGCCAGCTCCAGCGCCGCGTTCACGTAACCGACCGCGCCGAGCCACGACGAGCCGCCCCAGGTGATCTCGTACACGCGCTCGCGTCCGCCCGGATGCGCGCCGAGGATTGCTTCGAGTTGCCGACGGCTGTCCTGGTAGCTCGCGGCGTGCACCAGTCGCGTGCCGATGTGCAGGTGATAGCGCAGGGTGCGCTCCACCTGCGGCGTAGCCGGCTGGTCGAGCAGCACCGCGTAGCAGCCGAGGCCGAGCCGGCGCGCATGGATGGAGGTTGCCAGCGCGTGGTTCGAACCGACCGAGCCGAACGTGACGACAGCATCGCAGCCGCGGTGTCTCGCCTCCGCCAGCAGGAACTCGAGCTTGCGTACCTTGTTGCCGCCGTAGATCGGCGAGGTCAGGTCATCACGCTTGATGCGGAGTTCGCCGATGCCGAGTTCCCGGGCAAGGCGCGGAGCCGATTCGAGCGGTGTGGGCAACTCGGCGAGCGCGACTCGAGACAGTTTCGCCGCCAGTTGCGGAAACGCTGCGGCCAGGGGATCTGCGCTGAATTGCGTCACTCGCCCACCCGGATCAGCATCGCATCGATCTTCGCATCGCGCAGCCGCCGGCGCAGCCTGTTGAGCTCATCGAGGTTCTCTATGGGGCCGATACGTACCCGATGGAACTGGCGTTCCTCGACAGCGATGCGCTGGATCTCGGATGACACGCCGAGCAGCGCCAGCCGCGCCTTGACGCGGTCGGCTTCCTCGAACGTGGCATAGGCACCGGCCTGCAAGACGTACACCCCGGGAGTGGCCATCGGGTCCGGCGCGGTGGCGGGCCGTCCATCGCCGCTGGTATCGGGTATCACCACCTCGGACTTCGGCAGCATCTCGTAGAACTCGAAGCGGCCGGATTTCGGCATCGGTGCGGCGGGCGTGGCCGCCTTTGGCTTCGGCACCGCCCGCGGCAGCTCGGCCGCGGCAACCGGTGACTGCCGCACGGTGCGGTAAAACCACGCGGCGGCTGCCAGCGCGATGATCAGCAGCGCTATCAGCACGCCGGCGAGGGGTGAGCGGCCGGCGGTGCGCTTGCGGTTGCGGCGGGCCGCCATGCTCAGCGCGGCCTCACATCTGCTCCAGCGCCTTGATGCCGAGCAGCCGCAGGCCGTTGGCGAGCACGATACGCGCGGCATCAACCAGTGCGAGCCGCGCGCGGGTCGTCGCCGGGTCAGCGCGGGATATCACCGTCAGCCGCCCGTAGAAGGTGTTGAAGGCGCTCGCGAGGGAGTGCAGGTACGCGGCTATCTCGTGCGGCTCGCGGTTCGCGCTGGCGCGCTCGACGGCAGGCCCAAAACCGCGCAGCTGCAGCAGCAGCGCCCATTCCTCATCGGCCAGCTGCGGAATGCTGTCGGGCAGAAGCGGGTCGCGAGTGAAGCCTTCTTCCTCGGCGCGGCGGAAGATTCCGCACATGCGTGCATGCGTGTATTGCAGGTAGGGGCCGGTGTTGCCCTCGAATTGCAGCACGGTGTCCCAGTCGAACGTCACATCCGACATGCGGCGCGAGGAGACGTCGAAATACAGCAGCGCCGCCTGGCCGACCGCTTCGCTGACCGCATCGAGAAGGTCCGGCGGCAGCGCCGGAAAGGCACGCGGGTTGGCCTCGGCCTTGGCTTCGCGCACACGCCGCGCTCGGTCGCGGGCCTCGTCGAGCACGTCCTCGAGCCACACCGCCTCGCCCTTGCGCG
>CAYOFE010000136.1:0-7521 GCA_964403135.1 uncultured Chromatiaceae bacterium | reverse complement strand
CTCATCGAGCCTGAGCGGTCAATCACCAGCGCCACATTAAGCGGCTGGCGCCGGGAGCGCTGCTCTGCCGGCATCTCAGGCACCTGGATCCGGACCAGAACATCGAGAACATTGTCGTGACCCGCGAGCAGCGCAGTGCGGCGCGCGGTCAACATCAGGGTCGGCGTGGTCATGCTTTTTCTCCTCGTTTGGATCTCTCCTCCTGCAGCGCCTGCGTCAATGCGGCGCCCAGGACCTCAGCGGTCTCGGCAGTCATTTCTTGCAATTCAGCGGCATTGATGTGCACCTGACACCACGGCGCGACCTCGATGCGAATCACCCGCTGGCGACGGATCCGTCCGTCCGCATTACCAAGTGCCTTCAGGTTGTCCGCCAGCGCCGACTTGCGCCGCGTCAGGTCAGCGGCCATTTCCAGCGCCGGGGGCGCGGCGAAGCGTGCCCGGGCCGCCGACTTCAACGCCAAGGCCTTCGGGCTCGGCTTCGGCCGACCCGGCTGCGACGCTTGCAGCGCTAACTTCGGCTCAGCCACGCTCACTTCAGCCTTTCGGATCCGCGCCAGCGCTTCCTCGGCACGGGTGCGCGGTCGGTCGGTCGGCATCAAGTGCTGCAGCGAGGTCAGGTCCGCTGACTGCACCAGGGCGGCAATCTTGGCCAGAGGCCACCCGTCATTCAGCAGGTAACGGCATACCAGCAGCTCCACCGCCTGCCGAAAGCCAAACAGCGCCTCCCGCCCCTCGCGGTCAGGCGGGGTGAGAACGCCCTGCGTGACGTAGTAGCGAACAAGCCGCTCGTTAAGCACCCCGCTCTCAGCCTCCAGATGCAGCCGCGGCAACAGGCTGTTGCACTTTTCCGCCAACTCGGCCGCCGTGCCGCGCCAATTGACGAGGTCGTCTGGAAGGGACGCGAGAAGAAACGTCATTGCCAGCGCCTGCTGCAACCATCAATAATCATTATTATATTCATCTGCCATGTCATTGTCAATGTTTACTGTCAATATCGACTCTCAACGATGACCTGCGGTCGATGCGCGATGCTGTCCGAACCGATACAAGCCCTAAGACGTTGCATGGGCCTGAACCCGCAGCGGGTCCAGGCGTCCTGGGCGGTATTCGGAACCTGCGCCGTTCAGTACGCAGAGCTTTTTGGGCGCCGTCTCGGAACCAGCCTGGTTTTCCAGGGAGAGGGATTCACTCGCCGCCGGGTACGGCGGCTCGCCCAGCGGGCGTCGTCGCGAAGCCACGGCGTGCCCGTTGGCTCTGCGAACTGGTCGAACCGCAGGGTTCTCACCGGGCTCTCCCCCACGGGTCAACCACAAGGCCCCACATTGGGGCCTGGTGGTTGATTGGCGGAGGGAGAGGGATTCGAACCCCCGTGGGGCGATAGCCCCCCACTGATTTCGAGTCAGGGCCGTTTAGCCGCTCCGGCATCCCTCCGAGGGGTGCGCGAAGGCGCGCGGCATTATAGGCGGATCGGCCGCGAGCACCAGCAGCGTCGTTCGCTCCGAGTGGGTCAGTTCGCCGCGGCGCTGGCGGCGAGTAACCCGGCAAGTGCCACCAGCGCGCGCAGGAACGCTTTCGGGTTACGGATCGCTCCACGATGTCGCGCCTCTTCATCGACGGAGCAACCACCAGCCGGTGGCGGCGCCTGCTGTCCAGTCTCGGTGGCCGCCTCCATGCGGTAGAAGCGAAACCAGGCCTCGAGCATGAGGGGTTCGGCGCCGGGCTGTTTGTCGTAATACCGGCGATACGCGAGGTATCGCCCCAGCACGACGCGAACTTCGTCGGGGTCGATGCCGGCGGCGCGGCACTGCACATCCCAGTCCTGATCGGCAACATCCATCACGGTGACTCCGGAATTTATGCCTACCCTACCGCAGCCGAGTCGGCGCGCGCACCTTTGCCGCCGCGCGGCTGACGCGCCGCCGATCATCACCCGCCAGGCGCTGCTTTATGGCAACCGAGGTCAGAATTAATCCATAACTTATTGTTTTAAAAAACAATACACATAATCGCAAATCACGGAAAGGTGACGAGCCCCGATACGCCGGCCGCGCGGAGCGTGTTAAGGTCTGCCACGTCGGAGGAAACTTTTTCGAACAAGGCCTCATCAGAGGGTCGGCGTGAAGAAACTGCTCTCAATCGGCGCCCTCGCGCTGTGTGCCGCAATCCTGGGCACCTGCGCGCACCCGCCCACCCTGCTGGAAGAGATCCAGGCGTCGGGGATCTTGCGCGTAGCCACGCGCAGCGGGCCGAACACGTACTACACGGTCGCTGACGGCCCGGTCGGGCCGGAGTACGACCTGATCCGGCTGTTCGCCGAGGATCTCGGCGTACGCCTGGAACTGCAGGTGCTCGATGATGCCGACGACGTGCTGGCGGCTGTGGCCTCGGGCCAGGCCCATGTCGGGGCCGCGGCATTGACCATAACCCCGGAGGCCGAGCGGCAGGTGAACTTCGGCCCGGTCTATCAGCAAGTCACCGAACATCTCATTTACAAGGATGGACGGCGCCGGCCGCGCGACCTGCGGCAGATTCGCGGCCGACGTCTCGAGGTGCCTGGCGGCAGCAGTCACGTCGAGACCTTGCGCACCGCGCAGGCCCGTTACCCAGACCTCGTCTGGACTGAAAACCCGCATATCGACCAGACCGAGCTCGTCACGCAGGTCGCCGAGGGCGATATCGATTACACGCTGGTGAAGTCGACCGCCTTCGCGATTTACCGCAGCTTCATCCCGGACATCCGCGTGGCATTCAACGTCGCCGAGGGTGAGTCGCTGGCCTGGGCTTTTCCGAAGCGCCACGACTCGAGCCTGATGCAGGCGGCGCAGCGGTTCTTCGACAAGCTGCGCACGAGCGGCGAGCTCGATCGTATTCTCGACCACTACTACGCCGGAATGCCGCGAGCCGAGTACGTCGGCACGCGCAACTTCACGCGCGACGTGCGCGAGCGCCTGCCGGCCTATCGCAAGCTGTTCCGTCGCGCCGGCGAGGAATACGGTATTGACTGGCGGCTGCTGGCGGCCATCGGCTACCAGGAATCGAAGTGGGATCCGGAGGCGGTCTCGCCAACGGGTGTGCGCGGCATCATGATGCTCACCGAGCAGACCGCGCTGGCGGTTGGCGTGGCTAACCGCACCGACCCATCAGAAAGCATCCGCGGCGGCGCGCGCTACCTGGCGCGGATTCTCGCCAGTTTGCCCCGGCAGATCGAGCCCTCGGACCGCATGTGGTTCGCGCTGGCAACCTACAACATGGGTTACGGACACCTGCTCGACGCGCGGCGCCTGACCCGCAGCCGTGGCGGCGACCCCAATCGCTGGGCCGACGTGCGGCCGAACGTGAGGCTGCTCTCTGACCCCGTGAATCACACGCAGCTACGGCACGGCTACGCCCGTGGCGGCGAGACCGTGAACTTCGTCAACAACGTGCGCACTTATTACAACGTGCTCGCCTGGCTCACCAAGGAAGAAGGCCCGGGCGCCGGCTGGATGCCGCAGCAGAGCGCACCACCGCCACCCGCCGCGATCCAGGCCGATCTCGACCCACCCGCCGCCGAGCGGGGCACGACAGCACGCACTTAAGCGCCTTCAGTCCCGGCGCTGCCGGAAAAACCCCTGCAGGAGCGCGCGGCACTCCGCCGCGAGCACGCCGCCGGCCACCGCGACCTGGTGATTGAGTTCGCGCGCCGCGGCGATGTTGAACACGCTGCCGGCGGCCCCGGCACGCGGATCTGCCGCGCCGTACACGAGCCTCTCGATGCGGGCATGCACCAGCGCCCCGGCACACATCGCGCAGGGCTCGATCGTCACGTAGAGCGTGCAGCCGGGCAACCGATAGTTGCCGATGGCGGCAGCGCCGGCGCGCAGTGCCTCGATCTCGGCGTGCGCGGTCGGGTCGCAGCCGCCGATCGGGCGATTGCGCCCGCGGGCGATGATGGCGCCCTCTTTCACCAGCACCGCGCCGACCGGCACCTCGCCCGCCGCCTCGGCCTCGCGCGCGAGCGCGAGGGCCTCGCGCATGAACGCTTCGTCATCGGCGCGGGCCGAGATGTGCTCGATTTGCACTGGCGTGGATACGGGTTATCAGGTGAACCGGCGGCAGAGTCTACCGGGCGCGGCGGTGGGCAAAAACGGCAACTCGCGGTCGCCTCGTCGAAGCGGCCCGCCCCCGCTCAATCCAGCTCGCCCTCGTAGTAATCGACGCCGCTGCCATCCGGCACCATGATCCGCACGACTTGTGCGCCCTCGGCGCTGAAGCTGTAAGCGCCGATTTTCCGCGAGTCCGGATATCCCACGATCTCCGTGGGAATCGTCGTCGAGAAGCACAGGTATCGCAGCGTGCCGGCGCCGGTATTCACGAGCTGGTGCGAGTGTGCCGGCCCCACCGGGAAGGTCGCATAATCGCCGCGACTGACCGCCACTTCGTCCGCGCCGAGCCGCAACGTCCCGCAGCCTTCGAGAATGTAAATGGATTCCTCGTTCGCGCAGTGATAGTGGTTCGGGAAAGCGGTTTTTCCGGGCGGCACCTCGTACAGGCTGCAACCGATACCGCGAGCGCCGGTGGCGCGCCCCAACGGCCGGGTGCTCAGCGCGAAGCGCCTGCCCTTGGCGAATTCCCGCGGCTGCAGTTCATCGGCGTTGACGACATTGGGGTGTCGGCGGGCAGACTGTGTCATGGTGGTACCCCTTGCGGGCAGCTGTTCTACCCGGCCGGGCAACCTACTCCCACTCGATCGTTGCCGGGGGCTTGCCGGAGATGTCGTAGGTGACCCGCGAGATGCCCGGCACCTCGTTGATGATCCGCCGCGAGACGTGGTCGAGGAATTCGTACGGCAGGCGCGCCCAGCGCGCGGTCATGAAATCGAGCGTCTCCACTGCGCGCAGCGCCACCACGTAGTCGTAGCGCCGGCCATCGCCCATCACGCCGACGGATTTCACCGGGAGAAAAACCGCGAACGCCTGGCTGACGCGGTCGTAGAGTTCGTTGCCGCGCAGCTCCTCGATGAAGATCGCATCGGCACGCCGCAGGAGATCCGCAAACTCCTTGCACACCTCGCCGAGGATGCGCACCGCAAGCCCCGGGCCGGGAAACGGATGCCGGTAGACCATGTCCTTCGGCAGCCCGAGCTCGAGGCCGATGCGCCGCACCTCGTCCTTGAACAGATCGCGCAGCGGCTCGATGAGCTTCAGGTTCATCTGCTCGGGCAACCCGCCGACGTTGTGATGTGACTTGATGACGTGCGCCTTGCCGGTCTTCGCGCCGGCTGACTCGATGACGTCGGGATAAATCGTGCCCTGGGCAAGCCAGCGCACGCCGGCGAGCCGGTGTGCCTCCTCCTCGAACACCTCGATGAACAGCCGTCCAATGATCTTGCGCTTCTGCTCGGGGTCGTTGATACCCGCGAGCGCGGCGAGAAACCGCGCCTCGGCGTTGACGCGGACCACGTTCACGCCAAGGTGATCGGCGAAGATGTCCATGAGCTGGTCGCCTTCGTTGAGCCGCATCAGCCCGTGGTCGACGAACACGCACACCAGCTGGTCGCCGAGCGCCTTATGCAGCAGCGCGGCCACCACGGAGGAATCCACGCCACCCGAGAGGCCAAGCAGCACCTTCTCTGTCCCCACCTGTTCACGGATACGCTCGATATCGCGCGCGATGATGTTGCCGGGGCGCCAGGTGTCGGGGCAGCCGCAGATATCGTGCACGAATCGCTCGAGAAGCCGCTGGCCCTGCGCGGTGTGCGTGACCTCGGGGTGGAACTGCAGCCCGTAGAAGCGCCGGCTCTCGTCTTCCATGCCGGCGAGCGGCGCGTTCGCGCTGCAGGCGATGGCGCGAAAACCTTTCGGCAGGCGCGCGACGCGGTCGCCATGGCTCATCCACACGTTGAGGCCCGGCTGGCCATCGCGCTGCTGTACGTCGGCGAGGCCCTTCAGCAAGCGACTGCTGGAATCCGGGGTGACCAGCGCGTAGCCGAACTCCCGGTGCGAGGACGCCTCCACCGCGCCGCCGAGCTGCGCGGCCATGGTCTGCATGCCGTAGCAGATTCCGAGCAGCGGCACGCCGAGCGTGAAGACGATCTCCGGGGCCCGCGGCGGCTCTTCGAGTATCACCGACTCTGGCCCACCGGAGAGCACGACCCCATCGGGGCGAAACGCACGAATCGACTCGGGCGTTGCATCCCAGGGCAGGATTTCGCTGTAGACACCAGCCTCACGCACGCGCCGCGCGATCAGCTGCGTGTACTGCGAACCGAAGTCGAGAATCAGGATGCGATGCGCGGCAGCGTCCCGGGCGTGGCTGCTTTTCGCGGCAGTGGATGCAGTCATCGTGCGGGCTACATGTCCGTGCGGTAGTTGGGCGCTTCCTTGGTGATGCTCACATCATGCACATGGCTTTCCTGGATGCCGGCGCCGGTGATTCGCACGAACGTGGGCTTGCTGCGCATCTCCTCGATAGTGCCGCAGCCGGTATAGCCCATCGCGGCGCGCACGCCGCCGGTGAGCTGGTGGATGATCGCCGCCAGGCTACCCTTATACGGCACGCGACCCTCAATGCCCTCGGGCACCAGCTTTTCGAACTCGCCCGCCGCATCCTGAAAATACCGGTCCGAGGAGCCGTGCTTCTGCGCCATCGCTCCGAGCGAACCCATGCCGCGGTAGGACTTGTAGGAGCGGCCCTGGTAAAGTTCGACCTCGCCGGGCGATTCCTCGGTGCCGGCGAACAGGCTGCCGATCATGCAGGCGTGCGCGCCGGCGGCAATCGCCTTGGCAACGTCGCCCGAATAGCGGATGCCGCCGTCGGCGATGACCGGCACGCCGGACGACCTCATCGCTGCGGCGACGTTCGCCACCGCCGTGATCTGCGGCACGCCCGCACCGGTCACGACGCGCGTGGTGCAGATCGACCCCGGGCCAACGCCGACTTTCACGCCATCGGCACCGGCCGCGACCAGCGCCTCAGCCGCTTCGGCCGTGGTGACGTTGCCGGCAATGATCTGCAGGTCGCGGAACTGGCGCCGGATGGTGCGCACCCGGTCGATGACGCCCTTCGAGTGACCGTGCGCGGTATCGACGACGATCACGTCGACGCCGGCCTCGACCAGGCTGCTGACCCGCTCGTCAGTGTCGGCGCCAGTGCCTGCCGCGGCGCCGACACGCAGCGCCCCGCGCTCGTCCTTGCAGGCGATCGGGTAGTCCTTGGCCTTCTGGAAGTCCTTGGCCGTGATCATGCCGCGCAGTTCCCGCCGGTCATTGACCACCAGCACCTTCTCGATGCGGTGCTTGTGCAGCAGCGACAGCACCTCGTCCTTGCCCGCGCCTTCCTTGACGGTGACGAGCCTGTCCTCCGGGGTCATGACGATCGAAACGGGGGCATCCAGTCTTGTCTCGAAGCGCAGGTCACGGTTGGTGACGATGCCGACAACGCGGCCCTTGTCCACCACCGGCATGCCGGAGATGTTGTGCGCGCGGGTCATGTCGAGCACTTCGCGGATGGTCATCTCGGGCGACACCGTAATCGGGTC
>CAYOFE010000135.1:2664-7589 GCA_964403135.1 uncultured Chromatiaceae bacterium | reverse complement strand
CGGATGGGTCTTCCAGTAGCCGATGGTGCGCGGCGCGAACTGCGGCGGCTGTGGCGGTTCGGGCTCCGTGCCGACGTCACCCTTGACGCGATCCGCGACCCACGGCGACGTAAACGTGCCGGAAAAGCCAGAGGCCTCGAGCGCCGTCACGAATACCACATCCGGACCGGTGACAGACAGCAGGGAACCGCTGGTGGCGTTGAGGTCGAAATCGGCGAGGTCGGTACCGCCCGGCCCGCCCACGTCGATGATGCCGTAGTCCGTCACCGCCCCGGACAGCAGCGTCCCGCTATACGTAATGCTGTTTGCGGTATTCGTCACGGTGCCGGTGATTGTGAACGTGCCGCCCGAAAACACGCCACCCGCGTCGATGGTGGCCGTCAGCGTCATGGTCCCGCCGACAATCGGTTCGTCGGTGCCGCCCGAGGTGAACCGCAGGTTCCAGGGCGTCGACGTGAGCGTCAGCGTGGTGCCGCTGTAGGAGGCGCCTTGTGTACCGACGTCCAGCACGCTGATACGGGGGTAATCGACCTGCACCCCGAGCAGCGCGCCGTTGGCCGCGAACGCCAGCGGTGCAGACAGCACTGCCGTCACGCCTGCGATCCATTGCAGTAATTCTTTCTTTCTTGTTTTCATCTTATGTGTCTCCACTGGGCTATGCCGCCAGACCGGTAAGGGCCATGACGGCTCCGGTCAGGACTCTTTCCGCCGGCACTATGACAGAACACCCTCGCCCCTGCTTCAGACGTCCTTGTGCTTCCTCGCGAGACGAATTCCAAACAGGCTCAACAAGCCGGATCCCATCAGCCAGACGGCCGCGGGCACCGGCACAAACGTATCCACGTTCACGGTGGCGCTGAACCCGTTTTTCCAGAAATTCACGCCATTCGAATCCCAGGTCTCCACCGGCGGCGCGGCGGCCAGCAGTGGGTGCGTCAGATTGAACGTCGACACAATGATGCCGCCTCTGTCGCCAAAGGCTCCCATGTCGCCACCGGCATTGCCGAAGACGAACTCAAAGATGCCCGCCAGATTCTGCCCCGCCCAGCCGAAGTTGTAGGCATAGCCGTAGTCCGTTGCATTGGCCGGCGTGCCCGTGATGAGCGTGCCGCTCTGGAAACTCGGATGGCTCGTCGTGCCCAACGCCGAGAGGGCGCTGCTGTATGCGCCGCTGTCGCTGCAGGAACCCGAGCAGGGATCGACCGCGAGAACCTTGTCTGCGACCGTGCCCGTGGAATTAAATCCGATGATCACGGTCAGCGAGTAATTGTCGCCAGAAACCGGATAGAGACTGGAGCCATCGGGATTCAAAACGAGCGTCGTGCCGGTGATGGTCAGGCGGCCGTACGTCAGATCCCAACGCGGTATGGTCCGCGGGCCGGAGCAACTGCCGATGCTGCTGCCGCTGCTGTTCTGGCAGATCGCGGTGTAGACGTAGCTGAGACTCCCGTTCGAGAGTGTCAGGTCCGGGTATGCCTGGACCAGGCTGATCGACGCTGCGTCCGCTCTGGAAACAAGCGCCGCGCCGGAGATCAGCAACGCCGTGATCGTGCTGAAAATTCGCCCGCCTCGGTACATCTTCGACACTCCCCCGCACCGGATAAGGACAGGCTCAGCCTGAGTAAGTTAGTTGTCACCGGTGCAAAAAATTATTTCTTGCCACCGTTTTTATATATCCCGCGCGCCGATTGCGCAAGGCCTCATTGAACCGAATCCGGATCAGTGTTCAGCACTTGTCATAACGCGCAGCCCGTCCCGCCCACTCCGGCGGCCGATGGCGCCAACACCGAGTTCAACCGCTCAGCTTGTCCACCCGCGTGATCAGCCGGTTACAGCCGCTCTTTAATGACCGCCTCATGCCTGGTGTGGGCTATCATTCACCGGCGCCACTGCAACGCCGTGTGCAGATGCAGCAGCCGCACGGTGTCATAGCACGGCCGATAAACCCAGCACGCCCCTGCCGGCAGGAGAACCATGATGGCCACGCGCATGCCAGACGCCATCCGCCACGACATCGAACTCGGCGAGTGGCTCGAATCCATGCAGACCCTGCTGCGGGCGGACGGCGCCGACCGGGCCAAACAGGTCTTTCGCGCGCTGCGCGATTTCCTGACGGATGAAAACGTCATCGTCGAGGAGGCCACGCTCAACACGCCCTACCGCAACACCATCCCGCTCGCACAGCAACCCGCCTACCCCGGCGACATCGCCATCGAGGAGCGCATCGAGAACATCCTGCGCTGGAATGCGATTGCCATGGTGCTGCGCGCCTACGACAGCGGCACCGGCGTAGGCGGTCATATCGGCACGTACGCCTCGGCCGCCACCATGCTGGAGGTCGGCCTCAACCATTTCTTCCGCAACAAGACCGACGGCTACGGTGGCGACTACGTCAGCATCCAGGCGCACGCCGCGCCCGGCATCTACGCGCGCGCCTTCCTGGAGGGACGGCTGACGCGCCAGCAGCTCGATAATTTCCGCCGCGAGCTGCAGCCCGGTGGCGGCCTGTCCTCGTATCCGCACCCTCGCAACATGCCGGAATTCTGGCCCTCGCCCTGCGCCTCGATGGGCCTGTCCACGCCGAGCTGCATCTACCAGGCGCGCTTCGCCAAGTATCTCGAGAACCGCGGTCTGAAGCCGCGCAACGGCGGCAAAGTGTGGAATTTCATCGGCGACGGCGAAGCCGACGAGCCCGAAGTGCTCGGCACCATCAACATCGCCGCGCGCGAGCAGCTCGACAACCTCATCGTCGTGGTCAACTGCAACCTGCAGCGGCTCGACGGCCCGGTGCGCGGCAATGGCAAGATCATCCAGGAACTGGAGCGCAGTTTCCGCGGCGCCGGCTGGCACGTCATCAAGGTCATCTGGTCCGGGGAGTGGGACCCGCTTTTTGCTATCGACCATCACGGCGTGCTGCAGGAACGCATGGAGCGGGCCGTGGACGGCGATTACCAGATGTACTCGGTGTCGAGCGGGAAAGAAGTGCGCGAGCACTGGGTCGGGGACAACCGCGAACTGGCCGAGATCATGTCGGTGCTCTCCGATGAGGAAATCCGCTGCATCCGCCGCGGCGGCCACGATCAGCGCAAGATCTACGCCGCGTTCGACCAGGCGATGCGCACGGAAGGTCGCCCTACGGCGATCCTGATCAAAACCATCAAGGGCTACGGCATGCAGGGCCACGAGGGTTCCAATGTCGTGCACCAGAAAAAGAACCTCACGGCAGAGGAACGCGCGGAAACCGCTCGCCGGCTGGGCATTCCGCTGACCGCGGCGCAGGCCGCGATGGCAGATTTCTATCGCCCGCCGGATGACAGCCCGGAAATGCGCTATCTGCGCGCGCGGCGTGCGGCGCTCGGCGGCAGCTGGCCCGAGCGGCGCGTGCAATGCTCGCCGCTGCAGGCGCCCGAGCTGGAGTTATTTCAGGAACACGTGGACGGGTCGGGCGGCCGGCCGCTGTCCACGACCATGGCATTCGTGCGTATGCTGGCAAAACTCCTGCGCCATGACGATCTCGGCAAGTACATTGTCCCGATCGTCCCCGATGAGGCGCGCACCTTCGGCATGGAAGCGTTGTTCCGCCAGGCTGGCATCTACTCCTTCGAAGGCCAGAAATACCGGCCGGTGGACAGCACAACCCTGAGCCCGTACCGGGAGGCCCAGGACGGACAGATCCTGCAGGAGGGCATCTGCGAGGCGGGCGCGATTGCGTCGTTCCTCGCGGCCGGAACAGCCTATGCGGTGCATGGCGTTCCAACCATCCCGTTCTACGTGTTCTACTCGATTTTCGGCCTGCAACGCGTCGGCGACATGATCTGGAGCGGTGGCGACATGCTGTGCCGCGGCTTCCTGCTCGGCGGCACCTCGGGCCGCACCACGCTGAATGGCGAAGGCCCGCAGCACCAGGATGGCCATTCGCAGATCCTCGCGAGCACCGTTCCCAACATGCGCAGCTATGACCCGGCCTTCGCTTACGAGCTGGCTGTCATCATTCGCGACGGCATCGATCGGATGTATGCGCGGCAGGAAGACACCTTTTATTACATCACGGTGCACAACCAGAATTACGCCATGCCGGCCATGCCCGCGGGCGTGAGCGAAGGCATCGTGCGCGGCATGTACCGGTTCCATGCCTCATCGAGTACAGCGGCGAAAGGCCGCAAAGCGCACCTGTTCGGCAGTGCGGCCATCATGATGGAAGTCATCGAGGCCGCACGCCTGCTGGAGGACTCCGGCGTATCCGCCGACATCTGGAGCGTAACGAGCTATACGGAACTCAGCCGCGAGGCGCTGGCGGCAGAACGGGCGGACCGGCTCGCGGGAACCGGCAGATCCGTACCGTACCTGCAGCAGCTGCTCGCCGGGCAGGAAGGCGTGTTCGTCGCGGCCAGCGATTACATGAAGGCGCTGCCGCTGTCGATCGCGCGCTGGGTGCCCGGCCCCTACACGGTGCTCGGCACGGACGGCTATGGACTCAGCGAGTCACGCGAAGACCTGCGGCGTCATTTCGAGGTCAGCGCCGCCGACATCGCCCATGCAGCGCTGGCGGCCCTGGCGGCCAGGCGCGCCGTTTCAAAGCGGGAACTGCGAGCCTTCGCCCGACAGCACGGAATCAACCCGGCGAAACCCGACGCCGCTCGCGGCGGGCCAACCGCCTATCGCAACACCTGACGCGCGGCCCGCGCGCGAACGCCGCCGAGCACGCCCAGGCCCGACAGCAGCATCCATGCCGCGGCCGGAACGGGCACAACCTGCGCCGGGTCGCTGCTACCGCCGAAAAAGGTGCTGGGCGGCAGCAGCGTATTAACGCCAGCGAATCCCGCCACATGGCCAGCGAAATACACGTGTCCCTGCGTCACGGTACCCGTCGATAAGGCGACGTAGTCATATATCGTGTCGCCGTTGATGCCGGTAATGGAAAAAGT
>CAYOFE010000135.1:0-2654 GCA_964403135.1 uncultured Chromatiaceae bacterium | reverse complement strand
GCACGATGCCACCGCCCGGCGCGTCGCCTACCACGAACTCGAACTTGCCGAAGCCGTCCTGGCCCTTGTTGATGCTGACATTCCAGCCGGCCGGCAACGCGGTGATGTTGGCGGCGGTCACCGCATCGGCCGCCCCGGTCGTGTTGAAACCGAAAGACTGCAGGCCAAAATTCGGGCCAGCGACATTCAAGACCGGCCCGAGAATCGACACGGTGAAGTCGATGGCGCCGGCCGTGCCATCGGCGATCATGACCTGCAGGTACGGCGTGCCGTCGGGAAACGCCGATTCGGCGTTGCTCTGATCGAGAACGAAGGAAACGGAAGCCGCCTGCACCGGCAGGCCCATGAGCGCCATGATGGCGGCTGCCGCGGCACTCCATAGGCCGGCGTTGCCCGCCCTCGTCTTGCCTGCTTTACGCATTATGAGTTCTTCTATGAGTTCTTCTCTGTTGGCTTGCCGCGCTGCTTCCGCCGGCTCGACGAGGGTTTCCCAGAGCCGAAACGATACGAGCTGCGGCGCGAGCAGCCGACCGACCAGTTCACAGAAATATCCAGCAGCGCTGCGCACGTTTTCATAACTCAGCCAAAGTCGGCCAACGCGGGTTACGGTGACGCGGTCATGTTTCACGCGCGTGTCACACGCGTGCGATTTATGTCATAAACGCGTGGCGGCTTGGGGAGCCGGTCAGGGGGTCAACGACAGCTCATGACGGGCGTGGCTGCGGATCGCCTCGTCGCTGAACCACAGATAGCGCGGCTCGCCGGACAGCCACGCCGGCGTCTGGTCGCGGAAATGTGCGCTGAACTGCCGCCCGCTCGCCCCGCCGGCGAGCACAGTCATCACCTTGTCAGGATCGGCGAGGTCAGCGACGAAGCGCATCGAGGCGATGGTCTTCGTGGCGTACGGCTTGTGGTACGCGTAGATCGCGCGATCCAGCGTCTCCCCGGAACCATTCTTGGCATGCGTACCGCCGCCAAGGATGCCGGCGACCGCGCTGCCAGGCACGAGGGGGCTGAAGAACGTGAGCGTATGCAGCCGTCCCCAACGCCAGGCTTGCGCATCGGGGCCGAGCAGTGCCGACAATTCCTGCTGCGCAGCCCGCGCGGCACCCACGAACAAATCGTCGCGGGTTTCAACCTCTGCCGTCGTGACATCATCGAACCACGCGCTGGAACCGGCCAGCGCCAGCTGGACCAGGCGTTCCTGCCAGAAATACCAATTCCCGAGCATGCGCGCGGTAAGCTCCGGCCCGAGCTCGTCCGCGAAGGTCATCCGCGCGAACTGCCGCCAGGTGGCCTGGAAAATCGCCGGCGCGGCCTGCGCGGGATCGTCCTCGAAGTTCCAGCGGCGCAGTATTTCTCCCAGCCGGCGCGTGTCCTCGCGGTCGAGCAACGCCTCGGCCAGCATTGGCACGATGGCGGCGGCCATCATGTTCCGCGCGTCGCGCTGAAACCGCCAGTGATCCTCGGCGCTGCGCACCCCGGGCGCATCGAGCAGCTCGATCAGCCGCCGGTAGCGCCAGGAAGCGGCGAAGTAGGTCGAGTACGCGTAGCGATAGCCTGACGGCAGCGTACGGTGATTGGCGTTACCGACCCATCCGCGGGCCGGATTGGTGACGCCGGGCATCTCCTGCCACGGAATCATGCCGGCCCAGGCGTCCTCACCGTCGGTGACCGCAAGCGGCGCCGATCCGTCGCCGACGCGGCGAATCGGCACGCGGCCTGCGGTGAAATGCCCGATGTTGCCGTCGACATCGGCGACCACGTAGTTGTAAGGCGCGTTGACCCGACCGATCGCATCGCGGGCCTCGGCGACCGAGCGCGCGAACATCAGGTCAGTACCGCCGCTGTCGTCCGGGCGCATCACCTCAGGCACGCTCCAGCGCAGCGAGAGCAGCTGCCCGTTCGCGACGCTCATGCCGTGATCCGAGATCACCGGCCCACGCCGCGTCAGCCTGATCTTCAGGGGTACCTCGCGAAAACCCGTGGCGCTGCCGCGATCCCGCACACGAATGACATCCTCGATGGTCTCGAAAGGCACTGCACGATCGCCCTCGAGGTAGTAACCCGGGCGCGCCGGATCCTGTCGCTCGACAAACAGGTCCACCACATCGCCGTAGGCATTGGTGACGCCGTAGGCGATGCGCTCGGTGCGGGCGATGGCGAGTCCCGGCAGGCCGGGACCGCTGACGCCGACGGCGCGAAGGCCTGGCGTAACAAACCCTATTGGATGCCACACGCCGGGCAGAGTGCGCGCATCGAGGTGCGGGTCGTTCGCCAGGATCGGCGCGCCGAGCCTCGACCGCGCGCCGCTCATCACCCAGTGGTTGCTGCCGACCGGCAGGAGCCGGTCACCGTCCCAGAGATCGCCGGGACTCAGGCCAACGCGCGCCGCGCGGGCCGCTGGCGACACAGGCTGCCCGGCCGGCGGCGCGTCCGGGTTGATCGTCAGCTGCGCGATCTCCGCCGCACGCTCCGGTCCCACCCGGTCAATGATCATCTGCGCGATCAGTTCGGCCTCGAGATTGACCGAACTCGACCAGTTGAGAAAATAGCTCAGGGTGACCGAGTCTTCGAGCGTCCAGGGCTCGGCCGAAATGCCTAGGGAAGCTCTGCACAGGCGGCTATGCGGGCGGCAGTTGCAGTGAACATGG
>CAYOFE010000134.1:0-7680 GCA_964403135.1 uncultured Chromatiaceae bacterium | reverse complement strand
GGCCGCAGCCATCGTCAACCGGGCGCTCGAGCTCGGCATAAATTTCTTCGACACGGCGGACGTGTACGGTAACCGCGGCGCCTCCGAAGAGTATCTCGGCCGCGCGCTCGGCGCGCGGCGGCGCCATGTGATCGTCGCCAGCAAATTTGCCGGGCCCATGTCGGCCGAGCACGCCTGGATGCAGGGCGGTTCGCGACGCTGGATCATGCAGGCGGTCGAAGGCAGCCTGCGCCGGCTCGGCACGGACTACCTCGACCTGTACCAGATGCACCGGGCCGACACCGCGGTGCCGATCGAGGAGACATTGCGGGCGCTCGATGACCTGGTGCGCCAGGGCAAAGTCCGTTACCTCGGCAACTCGAACTTCGCGGCGTGGCAGGTCACGGAAGCCGAGTGGACGGCGCGCAGCGCCGGTCTGAATCGCTTCGTGTCGGCGCAGAACCGATACAGCGTCCTGACACGCGACGTGGAAAAGGAACTGGTGCCGGCGGTGACGGCGTATGGGCTCGGTATCCTGCCGTATTTCCCGCTGGAGAGCGGGCTGCTGACCGGCAAGTACCAGCGCGGCCAGCCGCTGCCGGAAGGCACGCGGCTGGCGAAGTGGGCGGGTTTCGCGACCAGCACGTTCGCCACCGACGACAAGTTCGCGCGCGTGGAAAAGCTGCAGGAGCTCTGCGATCGCTACGACCACAGCCTGCTCGACCTGGCCATCGGCTGGCTCGCCAGCCGGCCGTGGGTGTCGAGCGTGATCGCGGGGGTCACCAGCGTGAAGCAGCTCGAGCAGAACGTGGCGGCCGGCGCGTGGCGCGGCTCGACGGAAGAACTCGCCGAGATCGATCGCGTCAGCCCGCCGCCGGAGTCCGGCTTCCCGGGCCCGCGCCGGTAATGCAGAAAGCGCCCGACAGCCTGCGTGGCTGAGCCGGCATTCCTTCGCGTTATCGGCCGGCGCGACGCGCTGGCGCTCGCCTTCGGTGCCGTCATCGGCTGGTCGTGGGTGTTGCTCACCGGGCGCTGGGTGCTTACGGGCGGGGCAGGCGGCGCCATGATCGCTTTCGCAGTCGGTGGCGTGGCCATGATCCTGATCGGGCTTGTCTACGCGGAGCTTGCGGCGGCCATGCCACTGGCCGGCGGCGAACATGTCTACAGTTTGCGGGCGCTGGGTTCCGGTGGTGCGTTTGCCTGCACCTGGGCGCTGCTGCTTGCCTACATCACCGTGGTCGCGTTCGAAGCCGTGGCGCTCGGTACCGCGCTCGACTACCTGGCGCCGCAGTTTCGCGGCGGTGCGCTCTGGGCGGTCGCCGGGCAGGACGTCTTTGCAGGCTGGATCGTTGCCGGCATCGGGGTTGCCATCATCATGATTGCCGTCAATGTGCTCGGCGTGCGCCCGTCGGCGGTACTGCAGACCACCGTTACGGCCGTGATTCTGGCAACGGCGGTGCTGTTCATCACCGGCACCGTGGCGAGCGGCGACACCGCTCATCTCGCGCCATGGTTCGGCGATCGTGCGACGGGCTGGCTGGCGGTGCTGATCATGGTGCCGACCATTTATGTCGGCTTCGATGTCATTCCGCAGGCAGCGGAGGAGATCGATCTGCCGCCGCGCGATATCGGCATCATCATCGTGCTTTCGGTGGTGATGGCGATGGCGTTCTACATGCTGGTGATCCTCGGTGTGGCGCTGACGTTTCCTCGCGCCACGCTGGCCACGCAGGCCATGCCGACCGCCGATGCGGCGGCGGTGGCATGGGGCGGCAGCTGGGCGGGTACCGTGATGGTGCTGGGTGGAATCGCCGGCATTCTGACCAGCTGGAATGCCTTTCTGGTCGGCGCGAGCCGCGTGCTGTGGTCGCTGGCTCGACACGGCAGGGTACCGCTCTACTTCGCCGCCATACATCCGCGCTTTCGCACGCCGCATCGTGCCGTCATCGCGGTTGGTGCGTTTGCCTGTATTTCGCCGCTGTTCGGCCGGCAGATCCTGGTCTGGCTGATCGATGCCGGGAGCTTTGCGCTGATCATCGCCTACGGTCTCGTGACGGTGTCGTTCCTGGTCCTGCGCCGGCGCGAGCCGGCGATGACGCGGCCGTTTCGCGCCGGACGCGGTAATGCAGTCGGCTGGGGAGCGCTGGCGCTAGCATGCGCGATCGGGCTGGTCTATCTCCCGGGTAGCCCCGCGGCGCTGGTGTGGCCCTGGGAGTGGGCTATCTGCCTGTTGTGGACAGCAACCGGCGCGTTGTTTTATCTGCGTGGTCGCGGCAGGCGGGGGGCGGAGGTGTCGTGACCCGCGTGCCGCTCGTCACGCGGTTTGCGCCGAGCCCGACCGGGCTACTGCATCTCGGGCACGCCCTGGCGGCGATTACTGCCCACGATCTGGCCCGACACAGCGGCGGGCGATTCCTGCTGCGCATCGAGGATATCGATACGGGCCGCTGCCGGCCCGAATTCGCAGCGGCGATCATCGAGGACCTGTCCTGGCTGGGCTTGTCGTGGGATGGGCCTGTGTTGCGCCAGTCGGAACACCTGGCCCGATACCGCGAGCGCCTCGCAGAATTGTCGGCGCGTGGTCTGACGTATCCTTGCTTCTGTACGCGTGCAGAGATTACCGCCGAGGTGGCGCGCATGCAGACCGCACCGCAAGGGCCGGAAGGACCGCTGTATCCGGGAACCTGCCGCGTGCTGTCCGCCACGCAACGCCAGTCGCGAATTGCGGCAGGGGAGGTTCACGCTATCCGGCTGGATGTTGCCGCCTGCGTCGGTTCGCTCGCGGGCCGGCGGATTCTTTTCCGGGAGACCGGCCGAGGGCCGGGTGGTGAGACGGGCGACGTTGCGGTTGATGGTACGGTCTTCGGCGACATCGTGCTCGGGCGCAAGGACGTGGGCGTGAGTTACCACCTCGCCGTCGTTGTCGATGACGACGAGCAGGGTGTGAGCCTGGTCACGCGTGGCGAGGACCTGTTCGCGGCGACGCATGTGCAACGCCTGCTGCAGGAAGTGCTGGGCCTCGCGGTGCCCGCCTATCGCCATCACCGGCTGGTGCGCGATGCAACGGGTCGCCGGCTTGCCAAGCGCGATCGCGACCGGACGCTGCGTGCCCTGCGCGCGGCGGGCACCAGTCCGGCTTCGATCCGTGAACTGCTGGGCGTGGCCGGCGCGCGACCCGCCTGACGTGTCGATGCCTTATGCTTGGCACCCCTGTTGCGCCGGATGGCGGTTGCGTCCGTGAAGTGGTCGAGTTTTGGCGAACGATTCACCCGCCACACGGGTTCCCGCGAGCTGATGGAGGACCTCGGGGCGGCGATGGCCTGCGACGATCCGCCGCTCATGCTCGGCGGTGGCAATCCCGCCCAGATCCCGGAGATGCTCGAGTTATTCCGGCGCGAATTCGCACGCGTGCTGGCCAGCGACCGGGAATTCCGCCGCATGGTCGCCGACTACGCCGAACCTGCCGGCGAGCGACGTTTCCGCGCGGCCCTGTCGGAGCTGCTGCAGCGCGAGTACGGCTGGGCGGTAACGCCGCGCGAAATCGCGCTGACCGCAGGAAGCCAGCAGGGCTTTTTCCAGCTCTTCAATCTGCTGGCGGGCACCCGCGGCGCCGGTGATCGGCGGCGGATCCTGCTGCCGGTCACCCCGGAGTACATCGGTTACAAGGACCTGGGTGTGGACGGCGACCTGTTCGTGTCGCGGCGACCGGTGATCGAGGAACTGCCGCAACAGCAGTTCAAGTACCACGTCGATTTTTCCTCGCTGCAGGTTGCGGCCGGCGTCGCGGTGATCTGCATCTCGCGCCCGACCAATCCAACCGGCAACGTTCTTACGGACGCCGAGGTGCGGGGCCTGGGCGATCTGGCGGCGGCGGGCGGCGTACCCCTGATCATCGATGCGGCCTACGGCGCGCCTTTTCCGCGCATCGTGTTCACCGAGGTGCGCCCGTACTGGGACGAGAACGTCATTCTGTGCCTCAGCCTTTCGAAGCTGGGCCTGCCGGCGGTGCGGAGCGGCATCATCATCGCGCGCGCAGAAATTGCCGACGCGATTGCCAGCATGAATGCGACCATGAGCCTTGCGGTCAGCAGCGTCGGGCCGGTCCTGCTGCGCGAGCTGGTGGCCAGCGGCGCGATTCTGCGCATCAGCGACGAAGTGATCCGACCATTCTACGAGCGGCGCAGCCGCCAGGCGCTGGATTGGCTGCATGAGGCGCTGCATGGCTGCCCCTATCGCGTGCATCGCCCGGAGGGTGCGTTTTTTCTCTGGCTCTGGCTGCCGGGCCTGCCGATGCCGAGTGAGCAGCTTTACCGGCGCTTGAAGGAACGGGGCGTGCTGGTATTGCCAGGGCACCACTTCTTTCCGGGCCTGAGCGAGGACTGGCCGCATCGCCACGAGTGCATACGCATCAGCTACACCCAGCAGCCCGAAGTGGTGAAGACCGGGATTGCGATTATCGGTGAGGAGGTGCGCCGCAGCTACGGTGCCTGAAGGCACGCGGGCGCGCTCTGCGCGGCGGCCTGTGACGATCCGGCGCCTGCGATGCGGGCGCTGCTTGTCGCCCCCGCCGCGCGCCCGTATCCTCGCGCCGACACTTGCTGCGAGATACGGCGATGAGCGAACGGCGCGTGATGTTCATTTTTCCCGGGCAGGGATCGCAGTACCGCGGCATGGGCAGCGACCTGGCGAGCCGGTTTCCGGTCGCCGCGCGGACCTATGAAGAGGCCAACGAGGCGGCCGGGTACGATCTTGCGCGGCTGTCGTTCGAGGATCCGCATGGCCAGATCGGGCTGACACGCTACACGCAGCCGGCGCTCCTGACCCATTCCATTGCCTGCCTGCGCGTGCTGCAGGACTTGACCGGCGGCCGCATCCGGCCGGTGCTCGCCGCCGGCCACAGCCTGGGCGAGTACACCGCGCTGGTGGCCACAGGCAGTCTCGGCTTTGCCGATGGCGTGCGGCTGGTGAAGCGCCGTGGCGAGTTGATGGGCGAATATGGCGAGGGTGGCATGCTCGCGCTCGGGCTCGAGGCCGAAGCGGCCCGCGCCATGGCCGACAAGCACTACTGTGAAGTGGGCAGCATGAATCTCCCGGAGCAGACCGTGGTCGGTGGCCGCGATGCCGACCTCGAGTCATTGCTGGCCGACATGGAGAAAGCGCACCCGCGCAAGCGGGCGGTTCGTCTCGCCACGGAGGGCGCCTTTCATACCTATCTCATGGTCGAGGCCGCCCGGCGCTTCCGCGAGACGCTCGAAGCGACCGCTTTCGCTCCGCCATCGGTCGAAGTTCTGTCCAATTACACGGCCGGATGTCACGACCCCGAGGCCAATGCGATCCGTGCCCGGCTGTTCTTCCAGTTGTTCAACCCGGTCAATTGGGTGGGGTGCCTGCGCACGGCGATGACCCGGGCGATCACGCATTTCATCGAATTTGGCGGTGGTATCGGTACCGGCGGGACGCCGGCCGAGAAGCGCCCGAATCTGGAAAGCATCATTCGCAAGACCCTGAAGACCGCGGGGTACGAGTCCGGTTACGCGGCAGCGATCAACGTCGAAAGCGTACGCGCGACAGCAGCGGATTTCGCCGCTTGACGGCGGATCAGGGGCCGGGTGCGCTTACCGCTTTCGGCGCGCGGTGTTCTGAGAGACAATGAAGTATGTCCATGTCTATCGGACAGGCGCAATCATGAAACGGCTTCGTGAAACATGGCTTGCCGCGCTGCTGGCGACGGCGCTGGGAATCCCAGGCACCGTGACACGGGCGGCCGACCCTGCGGTGGTGCAGGTCTTCAAGTCGCCAACCTGCGGCTGCTGTGCGATCTGGGTGGACCACTTCAGGGAGAGCGGCTTCCAGGTCGACGTCACCGAGCAGGCAGACATGGCGCCGGTGAAACAACGCTTCGGTATCGCGCCGCAGCACGCGTCGTGCCATACGGCGGTGGTGAATGGCTACATCGTCGAAGGCCATGTGCCCGCTGCCGATATCGCCAGGCTCCTCGAGGAGCGGCCGAAGATCAAGGGGCTGGTGCTGCCGGGCATGCCGATCGGGTCGCCGGGCATGGAAGGCCCCAGTCCCGAGCGCTACGACGTGCTGGCGCTCGATGCCAGCGGCGCTACGCGGGTGTTTGCGACCCACAAGCCGTAACAGGAGCGCGGCGCGGGAAGCGCTGATGGGCATTGCGGCCGGACTCGGGCCGCTTTTCATCGTCGCCGCCCTGGCCGGCTGCGCGAGCGTTGCGGCACCGCCGCGGGCCGCTGGCGTCATCAGCCCGGAGATGCTGCTTCGTGCCGAGCCGCTGACCGGCGAGTTCAATCCTGCACCACTGGCCGACATGCCGGTGCTCGCGCTCGACCAACCGATGCGCGCGTTTCTCGGTCGTTACGTCCAGGCCGATACCGCTGCGCACCTGAAGCTGCAGCAGCTGCTCGCAGCCATCATCGAGGACGATGCCTTCGATCTGCAGTACGACGAAGTCACGCGCACCGCGGCCGAAACCGATCGCGACCGCAGCGGCAATTGCCTGTCGTTCACCAACATGTTCGTCGCCATGGCGCGTGAGGTCGGTCTGAAGGCGAGCTACCAGGAAGTCGACATACCGCCTGACTGGACGCGGCAGGGCGACAGTCTCGTGCTCAGCCGCCATATCAACGTGTACGTCGAGCTGGGCGCTGCCCGGGACCGCGTCGTCGATTTCAACATCGAGGATTTCCGCGCCAGCTACGATCAGCAGCGGGTATCTGACTCGCGGGCGCTGGCGCATTTCTACAACAACGTCGGCGTGCGGCACATGCAGGAGGGCAAAACCGTGGAGGCCCTGCGCCACTACCGCAAGGCCATCGCGCAGGATGCGCGATTTGCCCCGGCCTGGAGCAACCTGGGCGCGCTTTACATGAGAAATGGCCACGCGGCCTGGGCCGAAGCGGCGTGGCAGCATGCGCTTTCGATAAATCCGCGAGAACTGGTTGCAATGAGCAACATGTCACGCCTGCTGGAGCGCGAGGGTCGCAGCGCCGGGGCGCAGCGGTACCGGCAGCTGATTACGCGGCACCGCATGCAGAATCCTTATTACCGCTATTACCTGGCCCGCCAGGCGTTTCTTGCCGGCGACTACGCCACCGCGATCAGTCACCTGAAGTACGCCATCCGCAGGAAAGAGGCGGAAGATACCTTTCACCTGCTGCTGGGGTTGAGTTACCTGCAGCAGGGCGATCGGGACGCCGCGCGCCGCTGGCTCGGGAAAGCCGAGGAAGTGGCCGGCGACGAGGCGCTGAAGCGCAACTATCACAGCAAGCTGCAGATGCTGCTGGGAGAGGCGCCGCAGTGAGCGTTCAGGCCTGCTCGATTTCGAGCAGCGTGCCGCAGGCCAGGAACAGCCAGCGAACGTGTCTCTCCCAACCCTGCCGATAGAGTCCGGTCGTCCACTGCTGGAAGAAATAGAGATAAATCGGAATGATCACGCACATCATGTAGGCAAAGCCGTTGGGATTTTCGGCCAGGGAGACCGCCGGGCCCATGATGCGATCCCCGGAGTAGTAGGCGCCCGCCGCCGACAATCTAAGACCGGCCTTAATCCACCAGAGCGAACAGACCAGAATGGTCGCCTGAACCGCCCACACCCGCTGCACGCTGTGGGCCATGTCTTCCACCAGCACCAGAACCAGCACACTCTTGACCAACTGGTCAATGTACCCGTTCCAGGCC
>CAYOFE010000133.1:0-7761 GCA_964403135.1 uncultured Chromatiaceae bacterium | reverse complement strand
TTCTCCCGCACTGCACCAAGGGCTTGGCATCCAGGGGGCGTCCATGTATGGGTGAGGAAATTCACGTAGGTGATTCTTTATATTATTAGTTTTCAGCGCCCGCAAGAACGAAAACGCCAGGAAGCTGACGCTCGCGGGCTCAGGCTCTTGAACGTGCGTAGTGCCGCGCGGCCGCCGCGAGCTCGGCGTGCACGCGCTGGCGCAGGGTCGCAGGCGCCAGCACTTCGACGTCGGCACCGTATTTCAGGATGTCCATGATCAGCTCGCGCGGGTCGCTGTAGGGCACGCGCAGGTGCCAGGACCCATCCATGGCGAAATGGCCTTCCTGCCGCGGGTGCCAGGTCTCGCGCGACACCCAGCGGGCACGCACCGGCTTGAAGCGCAGAACAGCCGTTTCGCCGGCGGGGCCGGAAAAGATCCCGAAGCCGGCGCCGAGCTCGGCATCGAGCGCCTCGTCGCGCACGTCGCGGGCATGCCGTTCGAGCACATTGGCGGAAAGCACGGCGTCCATGGCGAAGGTGCGCAATCCCTTGCGCAGGTGGCACCAGGCGTCCAGGTACCAGTTGTCGCGGTAGTACACCAGCCGCTGTGGCGATACCTCGCGATCGAGCGCCTGGTCCGTCGCGCGCCGGTAGTGCCGAATCAGCAGGCGACGCCGCGACAGCAGCCCCGAAGCCACTGACTGAAAATGCGCCGGCTCGACTGGCCGCGCCCCCATCTGCAGGATGCGGATGCGCCGCGTGACCTCGTCCACCGCGTAGTCGCCGCTTTCGAGGATCTTGCGAATGCGCTCGCGCAGGGGACGCACCTGCGGACCGAGCAGGCCGGGCTGGATGCGCTCCAGCAACTGCTCGACCGTGAGCAAAGCGTGGATCTCCTCGGCCGAGAACCACAGCCCCGGAAGCTGGTAGGTCCGCGACTCGTCGTCGGACAGGTCGAGGTAATAGCCGCTGCGGTCGCGATCCCACTCGATGGGCACCAGCAGGCGGTCGCGCATG
The DNA here is from genome assembly GCA_964403135.1 of uncultured Chromatiaceae bacterium. Lineage (GTDB taxonomy): Bacteria > Pseudomonadota > Gammaproteobacteria > Steroidobacterales > QUBU01. The sequence goes on along the minus strand of CAYOFE010000133.1, from coordinate 6,763 downwards.
TAAGCCACGTCGCGCTTGAAGGTGGCGAGCGACACGCCGAGTTCATCGAGAAATGTCTCGCGCGGCGTGAACTTGCGCTGTGTCAGCAGCCGCTGAATCCTGTAGAAGCGTTCGGTTCGGTCCATGGCGATGCAGAGCCTATTCGCGCGCCAGGATGAACGCCCACTGGGCGGGCGTCACCGGCATGACGGACAGGCGGTTACCGCGGCGGACGAGTGGCAGCGCAGCGAGTTGACGGTGTCCCTTCAGCTCCTCGAGCGTGATCAGCCGTTTCATACGACGGCGAAACCGCACGTCCACCATCAGCCAGCGCGGCGCCTCCGGGCTGCTGCCGGGGTCGTAATAAGGGGATCTGCGGTCGAACTGCGTGGGGTCGGGTCGGGCCTCGCGCACCACCTCGGCAACCCCGGCAATCCCGGGCCGGGCGCAGCTCGAGTGATAGAAAAACGCCAGGTCGCCGCGCTTCATGCCATCGCGCATGTAATTGCGCGCCTGGTAATTACGCACGCCTTCCCAGCCGGTGGTGCGCAGCCGCTGCAGGTCGTCGATGCTGAATACGTCGGGCTCGGATTTCAGCAGCCAGTGGGCCATGGTTTTAACCTAACCGCTGGGCGGGCGGCAGCGCAATCGTAGCCGGTTGCGCGGCTTGCGGCGCTCGCACAAGGCGCCGATGATCAGGCGCAGTGGCGCCTCCAGGGGGATCCGGCCATGCTTCAGCGGCTCAACCGACTCATTATCCGTATTTCGTCCTCGGGATGGCTGTTCATCGCCACGACCCTGGTGTTTGCCGGCTCTCTTTCCGCGCTGATCCAGATCGGCAACGCATTTCCTGCGCACACGGGCGGGGCCCGGCCATTCGATCTGCAGAACGGTCTTACGGCGGACCAGGTCTTTACGCAGCTCGCCGGCTACAGCGACCGGGCGCGGCAGCTGTATTACCTGTTTACGGCCATCGACTACGTGTTTCCGCTTGCCGCCGGTCTGTTTCTCGGTGGCGCCGGCGCATTTGCCCTGCGCCACGGGCTACCCGGCGTCTATCGAGCGATGTCGCAGCGTGGCCTGTTCCCGCTGTTCCTGATCGGCAGCGCGTTCGACTGGTGCGAAAACGTGGCCGCGCTGACCGCGGTGCTTGGCTTCCCGGATGCGCCCGCGGCAGTGCCGATGCTGCTGGTCGCGGCGAAGCGCGCGAAACTCTTCTTTGTCATGCTCACGCAGGCGACCGTGGCGGTGCTGCTGCTGATCGCGCTGGGCGGCTGGCTGCGGCGGCGTTTCCAATAACGATTCGGCGGCTGCAGTCCATGTGTCTGGAGCGAACCGGAGATCGCTTTTTGATCGGGGCGAGCTGGAACGCCGGCCGGTGACAGCTTGCATGCCACTGCACCGCCGTACGTTCCCGAAGGGCCGGTTCGCGACAGATACATTCGCCGATAGGCCGCTTTGCGCGTTTCTCACCATCGCCTGCGGCCGCCGCACGGACGAAGAGGATCGTCCGCCCGCTCAAAAGTCCACGGTCGTGGTCTGGCCGTCGCTTACCGTCGCAGCCGCGCCCGCGGTGAACGCGATCGGGTCATCCACGTCAGCGAGCGGATTATCGGGATCGGGCACCTGGTCGTCGGCCGCCTGGCAGGTGAAGGCCACGGTGTAGTCGCCCACGGGCAGGAAGGCGGCGCGGTACAGGTAATTGCCGCTCACGTCGTCGAGCCGTACTTTGGCCGTAGCGAGAGGCTCCGGCACGGTGCCGTCGATATCGTCGGGCGTCACACCGCTGCCGCTGAAGACATAGACCTCGTTGCCCTCGCTGGTGTTCGGATCGGAGGTGCACGAGGCATCGGTAATCAGGGCGGTAGCGACGGTGCCCTCGATGGCGCCGTACTCGGCCATGTCGACGATGCGCAGCGCCGGTTGCAGCTTGTAGCCGGGCTGGCCACCGGGCGCCACCAGCCCCATGCGCAGGTTCCAGTCGATGATGAAGCTCGCCTCGCGACCGGCGAGCACCGTGAACCCGCTGACCAGCTTCAGCCCCGAGTTCGCGCCGCTCGGCACGCGCAACTCGACCTGGCCGCCGCCGTCCTCGACCACGTAGGAATCCATCACGCCATCGAACTCGGCGTTGACATTGAGGCGGATCCAGTTGTATTCGCCGGCGGGCACGTCCTCGCCATTGAGGAGCACCTCGGTGTGGGTCTCGTCGAGCGCCAGCAGATTCACGGAAAGCGGCGCATCGAATGCGAAATCGATGGCCGGGCCGTTCTTCGGCTTGAGCGTGACCCCGGTGAACTGCACCCACACCTCGGCAACGCCGTCGACCGGTGCATCCGTAAGCCCCAACGAGAGCTGACCGGTGCCGCCATCACCACCACCGCCACAACCGGCCACGAACAGGGCCGCAAGCGCCGCGGCATTGCGCCGCATAGTTTTACCGTGCATGTAACTACCTCGCCATCCGCGGCTGGTGTAAAAGGAATGCCGCCTTAATCATTCAGCCTGCCGCAAGCGGACGCAACTGCCGCCCTGAAATAACGCGAACTGGTTCACATAAGCGACGAGGTGCAAATACGATGTTCCCCGCTGGTTTCCTCGGCACACGGGCCGATCTGTTCATCGATATCGGCACGGTATCGCTCGTCATCGTGGTGCCGCTACTGGCCTGGTCGTGGCGGCTCGCCCGCCAGAAGCGCTGGACCCTGCACAAGCGTGTGCAGCTCACCATGGGCGCCGTGCTCGGCATGGTGGTGATCATTTTCGAATGGGATCTTTCCGCCCAGGGCGGAATCATGAAACTGGCCGAGGCGAGCAGCCGTGCAGGGACATTTACGCTGAAGTTCTGGCTGTATTTCCACACCATTTTCGCCATCGCCTCCACGGTGGTATGGCTGCTGCTGATCATCGCGTCGCTGATCAGGTTTCCGAAGCCGCCGGATCCGGGCGCGTTTCGCACGCACCGCTACTGGGGGCGGCTCGGCATGGTCTGCATGCTGGTGGCCGGGCTTACCTCGGTGCCGATGTATATCTACGTGTTTGCGCTCTGAAGCCGGGGCGGCTCAGCCGGGATACTCGGCGATACCGGCCAGGCTGCGCCGCGGTGCTTTGAAGCCGGTATCCAGCGTGGCGACAAACTGCCCGCTGTCGAGGTCGATCTTCGCCGCAATACCCGTCCAGATGTTGGCAAGCAGCACGTGGCGGCCATCGCGGCATAGCGCCGTTTCGGCCCAGCCGTAACCCTCGCCGAGATCGTAGGTGTGCAGTACCTGCCCCTGCTCGTCGAGCAGGTCCATGGTCTTGCCGCGTGTCACCAGCAGGCGGCCGTCCGGCAGGTAGCGCAGGGCGATCGCCCAGTTGCCGTCACGCGGGTTGTCGCCCGGGTATTGCACCAGGTCCGGCATCTGTTTTTCGGCGACGATGTCGAAACGCATCATGCGCTTGCTGGTCTCGGCAGTGTAGGCGATGAACCGCTCGCTCGGGTGCAGCGTCGAATGCGTCACGCCCTTGAAGCCGGTCAGTTCTTTCGCGTGGTCCACGTCGAACTGGCGCACCAGGTTCCAGTCGCGGTCGTACTTGTAGATCCTGCCGTGGCCGAGCCAGCCGGTATCGGGCAGGCGCGGAAACCGGATGGTGGTGAGCTTTTCGATGCCCGGCGGCGGGTCCTTCGCCAGCATGTGCTCGCCGAGATAGACGCAGCCGTCGGCAGCGAAGCTCGCGCTGCGGTAGACGCGCGGCAGGAATTTCGTCGAGAGCGGGCGCTGCCGGCCGGTTTTCGGATCGACGTGGATCACGGACAGGTCGTTGAAGGCCCACAGCAGGCCGTGCCGATCGAAAGCGAGCCCGCCGACCAGGTGATGACCGCCCTCGGTCCACAGCTCGCCCTTCCTGTTGAAGCTCGCGTCGTACTGGACGATACGGCCGTCGCCCGCATGATCGTCCGTTGGGTCATTCAGATCCGTCAGGCCGAGGAAAATATCTCCCGGCGCAAATGGCTGCATGGTCGACTCGCGCGGCATGGTGGCGCTCCAGGGCTCAGAACCTGTTTTTCGAGGCGGGCGTTGCCGCGTCCCGGCCTGCCAGCGCCTGCTGCACCTCGCTTTCCACCCACTGTGCAAACTTCGGGTTTTCGGCGAGGCCTTTCTCGGCGAACGTGTACTTCAGACCGCGCAGGTCCTGCCTGATCTGGTTCTGCACGCCGAAGCTCGCCGCTGCGACCGCCACCACGATGACCTCATTACCCTGCCTCGCCGCCTGCTCGACCCAGCGGCGCAGGGTGCGAACGTTAGACTCGCGCACCGGCTTGATCGCATCGTCCTGCAGATTGATGATCTTCACGTCGGCGAATTCCTGCTTCGCGGCGATCCGCTCCACGTGCGCGGTAAGGATTTTCAGGTCGGGATCGTTGTCTTCCTTGTCCTCAGGGCCGTGCCCGACCAGGATCAGGGTTTCCTTCGCCGGGTTCCTGCTCACCGATCTGGCGTTTTCGTAGATCATCTCGGTGATCAGGGGGCTGTCGTCGAAATGGCCGGACCAGACGAATTTCACCCCCGGCGCCTTGACGCGTGGCACGTCGAGATAGCTCGCCTCGTCGTGCATACCGAAGATGTACTGCCAGTGCCGGGTCAGGGTGTTGTATCGGGTGGTCGTGCCCTCATCGACCAGGACGATCTTTTTCACGCCCCGCGCCACGAGGTCGTCCACTGCCGCCTGCAGGTGCGCCGAGCTCATCATGGACATGCCGAATCCGATCGCGGCGGGCCGCTTCACGCCCACCGGTTCCAGGGATTTTTTCAGCAACCGGTCGCTGTTCTCGCCCACGCCGTGCGAAAGGATCAGCACACCGGTATCGCCGCGCAGCTTCGGGTCGCTTAGGTACCAGGCGTAGTCCGGCCCCATGGCGTTCATGTTCATTTCGAGCTCGCGGTCCGTCATGCCGCGATAAAGCGCGATCTTCTTGCGCAGCCCCGCCATGTCGGACGCGCTTATCTCGTGGCGCACGTTGTACGATTCCAGCCGCTTGCCCTCGGCATCCATGGGCGCGACCGCGCCGTGTTGATGCTGCTGGTGCTGACTGTGCTCCTCGGCTGCCGAGGCGAATCCGCTCCCCGCGAACAGCATGCCGCTCAGCAGGCCGATCAGTGCGAATCGATTCGTCGGGATCATGGTCTTGCTCCGGGAAATGACCGCAACGCCGGTTGCGGCGGGCTGGTAATTACACCATGTCAGGGTTGCAGCAGGCGCGCTACTGAAGACTTCAGCTCGCGGCGCGCCAGGGCGCGATTGCTGTTGCTGCGGCGAATCGCCTGTCCGGCCACCGATTGCGTCATACCGGCAATCATGGCGGTAAGCAGCGTCGCATCACGATTCTGGCGGCCGAGCACCGCGCGGACGGCGGCCTCCAGAATGCGGTTCGGCGACTGGTGCAACCGCATGATCTCCTGGCGCAACTCGGGTGCGCTCTCCTGGATCTCGGTGATGAGTTCCAGCGTGGCGTGCGCCGGGCTGGTGGCAATATCGAGCGCGGTGTCGAGCCAGGCGTCGATGCGTGCCCTGGCGTCCGGGTAGCTTGTCTCCAGGGCCTCGATGCGGGCCATGTAAGGGCGCATGTCGCGCTGGATGCAGGCGAGCAGGATGTGCTCCTTGTTGGGGTAATAGCGATACAGGGAATTGCGCGCGAGTCCTATCTCCGCGGCAATGTCGCTCATGTCGGTGCCGTGGAAGCCGCGCTCGCGGAACAGCCGGCTCGCCGCCTCCAGCAGTTTCCCGGTCTGCTGCGCGACATGTGCCTTAATAGATGACGCCTGGATCCTTGGCATGTCAGAGGTGCTCCTCGGAGAGGCGTCCGTCGGCCATGTGCACCACCCGATCGGCGCCCTCCAGCATATCCGGGTCATGCGTCACCATCAGCGTGGCCACCTGATGCTCGTGGCACTCGCGTATGAGCAATTCGACGATCTGCCGGCCCCGGTTGTGATCCAGCATCGAGGTCGGCTCGTCGACCAGCAGCAGCGCTGGTTCGCCCATCAGCGCGCGCGCGATGCCGACCCGCTGGCGCTCGCCGCCGGAGAGCTGGTGGGGCCGGCGGTCCGCCCGATGCGCCATGCCGACCTCGCGCAACATTCCCAGCGCCCGCTCGCGGTCGGCGCGTCCTGGACGGCCGCCGCGCAGGTGCACCGTGAGCAGCAGCTGGTCCACTGCCGTCAGCGACGGCACCAGGTTGGACTGCTGGAACACGAAACCGATCCGGTCGCGGCGCACAGCGGTCAGCTGCTCCGCCGGCAGCGCCGTGATGTCCGTGTCGCCGATGACGATCTGCCCGCTGGTCGGTGTGCGCAGGCCGCCGCATACCGCCAGCAGGCTCGACTTGCCCGAGCCCGATGGGCCGACCACCGCCATGAGCTGCCCCGGCTGGAGCTGCAGCGACACGTGGTCGAGTGCCACGACCTGCTGATCGCCATCGCCGAGCACCAGGCTGACGTCGTTGACCCGCAGGCTCATCGGTTGCTGCCCAGTGCGATGATCGGATCGACGCGCGTGATCATGCGCACCGAGAGCGCCGCGCCGATCAGGCCGGCCACCAGCAGCGAGATGATCGCAGCGCTGACCGTCCCCGGCACATACATGAACGGGCGACCGGTTTTCATCAGGAACTGGCCGATCCAGAGCGCAGCGCCAAGCCCGGCGAGGGTGCCGCTCGGCTGCACCAGCAGCGCCTGGCCGAGCGAGTCCCGCAGCAGGTAGCCATTAGAGGCGCCGTGCGCCTTCACCAGACCGATCTCCT
>CAYOFE010000132.1:0-7795 GCA_964403135.1 uncultured Chromatiaceae bacterium | reverse complement strand
ATCCCGCGACGCGAATACCTCGCGCGGTTGCGCCGCGCGCTGGAGTGCCGGGTCAGCTTCCGATAAGAAAGGGGGCCGACGTCGAGCCGGATCCCTTATTGATTTCAGTTTGCCGCCGGGCCCGCTTCCGCTGGCGCCATGTCCGAATTCCAGGTGTCGCGCATCAGTTTCCATTGGCCATCGGTACGCCGAAACACCGAGAGGAACTTGCCGGCGTCGATCGTTGCTCCCGATGCGTCGGTCACGGTGAATACGCCGCTGACCCAGCCCAAGTCACCCGAAACGCCGACCCCGGTCGAGTCGCCGTTGTTGAACTTCAGGCCGGCTGCTTTCGACTTGACGATGTCGGCGGCGATGAATTCGCGGATCGCGGCCTTGCCCTGCTGTGCCGGCGCGCCAGGCGCCATGAGAAGTGCGTCATCAGTGTAGTGTTCTGCGATCGCATCGGCATTGCCGGCGTTGTACGCCTCCATCCAGGCGCCCGGATCGGCCTTCAACGCGGCTTCGTCGGCCGCCGTGTCCGGCAGGGGCGGCCCAGGCGGTGCGCATGCCGTAAGCGCCAGCGCGCTCGCTGCCAGCACGATAAGAAATCTGGACGTCTTCATGATGGACCCCTTTGTCATCCGTTGATTGATCGGCCATTCGGCCGTCTCCGCCCTGAATGCTACTCCGTTCGGACCTGCGGCCCCAGCCGGCTGCGGATTTCATCCAGTTCCTGTTGCAGGGTCGCGAGTTGCGCCTCGAGGCGCTCGACCCTCTCGGCGAGCCCGGTGCGTGGCGCTGGGGCCGGCGCTGACGTTTCCACGTCGGCCGGCGGCATCGCGACCTCGCCGCACAGCAGGTGCGCCCAGCGCGGGTCGCGCTGGCCTACCTGGCGCGGCAACCGCACGACGAACGGGCCCTGCTCATGCACGGCGAGCGCCTGCAGCGCGGTTTCGATCTCGCTTACATCATTGACCGGGGCCATGCGCGCGCAGCGGGTCTTCAGCTCCCCGGCGCTCTGCGGTCCGCGCACCAGCAGCTCGCAGATGATCGCGCGCTCCAGCGGCTTGAACTGCAGCGGGCCGAACTCGGTGTTGCAGAACACCTGCTTGTACCTGGCGACGCGCCCGCCGTAGCCCGAGCGGTCGCTGACCAGGCGCTTTTTCAACAGGTCGTTGACGATCTCCTGCACCTCGTGCTCTCCGAGGTCGAGTATCGGGTCGCGGTTGCTCTTCTGGTTGCAGGCGTTGGTCAGTGCGTTGATCGACAGTGGATAATGGTCCGGTGTCGTGACTTCCTTTTCCATCAGGCAGCCGATGACGCGTGCCTCGTGCGGCGTGAAGACGATGCTCATGGCACGGTTACTCCGGCTTCTTTGCAGGCGGCGGGCGCATGATGCTCTCGTCCTCGATGTAGCCGAGCTGTGCCATCATGCCGAGCGCATCCTCGTTGCCCCAGCGGCCGCGTAGCATGCCGTCCTTTACGAGGTAGATATCCGTGCCCATCACGCTGAAGCTCTTGCCGGTGGGCGGGCGGCCGAAGTAGGGACCCTGCGAGGTGCCGGTCACCGTCGAGCGCACGACGACGTAGTCGCCGGCGCAGAGCAGCATCTCGTTTTTCACCTTCCGGTCGGGAAAGGCCCTTTTCATGATGGTGAGATAGCCGCGGATTGCCGCACGGCCCTGCGGCGCGCCGGGCGGAGCGGAGTGGTTCACGTAGTCCTCGGCAACCAGCTGGTCCACCAGTTCCATGCGCCCGGCGTTGACGACGTTTTCGAGGTGGGTGAGGTACGTGGTGCGGTTCGCCTCGTGCCCCTTGCAGCTCGGGTCCATGCCGGCGGGGTTGTCGAGGCTGTCGGCGATGGCGCCTGACGCGGCGAACAGGGTGATGATGGCAATCGGTCGGATCATAGGTGGCATGTTCTCGTGTTACTGGAGCGCCGGAATCACGCGCTCGCCGATCAGCTTTACCGCATCGGCCGGCTCATCGTGCACGCGAATCGCGATCTCGGTGAGCCCGGCCTTCGCGAAACCTTTCAGCGTCTCGATCGCCGCATCGACCTGGTCGAGCCCGCCGACGAAGGAGATGTTGCGCACCATTTTCTCGACCAGCGCGTCCGGCACGTTCTCGATGACGTGGGTACCGCGGAGAAATGCGTTCAGAAAATCCTGCTCGTGGTCGCGCATGATCTTCAGCTCATCGGCATCGAGAAACGGCGCGAAATACTTGTCGCGGAGCCATCCTCGCAGCATCAGCTCACGGCGCGCCTCGCGCATCGAGGCCTCGGCATCTTTCTTGATGTGCCAGGCCCAGAAGTTGCTGATGCGGAACTGCGCCGGATCGCGCTTAAAGGACTTCAATTCCTTGTGCGTGCCATCGACGAAGTCCTTCATCAGCGGCACCACGAAATCGCTGGTGATGAGCCCGTCGGCGAGCTCCGCCGAAAGCCTGCGGCTCTGCGGGTGATTGGAACCGAAATAGATGAGCGGTGGCTTGTCGGTGTACCACTGCGGCTTGTAGCCCCACACCTTGTATATATCGCCCTTGTAATTCATCGCCTTGTTCGGCGAGGCGCCCTTCAGGATCTCCAGGCACTCGCGGGCGCCGCGGATCATGCGCTCTCGCTGCCCGCCGATCGACTGCAGCACCGCACCGCCGCCACCGACCATGATCATGGCCCGCCCCCGGCACATCTCGTTCAGCGTGAACAGCAGGTTCGCCATCTTCAGCGGGTGCAGCTCGGCGGGGCTCACCGCCATCGGGCCGAGCCGGATGCGCGAGGACTCCTTCGCCAGCAATGACAGCGTCATGAACGCATCGCGCGACCACGCGTAGTTGCTTGACCACACGCCGCGGAAACCGTAGCGCTCGGCCAGCCGGCCGAGTTCCACCGCCTGTTCGGGCGAGGTGAACTCGTTGAGGATCAGGTCGATCTGCATGGCCGGCCCCAGGGATGAAGGGAACAGGCCGCTATCTTAGCCTGATCGATGGTGCTGCCGGGTTGGCGTCGCGACGGCCGGCCGACCTCGGGCGCTGTCAGGCCGCGGCAGATCTTTGCGGCCAGGCGGTTTGCGATCTCGACATGGCGCGGGACGGCCTCCACCGCGCCGGTTGCCGGGTTCATCGAGAGGGAGTGCGCCGCGCCTTCACGCGTCAGGATGTAACCGTAACGACGGATGTGGTGCGGCAGGGCGCCACGCTTCATCCGACAACGACCGCCTTCGACGGCTCCTGTCCATTGGCGCCGGGGACTTCGGGGCAGTACGCAATGAACAGCTCGCCATCACGCTCGACGATTGCCGTGAACTCGTTGCGCATGAGGGGATGATAGCGGGCCATGGAATCTCCGGTGCCGAGGATCGGTAGCCACTGTCGACGCCGCGGCTCAGTGGCCGCCACGCCGTTAAGCGCCCAATTCATGCAGATTCGATGGCCCGCTGACCAGCCCCTCACGCCACCATCGGCTTCTCCGTGCCGCCGCTCTCCGATTCGTCGAGCCGGAAGGCGGCCAGGTGCACGATACGCTCGCCGACGAGCAGCGCCCCGCCGGACAGGCCCGCACCGCTCAGGCGAAGGTCGGTGCCTTCGCCGAGCGCCGGAAACCGCTCCTGCCGTGCGCTGCGGATTTCGTTCAGAAACCGATGCGCTGCCGCCTCGCCGAGCACGCCCGGGCGCGGCTGATCTACGTCGAGCGCATCGAGCGCGTAGCTCGACAGGACTTTGGGGAAATACCTCGTGAAGGCATTCGCCGAGTCGAACAATTCCACGCCGGCCACCTTCCCATTGATCACGAACACCGCGCCGCACTGGTGCGGGCGGGTTTCGAAGGCGGCGAGATAGCCCGAGATATCGCTCGACTTCTGCTCGTAGATGTCCGCCATGGCATCGGTGGCGGAGTACGCCTGCATGCGCGCCATCTTCAGGTCGATGTCGCGCCAGATCGCGATCTGGTCGGAATGGCGATCGCCGCGCTCGCTCAGCGACGCCGAGACCCGCGCTGCGTTCATCGCGCGGGCTTTCACGTACAGCTTGTACTTCGCCGCGCCGAAATGACGCCCCTTGAACCCCCAGCGGCCGCGCTCAACGCAGGAGACCGGGATGATCAGCGTGCGGCCGGCCGGCACCAGGATCGTCACGTTCAGGATGCGGTTCTGCTTCGCGCCGATCAGCTCGTCGCCATCCACCAGCAGCACCGGGCGGGTGGCGAGGTTTTCGAAAGCCAGCTCCGGCACGCTGCCGCCCTCGGAGATCTCCGTGACGCGCGCGAAACCGGCCGCCCAGCGCATCGTCCAACAGCAGGTAATCGGCTTGTGGTGTGGGGATTTTCTCCAGCAAGGGGTAGACCGCCAGGTTCTGGTACTGCTCGGGCAGGCCGAGCTCGACACCATCGAGGGCCTTGGCAACGATGTGCATGGGTTCCTCCGCTTGTATTTGAGGGCACTGCGCCCCGTCCACATTATCGGGGGCGGGTGGCTCACCACGTGATCCACTGTGACGAGGCCGTGGCTGATCCCGGCGGCATCGTGGACGGTGAACCGGTCACGATCGGTGAGCGGTTCAGGGTGCGCGTTTTTCCGCACAACCACCGCTCGTTTCCTGGTCTCCAAAAGCGGCTGATCGGTTGATATCAAGGCAGCAGGAGGTTTCCCGATGCCTGAAATCAGCCGCTTCCTGAGCCTCGTGATTGCCATGTATGACGCTGATCACAGGCTGCCGCATTTCCACGTGCGATACGGTGACCACGAAGCTATCATCGGAATTGAAAGCGGCGAGATGATTGCCGGCCATTTGCTGCAACGCGCGCAGGCGCTTGTCGGGGCGTGGCGAGCGCTGCATGTCGCCGAACGGATGGAAGACTGGCAACGGGCCGAGATGCGCCGGCCGCTGAAGAACATTGATCCGCTGGAAGATGCCTGTCCAGCCGACGGTTTCCGGGTCTGGCTACGCTTTGCGGACGGACCGAAGGGGAGGCGGACCTCGCGGGCGAACTGTGGGGCGAGATGTTCGAGCCGCTGCGCGATGAGCGCGAGTTCCGGCGCTTGCGCGTGGCTCCGGAGTTGCACACCCTCGCGTGGCCCAACGGCGCCGATCTTGCGCCGGAGCACTTGTACCAGCTCGTGCGCAAGGGCCGGTCGTAGAATTATCAGGCCATCGCCGCGCGTGGCTCACCCCCTGAGCCACCCGCCCGCTATAACAACCCTCGCATCAAGACGGAGCTGACGCTCCACCAACCTGCCCCCCGGGCAAGGTGGTTGCTCCCCGGAAGGGAGGATGTGGCCAGTCCTGGCAACCAACCGGGCACCACTCGTGTGTCGGCTTCTGATGCGTGCATCAACACAACGCATTGGAGGTTTCGCCATGTCTGAGGACACGAAAAAGCCCGGCCGGCTCCAGCCAATCCCTGTGAGCGAGGTGAAAATGATCAAAGAGACCGCGACCGAGGAGGGCCACACGGTGACCATCGGTATTGGTACCTGGGGGCGCCGAAACGCTCGCTCGTCCCGGCCGCTTCCCAGCCGCCGGCGACGGACGAGCCAGACGAGTCGGTGTAGGCAGGGGTCCCCTGGTGTTTCGGGCCCGGTACCGGCCGGGCCGCTACCACTCGTCCGACCCGCCGTCCGCCTCGTCCACATCGCCGGACAGGATGCGCCAGCCCGTGCCGTAAGGGTTGGTCGGGCTGTCCGAGGAGTAGGGATTGCCGGCGCCGAACGGGTTGTTGATGCTGTCGGGCGAGAAGGGGTTGCCGAACCGCCCGTAGGGGTTGGAGATCGAGTCGGGCGAGAACGGATTGGCGGACAGCTCGCCGCGGTAATTGCCCGCCTGGTCGTAGAGCTTCGGCGGCTCGGTGGCGTACGGGTTCGTCGCGCTCCGGTTGCTGTAGGGGCTGCCGTAGGGGCTGAACGGGTTGTTCACGCTGGTCGGGCTGTAGGGCGAACCCGCGGGGCTGTAGGGATTGCTGGTGGATTCGGCCCCGAACGGGTTGGCCGACAGGTTGCCGAGATCATCGGCATTTGTCCTCATCGCGAGGCTCACCAGGCAGAGCAGGGGCAGAACGTTACGCATCGGGACCGCTCCGGGGGTTCGATACATCAACAGTATGGCGCGTACCGGGCTCACCGGATGAGCCCGCCACCCGCTACCATCGGCGGGCGGGAGGAAGATCAACAGTGAGCGAACCCACCATCACCTGTCCCAACTGTCACACCGAGATCCGGCTGACCGAATCGCTGGCCGCCCCGCTGATCGAAGCGACGCGCCAGCGCTTCGCCGCGCAGCTCGCCGCCAAGGACCAGGAAGTCGAGCAGCGTCTCGCCACGGAGCGCGCCAAGATCGCCGAGGCCGAGCAGAAGAAGGCGCGCCTGCTGGTGCAAAGCGATCTGGAGCAGGCCACCGGGCAGCTCAAGGACCTACGAGAGGTGCTCGCCGAGCGCGACAAAAAGCTTGCCGAAGCGCAGAAAGCCCAGGCGGAACTCCTGCGCAAGTCCCTCGAGCTCGAAAACGCGAAACGCGAGATGGACCTGAACATCCAGAAGCAGGTGCAGGCGGGCCTCGCCGCCGCGCGGGAGCAGGCCAAGAAGGAGGCGAGCGACGAGCTCGGCCTGCGCGTCGCGGAAAAGGAACAGACGATCACGGCCATGCAGAAGCAGATCGAGGAGCTCAAGCGCAAGGCCGAGCAGGGCTCGCAGCAATTGCAGGGCGAGGTGCAGGAGCTCGAGCTCGAGGAGCTGCTGCGCGCGAAGTTCCCCTTCGACGAGATCACGCCGGTGCCGAAGGGGGAGCACGGCGGCGATGTCATCCACACGGTGCGCAACGTGACCGGCGCGCTGTGCGGAAAGATCCTCTGGGAATCGAAACGTACCAAGAACTGGAGCGATGGCTGGTTGGTTAAACTTCGCGACGATCAGCGCGCCGCCAAGGCCGAGGTTGCCGTCATCGTGAGCCGCGCGCTGCCGGAGGGCGTGCAGGGCTTCGACCTCATCGACCATGTGTGGGTCGCGCACCCGAGCGTCGCGACGGCGCTGGCCACGGCACTGCGCCAGGCAGTGATCGACATCGCCACGGCCCGCGCCGCCTCGGAAGGCCAGCACGGCAAGATGGAGCTGATGTACCAGTATCTCACCGGGCCGCGCTTCAAGCAGCGCGTGCAGGCCATCGTCGAGGCGTTCTCCACCATGCGCAGGGATCTCGACAACGAGCGTAAGGCGATCATCAAGCAGTGGGCCAAGCGCGACGCCGAGATCGAGCGCGTCATGCAGGCCACCATCGGCATGTACGGCGACCTGCAGGGCATCGCCGGCCAGAGCCTGCAGCACATCGAGGGGCTGGAGCTGAAGGCGCTGACCGACGAGTCGGGAGACGAGTCGCGGTGAATTACTTGCTTGTTCGAGTCAATCGGCTTATCGATATCCACGGTAAACCCGCGTCGGCGTCTAACAGAATCCGCTGACTCCTCAGGAAATGGATTGAGCGTGCGATCTCTGCGACGGGGACTGCTGCTGGGGCTTTCTGATCCGCCATCCCGGTATTCATTCTGGTGACATCACGCCCGTCATCTCGGGGATGCGGTGATATCGTCAGGTTTCGCGTATGTGGGCGGGGCTACAGATGCAGGTGTGGGAGCGGCGCAAGCCGCGATCGGCGGGGCCAATGGACACCACGCGCTGGCTCACGCGGTGAGCCTCCGATGGCGTAAGCTCGCCGGTAAAAGTCGCCGCCACAAGAACGCGAAACGGGGAGGGAGGACCACCGATGGAGCCCGGCCACGGCTGCTTGCCCGGCAAGCGCCGGCGTCGCGCGCCGCCGTCGCACAACC
>CAYOFE010000131.1:0-7846 GCA_964403135.1 uncultured Chromatiaceae bacterium | reverse complement strand
CGGCGCTCGACGAGGACGGCCGCGCGCGGCTGCGCGGCAAGCGGGTCGGTTTCGTGTTCCAGTCATTTCACCTCGTGCCGTCGCTGACCGCGCTCGAAAACGTGATGCTGCCTCTGGAGCTGATGGGCGACCCGCAGGCCCGCGCGCGCGCGCGCGAGGCACTGGTTTCGGTGGGCCTGGAACCACGCCTCGCGCATTACCCGAAGCAGCTGTCCGGCGGGGAGAAACAGCGCGTGGCGATCGCGCGCGCCTTCGTCACGCGCCCGGACGTGCTGTTCGCCGACGAGCCGACCGGCAACCTCGACACGGTGAGCGGGGAGCGGATCGCTGACCTGCTGTTCACGATGAACCGGCAATCAGCCACCACGCTGGTGCTGGTGACTCACGAGCGCTTTCTCGCTGACCGTTGCGACCGCACGCTGCAGATCGAGGCCGGCCGGCTGAAGTCATGAATGCGATCGCATACGCGCTGCGTTCGCTGTCGCGCGACCTGCGCGCGGGCGAGCTGACGGTACTGGTCGCGGCGATCGTCATCGCGGTGCTGGCCATGACCGCAGTCGGGTTCTTCACCGAGCGCGTCGGCCGCGCGGTGAAGGCGCAGGCGAGCGAGGTGCTGGCCGCCGACCTGGTCGTCCGCGCGCCGGCGCCGCTCGACGAAGCGCCACTCGCGCAGGCCCGGCTGCTGGGCCTGCGCACTGCCGAGGGCATCGTATTCACCAGCATGGCGACCGCCGGCGAGCAGAACGCGCTGTCCACCGTGCAGGCGGTGAGCGACGGCTACCCGCTGCGCGGCGAGATCAAGATTTCCGCGGAAATGTTCGGTGCGGGCACGGTGACGCGCAACGTGCCCGCGCGGGGCGAGGCCTGGCTGGAGCCGGGCCTGCTCGCGCGCCTCGGCATCGACGTCGGCGCGCGGATTGGTGTCGGCGCCTTGGAGTTGACCGTGACCCAGGTGTTGCAGTACCTGCCGGACCAGAATCCCGGGCTGACGGTGCTCGCCCCCGGTATGCTGGTCAACATCGACGACGTGCCGGCGATGGACGTGGTGCGACCGGGCAGCCGGGTCACGTTCCGGCAGTTCTATGCGGGCGAGGACCAAGAGCTGCGCAGCTTCCGCGAGTGGCTGGAGCCGAAGCTGCCCTCCGACGCGGTGATGCGCGATCGCGAGAATGCCAACGAGCAGATCAACTCGGCCATCGATCGCGCCGAGCGGTTTCTGACCCTCGCTTCGCTGGTGACCGTGGTGCTGGCGGCGGTGGCCACAGCCATGGCCGCACGCCGCTATGCGTTGCGCCATCTCGACGCCGTGGCGCTGATGAAGAGCGTCGGCGCCACGCAGGGTTTCATCCAGCGCACGGTGCTGGTGGAATTGCTCGTGATCGTGGCCGGCACGACGATCATCGGCTCGGTTCTGGGGTTCCTCGCGCAGGGCGTGTTGAGCCAGGTGCTGGGCGGCCTGCTGGATGTGACGCTGCCGGACCCGGCGCCGACCGCCGCCTGGCTCGGACTGGTGACGGCCGTCACGGTGGCGATCGGTTTTGCCTTTCCGCACCTCATGCAATTGCGCCGCACGCCGCCGATGCGCGTGCTGCGCCGTGATCTGCCCGCGCCGCCGCTTTCGGCCGGCGTCACCTACGGCATCGCGGTTGCTGCCCTGGTAGGGATGATCTGGCTGATCGTCCGTGACCTCGATCTGGTCGGCTTTATTGTCGGTGGATTGCTGGCGCTGGCGCTGGTCTCGGCGCTGGCGGGCTGGGTGCTGGTCGCGCTGCTGAACCGGTTCCGCGGCGCCGCGGGTGTCGCCTGGCGCTACGGGCTGGCGAACATCGCGCGCCGCGGCGGCGAGAGCGTGGTGCAGATCGTCGCGTTCGGGCTCGGGTTGATGGTGCTCCTGCTTCTTACCGTGGTGCGCAAGGACCTGCTCGCCGAGTGGCAGCGCACGCTGCCGAAGGACGCGCCAAATTATTTCTTCATCAACATCGACCCCGGGATCTGGCCGGAGATGGAGAAGTTCCTCACCGGCGAACTGGGTCGTCCGCCGCAGTTCCTGCCGTTCATTCGTGGCCGTGTCACGCACATTAACGACACGCCCATCGAGCGCGTGCGGTTCGAGGACTTCCGCGCCGCCGGGCGTTTCCGCGGCGAAACCAACGTGACCTGGGCGAAGCAACTGCCGTCGAGCAACGAGGTGCGTGAGGGCAAGTGGTGGGGCGAGAACTATGACGGGCCGCCGCAGTTTTCACTGGAGCAGCGTTTTGCGGCGAGTGCCGGTATCAGGATCGGCGACAGGCTGACTTTTAACGTCGGCGGCGAGGAAATCTCGGCACCGGTGACCAGTCTGCGCTTCGTCGAATGGGACTCCTTCGCACCGAATTTCTTCGTGATGGTCTCACCCGGGCTGGCGCAGGAGCTGCCGCATACCTATCTCGCCAGCGCCTTCGTGCCGCCCGAACAGCGGCAGGTGCTCAACCGGCTGGTGCGCAGGTTCCCCGGCATAACGGTCTTCGACCTCGAGGCGATCCTGGCGCAGGTGCGCATGGTGATCGACCGCGCCTCGATGGCGGTACAGTACGTTTTCCTGTTTACGCTGCTCGCCGGTGTAATGGTGATGCTGGCCGCGGTGCAGGTCACGCGCGACGAGCGGCGCTTCGAGAGCGCGATCCTGCATGCCCTCGGGGCCGACCGGCGCACGATCCTGCAGGGCGTGGCGGTGGAATTTACGGCACTCGGCGCGCTCGCCGGGACGCTGGCTGCGCTCGGCGCAACGGGCATCGGCCTGGTGCTGGCACAACGCGTATTCGACCTCGATTACGTGGTGAGCCCGGGGCTGTGGCCGGCGGGCCTCGCGCTCGGCAGCCTGCTGGTCGGACTGACCGGCACCCTTGCTACGCGCAAGGCGGTCAACGAGCCGCCGGTCACGGTGCTCCGCGACGCCTGAGCGGGAATTTATACTCGGCCCATGGCCAGGAAGCGTCCCAGGGTTTTCTCATGCGGTGCCGTGGTGGTGCGTGAGACCCCGGCCGGCTGGCGTTTCCTGATGCTGCGGGCGTTTCGTCACTGGGATTTCCCGAAAGGCGAGATCGAGCCGGGCGAGAACCCGAAGCAGGCCGCCCTGCGCGAGATCCGCGAGGAAACCACCCTCGATGACCTGACCTTCCCGTGGGGCAACGATTACCTGGAAACGGGGCCGTACAGCCGCGGCAAGATTGCGCGCTACTACCTGGCGCAGACCACGCGGGAGGAAGTGGCCATAACGCCAAACCCGGTCACTGGCCGTCCCGAGCATGCCGAGATCAAGTGGCTGAGCCTCGCTGAAGCCAACCGGCTCGCCGCTCCGCGTGTCGCCGACGTCATCGGCTGGGCGACAAAGACGATGGGGTTGCGGTAGGTTGCCGTCGTATTGTGGGAGCGGCGCAAGCCGCGATGTCTACCACGGCCCGAACCAGTTCGTCCTGTAATAGCACCGGCTCGGATCACTGACATACTTCCAGGACTGAAGTATCTCGGTGGCATCGTCAATCACTACTGCCCACTTGCAGCCGCCCGTGTAGCCATAAACGATTTCTGTCGTACGCTCGGTGAGTCGCTGGCGGGCAAGCGGTTCACCACGGACGAGCGTGACGCTTCGGCCCATCAGTTGGTTCATCTCGTCCTCGAACTGTTGGCGACCCTCTTCAACGGACATGCAGCCCGTACTCAAGGCAACCAGCAATATTGCCAACAACAGGTGTGCACGAAAGCGCTGCTTGCCAGTGTTCATCGCCATTGCTGCTAGTTGTCCGCGGAAACAGCTGAGTACACGTAACTTGGAGTAACCGATGCAGCGACGAAAGGTGCCGCGACCACTACGTTCATGTAGTTAAGTGTCTCAAGGAGCGGGTGCTGCAATCCTCCCATCGTCCGAATATTGCCGGCGCCGTTGTAGAAGAGAGGGCTGTTCAGGAAATCATGGGGGCCGGCGAATGCTTCTACCAGGTGGTCGGCGAAAGAGCCCGCGCGATAAGCGAACGGTCCAATCTTCCCCTGGCCACCCTGAATACCGCCCAGAGGACTTTCGCTGAATGGCCGTAACGCGTCATAGCGTCCTCCGCCCAACTTGAACCCGTCCCCGCGGAAGCCATCGCTCACCCCGCTGGCATTACGCGGATCGAGTCGCGACTGCGCGATCATAACCTCTCTCATTTCCAGTGCCGCGTAGGTCAGGCCCGAGAAGCTGCCGCTGGTGCCGACACCCTGCCAGAAGTCGCCTCCCTGTATCGTCGCGGACACGCCTCCGGCGGCGGCATCCGCGATAACGCGCCCGGGCGAGTATTGTCCGGCAAATCGGGAATTGATGCCGCCGAATATGCCGCCGCTGACGGCTCCGGGTAAAGCAGCCTTGAGGTCGCCGGCGCCGATTGCCCCCGCCACGGCACCGCCGGCGACTGCCCCGAGCGTCTTGCCGGCAGCAACGATACTGCCGATGTCGGCCGTCGCGGTCGCGAGGCCGCCGGCCGCTTCGATACCGCTGCCGATGTAGGCGCTCGACACGGCACCGGCTGTATAAGTCGCCGCTACCGCGGCCACGATCTGCCGACCCCAGTTGCGGATCACCCGCTGAAAGAACGAGCCAGTGTGGCGCACGGCGCGCTTGAAGAACTTGCCAATGCGGCCGAGGAACAGGCCACTCGGGTCGACGTACGAGGTGGGACCGTTGGCCACGTAGGCGTAGGGGTTCAGCGCCTGCGGCGTCATCAGGTTGCCGGTCACCGGGTCCGGCGAGAGCATGCGCCCGAGTGTCGGGTCCTCGAGTCGTCCGTTCATGTGGATCAGCCGGACATTGTCGAGATGCTCGTGGCCGGTGTAGCCGCGCTCGGTCCAGTGATTGTCAGCGAAGCGCTGATCGGTCGTGTCGGCGGTCCAGTTGGTATTGCGACGCTTGCCCCAGGCGTCGAAGCTCAGCGCGAACAGCTCGGTACCGGCGCCGCTGGCGCGCTTGAGCTTGTCCACGCTGCCCTGGTGGTCGTGCAGCACGAAATAGCCCTCGAGCCCGCCGCTGGATACTTCCACCTGGCTGAACACCAGGCGCCCCCCGGCGAAGGCGTTGCTCCGGTAGCGTTTCACGCTGCCCTGGATTTCCACCTCGAAGTGCGGGCCAACGTAGTGCAGAGTCTTCGTGACTCCCCCGGTTCTGATTTCCTGCTTGATGCGGCTCCGGCCCGGGCTGTAGGCGAACTTCGCGTAGTCGGTGCCGGCCGTGATCTGCTTCGGCAGGTTGAACGATGTCCAGGCGAGGGTGGTGCCGTTGCGACTGGTCATGTTGCCGTTGGCATCATAGCCGAAGGACATGGTACCGCGCGGGCCGCCCGATACGCCGATGACCGCATGAGGGCGTGCGCCGGCCGGGTAGCTGTAATTGCCGACATCGGACTTGGCGAGAATGTCACCGTCCCCGTCATAGCTCATGGTGAGCGTCGTCGTGCCGTTGCGTCGCGCGGCAACCAGCCGGTTCAACTGGTCGTAGTCGAAGCTCTCGCTCACCGCCGGGTTCTGCCCGAGGTCCTGCCGCTGCAGGAGGTTGCCGACGAGATCCCACTCATAGGCGTAGTTCTGGATACTGGCGGTGCCCGCGGGTCCTGACCTGATCTGCCGCAACCGCCCGCTCGCCGCGTCGTAGATGTTCTGCTCGTCGAGCACCGCGCTGCCGAGTGTCGCGTGGGTCTCGCGGCCGAGCGCATCCATCGCCACCAGGTCGTAGATGGGCGTGGTCACGGCGGCTTCCTGGTCGATGCGGTCGAGGTAGCCGCGGCTCCACGTATAGAGGAACTTCGGCCGCCAGCCCACCGTGGACGGGTAGGTGGTGGAGGCAAGTTGACCGAGGCTGTTGTACGCGTTGGTCGTCGTGTAACTCGTGCCGTCGATCTTCGTGATGGTTTGCAGAGGTCGCGCCCGGGAATCGTAGGTATAGCTTTCCTCGAAGCCGGTGGCACTGGAGTCCGTGGGCCCCACGACCTTCTGCAGGAGTCCCTTGCTCGATCCCGCAGCGGTGTTATAGGTCCAGGCAGTCGTGCCTTCGGGTTCGATACGCTGGGTTATGCGGCCGAGCGGGTCATAGGCCATCGAGGCGATGTTGGTCGGGCTCATGCCATCCGACTGGCTGATCACCTCGCCAAATACGTTGTAGGCATAGCGGCGGAGTCCGGCATCCGGCGACCGCATTTCGGTGCGCAAGCCGCGCTCGTCATAGGTGAACGTGGTCTCGTGGCCGCCGCCGTCGGTGATCGAGGCAAGTTCGCCGAATGCGGTATAGCCATAGGTGGCGCCGGTGCCGAGCGGTGCCTGCACCACGGTCAGGCGTCCCTCGGCATCGTGCGTGACCATCGTGCCGCTGCCTTGAGCATCCGTGATCGTGGTGTGGATGCCGCCGTAGACCCAGCGGGTCACCGCGCCGGCCGGGGCGGTTTCGCTGGCCGGGCGCGTCACGGTGCGCGGCCTGCCGAGGAGGTCGTATTCGTAGTCTACCCACCAGGCCGGGTCGCCGCTGATGTACGGCACGTTCTCGCGTGCCATGCGGCCCAGCGCGTCATAGACGATGCTCTTGCGGCTCTCGCTGCCGTCGTGCAGGACGAATGCGCGGCCGACGATTCGCCCGAGCATGTCGTGGTAGGTTTCGGACCAGTAGCCGGTCGAATCGGTGTGGCGGATCTTGTATTTCGAGTTGGCGGCCCAGCAGGCGCTGCAGCTGGTGTAGCTGGTTGTGACGCTGCCCACGGGGCGCGTTTCGGTTTTCCGGCGGCCGAACTCGTCGTAGGCCCAGCTCGTGACCTGGTCCTGCACGCTGGTGCGGCTTTGTTCGAGCCCGAGCGCGTTGTCCCACGCGTGGCGCACGATGTGGTCGCTCTCGCCGCCGATCGCCTGGCTCTCGGTGGCCACACGATAGCCTACCGTGTCGTAGGTCAGGGTCGTTCGCCGCACCGGCATGCTGCCACTGCCGTCGGTGCGCGTGATGGACACGGTGCGCCCGGCGCTGTCGTAGCCGTAGCTGGTGCGCAGCTGCAGTCCCGGCGTTGCTGGCGGTCCGGCTGTCTCCGTCAGGGTGCGGCAGGTCAGGTGGTCGTAGGTGTATTGCACAGACCTCGTCAATGCATTTGCACCGGAGACGTCCTTGGTGATGTCCACGCGATCCGGCAGGCCGAGACACCACGCGCCGCTGCGCAGGGTGTCGTTCAACGTGACCGTGCGCGTGGTTCGGTGGACGACCGAGGGTTGTTGCGGGGCGCTGGTCAGGGTGTTCTCGGTCGTTACCGCGCCATGGTTGAAGTTCCAGGTCAGCGTGCGGTCGACGCTTCGCACCACGGACCCCTCGTACCAGCCGTCGGGATCGACCTCGTAGCTTTGCGCGAGGTCTGCGGCCAGGTAGACGAAGTGGTGGTCGCCGGCCGGGTCCGCGACGGCGGTTGCCCGCGCCGCCCAGGTCGGGTCGTAGACCGAAACGCTACGTGTCCCGTTACGCACCGTCACGAGATCCTGGCGTCCCGTATAGGGGAAGTTTTGCCGGTACTGGGTCTCGGTGACGAGCCCATTGCGGGAGTCGGTCGCCGTGACCTGGCTGAAGCCGAGGAAGCCGCGGCCCTGCATGTTCTGCTTGGCGCCGCGATACGCATAGGAGACGGTGTAGATATCCGACCCGATGCCGGTGCTCATCGCGTACTGGCTGAGGACGGTTAATGGACCGCCGCGCAGCAATCGTTCGCTCGGAACACTGGCCGATCCGGCAGCCGCATAACCGCTCCAGCCCGAGAGCACCGCATAGCTAGTGTGACGTTCCGTAAGTAACTTTTCATGCCGGGTGCTGTCCAAGGGGTAT
>CAYOFE010000130.1:0-8004 GCA_964403135.1 uncultured Chromatiaceae bacterium | reverse complement strand
TATCTCACCGAGTCCATGCACGGCGCCGGCTCGCCCCAGGCGCAGCGCATCCAGATCGGCCGCGCGATGCAGATCGGGTTCAAGAAAAGCCTGGCCAGGGTGCTGGCGGGGATTGCGCCGGAATCCGCCGAGGAGCCGGGCACTGACCCGGCGGATTACATGACGCGCGTCTTCAAGCCGGTGAACGGCGATTCCTGATAAACATCTGTAGGAGCGACGCCAGTCGCGATTCAATTCATGGCAACACCACGACCGGTCGGCGCACCGCACACCATCAAGGCCCGCAACCCGCGGACCGGAGCCGAGGACTACGAATTTACTCCACCCACCGAGGCGGATCTCGCCGTGCGCTGCCAGGCGCTGCGCGCGGCGCAGCCGCGGTGGTGGATGGCCGGCGTGGACTATCGCGTGGCGGTGCTGCGCCGTTTTGCCGATGTGCTGGAAGCGCAAAAGGACCCGATCGTCCGCGCGCTGTCGGCTGATACGGGCCGGATCGCGATCTCGGTCGGCGAGCTTGCCGCCGCGGTGCGCAACATCCGCCGGTGGTGCCAGCAGGCGCCGCGCATTGCCGTGACAGGCGAGATGGCATCGGCCGTCGTGCCGACATTGCGCATCGGCCACCAGCTCGTGCCCTATGCGCTGGTCGGCGTGATCAGCCCATGGAATTTCCCGTTGGCGCTGTCGCTGATCGATGCCGTGCCCGCGCTGCTCGCCGGCTGTGCGGTGATGATCAAGCCAAGCGAGGTCACCCCGCGTTTCGTCGAACCGTTCCTTGCGGCCATTCGCACGGTGCCGGAGATCGCCAACGTGCTCGACATGGTGGCCGGCGCGCGGGAGACGGGTGCCGCGCTGGTCGGCAAAGTCGATGCCATCTGCTTCACCGGCAGCGTGGCCACCGGTCGCAAGGTAGCGGTGGCCGCCGCGGAGCATTTCATCCCCGCGTTCCTGGAACTTGGCGGCAAGGACCCGGCGATCGTGCTTGCCTCGGCCAACCTCGAGCAGGCGGCCGATGCAATATTGCGCGGCTCGGCGATGGCGACCGGACAGGTGTGCCTGTCGCTGGAGCGCGTCTACGTCGATCAGTCCGTGCACGACAGGTTTGTCGATTTGCTGGTCGAGCGGGCGCGGCGCTTGCAGTTCAATTACCCCGACATCACGTGCGGCGATCTTGGCCCGATGATCTTCGACAAGCAGGCTGATATCGTCGACGAGCACATCGAGGACGCTATGCGGAAAGGCGCGGTTGTGCGCTGCGGCGGCAAGACGCAGAACCTCGGCGGGGGCCGCTACGCGCCGGCGACGGTGCTCACCGGCGTGAATCACACAATGAAGGTGATGACCGAGGAGACCTTCGGTCCGGTTATGCCGGTGATGGCATTCAGATCGGTTGACGAGGCGGTCGCGCTCGCCAACGACACGGTCTATGGACTCTCCGGTGCGGTGTTCGCCGGGACCCTCGAGGAGGCGCGCACGGTGGCCGAGCGCGTGAACGCAGGTGGCATGAGCCTCAACGATGCCTGCCTGACCCGTGAGACCTACGAGGCGGAAAAGAACTCCTTCGGCTTCTCCGGCACCGGTGGCTCGCGCCACGGCGACGCCGGCCTGCTGCGGTTCTATCGCAAAAAGGCGATGCTGATGCAGACGGGCGTACCGGCCAGGCTGGCATAGGCCGCCCTGCCGCAGGTTGATCGTGCGATAGCCGCATCGGTCGCAGGGGAGTCAACCCTTGGTGACCCGACTCTGGCGAAAGACTTTGATCGTGATGGGTGCCTCGATCGTGGCGATGGCCGTCGTGCGGGCTGACGATGCGCCGGTCGTGGGCAACCTCGGCGATGACTATTTCTCAGCGTGCGGGGTCGTCAGCCTGGACGACGTCGTGACCGGCGACACTTTCCTCGCTGGCGGCGAGGTTCGAAGCAATGCTTCGATCGGCGGCGATGCGGTGGTTGGCGGCGGCCGGATCCCGGTGAGGGCCACGATCGGCGATAAGCTGTGCGCGGCTGGCGCCGAGGCCGACGTGGACGCACTGGTCGGCGGTGACGCGCGCACCGCCAGCGGCCGGATGCAGGTCGCGCCGCAACGACGTATCGAGGATGGCATGACGCTGGCCGCAGGCGCGGTGATGCTGGGCGGGCATATTCGCGGCGTTGTGCAGGTGTATGCCCGCGAGCTGACCGTACTGCACGGCACGCGCATCGATGGCCGCCCTGCTGGCCGGGCGGGAGACGGACAATGACCGAACATCGCAAAATACGGCAGAAATGGCTTGCGCTGCGACAATCCGCGCCGCCGGGCGGCTGCGGGACCGGTGTTATCGGGCGGCGCGCAGCTCTGCCAGACGCGCCTCAGTCAGGTCGTAGCGCAGCAACACCAGCGCCGCCAGTCCATTGCAGACTGCCGGAATGATGGCGATATTGAGGTAAATGCCCATCAGGGCCGGCTCCGACTGCTGCACGATGGCGTTATTGACGCTTTCCTGGTAGCCGAACGTGGCAAGCACTATGGAGAGCACAAATGGGCTCAGCGCGAACGCGGATTTCTCTACCAGGCTGTACGCGCCGGAGAACACCCCTTCACGCCGCATCCCGGTGCGCAGCGTGTCGTACTCCATGATGTCGGGCAGCAGCGTCATGCCGAGCAGCAGTTTCCCGGCCGCGAACGTGCCGAGCAGGAACGCGCGCAGCGCGAACCACACCTCGCTCTCGCCCGGCACGGCCACCAGCCAGGACAACGCCACCAGCATGAAGCCGAGCGTTGCGATCATCAGGGCCCGGTGCTTGCCGATGCGCGCCGAGAGCTTCACCCAGAACAACGGCACCGTGACCAGCGCCGCCACCGAATGAGCGACGCTCCACCACAGCATGATGCCCTGGTCATGGCCGAGGATATTCTTGATGAAATAGAGCAGCGTAGTAGTCACCGTCGCGCCGGAAAATAGCGTGAGCAGCTTGAACGCCGACAGCAGCAGGAATGGCTTGTTCGAGAGCGCCGAGCGCAGCTGCTCCATTGCGGAGTAGCGTACGGCGGGGCGCTCGACAGCGCGCGCCCGCGCGGTGCCGAAAAAGCTTGCCAGCATCGCCACGCCGGCTGCGACGCCAAGCACCCAGCCGACCACTCCATAGCCTTCGGCTCCGTTGCCCAGCGCCTGGGCCAGCCTCTGCGCCAGCCCCACGCCGACCAGGTAGCCGAACTGAATGAATACCACGCGAAACGACATGATTGCAGTGCGTTCGTGGTAGCTGCCCGACATTTCGCCTGGCATGGCCATGTAGGGTACGTTGAACATGCTGTAGGCCGTGGCGTAGAAGAGCAGGGTGCCGAGCACGTAGGCGCTGGTCGCGCTCCCGGCGCCGTGACCGGTGGGCACGTTGAACATCAGCACGAAGGCCGCTGCACACAGCAACGAAGCGACCAGCATCCACGGCCGGCGCCGGCCCCAGCGGCTGCGCGTGTGGTCGCTGGCAAGCCCGATCGGCACGTCCACGAACACGTTGTAGATCTTGGCCAGCGTTAGCAGCGCGCCGGCCACCTCGACCCGCATGCCGATAATGTCGGTGAGGTAAAACAGCAGCAGCGCAGCGTAGCTGTTGAAGAGGATTGCCACGCCGAGCGACCCCACACCCCAGCCGAGGCGGATCGAGAAGGGCACCGGCGCAGTCCCCGGGCTGGCAGTTGCTGGCGTGGTCACGGCTGTTGCTGATCCCGGCCCGGACGCGATTGATGTTCCGATATTGTCATATTTCTATGACAATTGGGATCGGGGCGCCCCGGCCAGGGATTGTCGGCAACTTTGCGGCGAAAGGCCGCTGCGATTACCTGACCCGCATGTGGCGGTGCACGAAATAGTAGTAAATGGCGCCGAGGAACAGCAGTGTACCGCCGACCCAAAGCGTGATGCGGTGCAGGTTGCCGTCAAGTAGTTCCTGGTCCTGTCCGGCGACGACGCCGAGCCATGCCAGCACAGCGCACCAGATGGCCGACCCGATGACGGTCGCAAGCGAGTAGTAGCGGAAATCCATGCGCACCACGCCGGCCGGGATGCCGATCAGGTGCCGGATCACCGGCAGCAGGCGTGAGATAAAAATGCCCACCGTGCCGTAATGATCGGCCCAGGCTTCCGCTTTCAGGATCTTGTCCGGCGTGATCATCACGTACCGGCCGTAGCGCATCAGCAGCGGCCGCCCGATCAGCCGCGTTCCCCAGTACATGACGGCTGCGCCGATCCAGGAGCCCAGCGTTCCGGCTGCAACAATGCCGCCGAGCGAAAGTGTGCCACGCGTGTTGGCCAGGTGCGCTGCTGGCGGAATCACCACTTCGCTCGGCAGCGGAATGATCGAGCTTTCCATCGCCATCAGCAGCACGATCAGCGCGTAGCCGCCGTCTTCCAGGGCGCCCATGTACCAGTCGATGAACGGCGTCAGCCATTCCTTGAGCATGCTCGCCTGCCTCCGAGCTCAGTCCTGCAGCGCGTATTCCACGGTAGATACCACACGCACCACTTTGTTGACCTGGCTCTCTTCGGTGATGCCGGGGGCCTTGTCGCGGGCCTGGATTTCGAAGGTGCCCTGGTTGGCGCGCCGGATGCCGCCCAGACGGCTCTGCGAGTCTCGTGCGAACTGCGCGGCGGCCTCGCGGGCCCGCGCAGTGGCATCAGCGATCATCTCTGGTTTCAGCCGGTTGAGGCCAGTGAACAGGTAGGTGGGACCGCCACCGCCGTACTCGCCGCCGGAGGAAAGCACTACGCCGGCTGATGCCAGCTCCGCCACCTGGTTCGACGCGCGCCGTACCTTCTCCGGATCGTCCGATCGCACGACCAGAGTCTGATTGATGATGTAGCGCTTGCCGGCGTTGTCGGCGGTGCCGTACGCATTGGCGTAGGTGTCGGTTACCGAAAAGGCCAGCAGCTCGGCCTGTTCGGGGTCGAATCCCTGGCGGCCGAGGAACGCGCGAATCGCGTCCAGCCGCTGCTGCAGCTGTTGGTAGGCCTTGGCGAGATCGTCGTCGGCTGCGTTGAAGCGCAGCGGCCAGATCGCGATGTCGGCCTGCACTTCGCGCTCTGCGATGCCTTTGACGGTGACATAGCGGTCGGCAGCGCGCCCGGCCGTAAAACCCTGGCCGATAAACCAGCCGCCGACCGCGATGCCGGCGCCGACGAGGACCGCGGGTATCAGGCTACGATCTGCCAAGGCGAACTCCGGCCGCGCATGGTATCAGAGCTCGCCGCTCACGGCCGGCGCGTCAGCCGGTATATCGTGCGTTCCAGATCGGAGCTGACGAATATGGCACCATCGGAACCTACGGCGAGGTCGGTGACGGTCCAGGGGTCGTCGCTGACGGGCAGGTTCTCGGCCAGTACTTCGCGGGCCCCGCTTTTCGGGTCAATGGCCACGATGCGGCGCATCCCGGTCTCGGCCACCGCGATCCGCCGATCGGGAAGCAGTGCGATGCCTTCCGGCTGAGCCAGGCCGGTCGCGACGGTGGCGCGCTCGCCGCTGCGCAGGGAGAAGCGGGTGATGCGCCCTGCGTTGCGCTCGCTGACATAGGCTGTTACTGCGCTCGCCACGACGATGCTCACCGGTCCGTCCAGTTGCTCGATGACCGTAACGGGCCGCGAGTCCATCGAGGGACCGATGCGCAGGATACGGCCGGGTTCGAATTCACTGACGAGCAGGCCGCCGCCGGGCAGCAGGCGAATGCCGCGCGGCTGCCCCAGCCCGGTCATCGTCTCAACAGTGGTGGTCTCTTCGCCGAAATAGATGCGCAGCGCCGCGCCCGTGGACAGACTCGCGAGTGCTACGCCTTCGGCCGTGGCATCGAGCATGGTCGGTGCCGCGATCTCGCTGCGCAGCGTGAGCGGGTCAGCCCGGCCGCTGCCGGTATCAACGGTGAGGCTGCAGCGGCCAGCCGCCACCATGAGATTCTCGGTGGCGTCGCTGCGGAATACGACGAGCCCTTCGGGCACCAGATCTACCGTACCGGGCGTCGCAGTAGGGCAGGCGTCGGCCAGCGAGGGTACTAACGGCGCCGCTGTGTAAGGGGCCAGCAGCGGCGCGCCCGCGCAGCCGGTGAGCCCTACGGCAATAAACAGGAACGACAGTCGCTGCATGAAAAGCTTCCGCTGCGGCGTGGTCAATTACGGGAGCGCACAGTAAGCCCGCCGCGGGGCGGCGGTCAAATCGTCATCGCCGTGGCAGCGGTCGTTGCGGGAGCGGCGGCGGTGGGAGCGGCGTAAGCCGCGATTCAACTACCGCAACTTCGGCACGACGAGCTCACCGATGATGCGGATCGAGTCGGCCGGGTTGTCGTGCACACGCAGCGCATTCTCAGTCAAGCCGGCGGCGGCGAACTTTCTCATCCGCTCGACATGCCGGTCGATGTCGCTCAGGTCACCGGCCAGGCTCAAGCCTTCCACGAGCTTGGCAACAATTTCCGGTGGCACGCCCTTGATCTCCCCGCTTTTGGTGCGGAATGCGGTGAGAAACGCATCTTTTTTTGCCTTGACGATTTCGACCTCGGGCGGCGTGAGGAACGCCTCCAGCCACTCCTGCTCGAGCCAGCCGCGGATCATCAGTTCACGGCGCGCCTCGCGGAAGGACTCTTCTTTTTCTTTCTTGACATGAAATGCGCAGAAGTTATTGACCCTGAAAGAACTAGCGGGCCTGTTGGCTTGCGCCAGTCCATCGCGAAGGTGCTGCATGGTCTTTGGCAGCATCGGCAGGCACATGTCGCTCAGCATGGTGCCATCGGCGACCTTGGCCGCCATCGCCAGCATTTTCGGCCCGGTGGCTCCGGCGTAAATGATCGGCGTCCGGTCCTTCATCACCCACGTCGACTTGAAGAAGCGCGCTGAATAAACCTGCCCGTCCCATTTCACGACTTCGCCAGCGACGGCACGCTTCACCATGCTGACGGCCTCGCCGAGGCCGGTGACGCGCTTGCCATATTGCATGCCCATGACGCCGGGCCACTCGCCGCCGCCGCCGATCACGACCATCGCGCGGCCATTGGAATACTCATGCAGCGTAGACACGGCATTGGCGATTTTCAGCGGGTGCATTTCATAGGGGCTGATGACGACGGCGCCGAGCAGAATCTTGCGCGTGGCGGTTGCCGCCGGCATGAGGCACATGAAAGCATCACGCGCATTGGCGTAGTTCTGCGTCCAGATACCGCGGATGCCGTAGCGTTCTGCGAGCTGCGCGAGTTCCGAAACCTGCGCCGGCGTGACGTCGGCTTCGAGGATGATGTCGATGTCCATAGATATGCTCCGGCTGCCGCCCGCTCTCGATCTTCGGAATTTAGCACGCGGACCGGGTTCGTCCGGCCGGCGACTATTGCGGGTTATACGTAGACCCTGTGCCGGTATCGAGCCGCCAGGCTTCGCCGTCGGCCACGATATGCCCTGCCGAGGGGGTTGCGAAATGCGTGCCGATCACCAGCACCGGGGCTCCTGAGTACCGGTCGATGAATGAACGGCGCGTGGCGAGCGCCTGCGCAGGATCGAAGTCGAACGGGCTCGACCAGTGCGGCCGCGCGAGCTGGCAGGGATGGTGCATGAGATCGCCAGTCACTACGGCGTGCCAGCCGCAGGAGGCGATGCGGATGCTGACGTGGCCGGGCGAGTGACCCGGCGTGGATTCCATCCACACTTCGTCGGTGAAGCGGAAATCCGGCTCGACGAACTCTGCCAGCCCGGCGGCGATCACCGGTCGGATCGAATCGCCGGCAAAGTCGCCGAGCGGGCTCGGCGGCCGTGGATCGAGCCACTGCCAGTCCGCCGCGGTGAATACGTAACGGGCGTTGGGAAACGTCGGCACCCATGCGCCGTTGACGAGGATGGTGTTCCAGCCGATATGGTCCGGGTGCAGGTGCGTGCAGACCACGAAGTCCACTGATTCGCGCGGAAAGCCGGCGGCGGCGATCTGCTGCAGGAAATCGCCCTGCCGCTGGTTCCAGGCCGGCACCGCGCGCGGCTTGTCGTTACCGAGGCACGTGTCGATGACG
>CAYOFE010000129.1:0-8059 GCA_964403135.1 uncultured Chromatiaceae bacterium | reverse complement strand
TACCTATGCAGCAGAGTGTTATTCAAAAGCTGGAGCGGATCGCGAACCGGTTCGGGGAAATCGCCGTGCTGCTCGCCGACCCGGCGGTCATCGGCGACCAGCAGCGCTACCGTGCTCTGTCGAAGGAGTACTCCCAGTTGCAGCAGGTGATGAAGCTGTATCGGGCGTTCCAGCAGGCCGAAGCCGATAAGGCCGCGGCCACGGACATGCTGCGCGATGCCGACCCGAAAATCCGCGATCTCGGCCAGGATGAGATCGCTTCGGCCGAGGCGCGGCTTGGCGAGATCGAGCTGAAACTGCGCCAGCAACTGATCCCACGCGACCCGCACGACGACAGCAACATCTTCCTTGAGATCCGCGCCGCCGCCGGCGGCGACGAGGCGGCGATCTTCGCCGGTGAGCTGTTCCGCATGTACGCGAAATACGCCGAGCGGCAAGGCTGGAAGGTGGAAATCCTCAGCCACCACGACGGTGAGAAAGGCGGCTACAAGGAGATCATCAGCCGCATCATCGGTGACGGCGTGTACTCGCGGCTGAAGTACGAGTCCGGCGCGCATCGCGTGCAGCGCGTGCCCGAAACCGAAGCGCAGGGCCGCATTCATACCTCGACCTGCACCGTGGCGGTGCTGCCCGAGATCGAGGCCATCGAGGAAATCCAGATCAACCCCGCGGAGATCCGCACCGATACTTACCGGGCCTCCGGCGCCGGCGGCCAGCACGTCAACAAGACCGATTCGGCGGTGCGCCTGACGCACCTGCCGAGCGGCATCGTCGTGGAGTGCCAGGATGAGCGATCCCAGCACAAGAACCGCGCCCGCGCGATGTCGCTGCTGCAGGCGCGCCTGCTCGACAAGCAACGGCAGGAACAGACCAGCGCGCAGGCGGCCCTGCGCAAGAGCCTGGTCAAGACCGGCGACCGCTCGGAGCGCATCCGCACTTACAATTTCCCGCAGGGCCGGGTCACTGACCATCGCATCGAGCTGACGCTCTACAAGCTGGCCTACATCATCGAGGGGGACCTCGACCCGGTGATCGAGCCGCTGATGCAGCAACACCAGGCCGAGCAGCTCGAATCCCTGGAGAGTGCTATCGCATGAGCAGGCCCGTATTCCGCAACCTGACCGAGTTCATTGGCAACACGCCACTGATCCGCCTGAACCACGCCTCGGATGCCACCGGCTGCGAGATCCTCGGCAAGGCCGAGTTCATGAACCCGGGCGGCTCCGTCAAAGACCGTGCCGCGCTCGGCATCGTGCGCGATGCCGAACGCCGCGGCCATCTCAGGCCCGGCGGCACCATCGTCGAGGGTACTGCCGGCAACACCGGCATCGGGCTGGCCGTGGTCGGCAACTGCCTCGGCTACTCCACCGTGATTGTCATGCCCGACAACCAGAGCAAGGACAAGGTGGACACGCTGCGTTCGTACGGCGCCGAAGTGCGCCTGGTGCCTGCCGTGCCGTTCAAGAACCCGAACCACTTCGTGCACCAGTCACAGCGGCTCGCCGCGGAGCTCGACGCGAAGCTGCCGAACGGCGCCTGCTGGGCGAACCAGTTCGACAACCTCGCTAACCGCGAATTCCACGAGCAGACCACCGGTCCGGAGATCTGGGAGCAGACGGGCGGCACGGTGGACGGCTTCATCTGCTCGGTCGGCACCGGCGGCACGCTGGCCGGCACGGCGCGCGCGCTGAAGGCGCGCAACCCGAAGATCGCCATCGGCTTAGCCGACCCGCAGGGCTCAGCGCTTTACAGCTGGTTCAGGCACGGCGAGCTGAAGGCCGAAGGCAGCTCCATCAGCGAGGGCATCGGCAACAGCCGCGTCACTGCAAACCTCGAGGGCACGCCGATCGACCTGCCCTTCCAGGTGCCCGACAGCGAAGCGATCCCGCTGGTGTACGAGCTGATTCGCAAAGAAGGCCTCTCGGTCGGCGGCTCGACCGGCATCAACGTCGGCGGAGCGATCCGGCTGGCGCGCGAACTCGGCCCCGGCCACGTCATCGTCACACTCCTCTGCGACACGGCGATGCGCTATCGCCAGCGGCTGTTCAACAAGGAATTCCTGGCCAGCAAGGGACTCGCGCTGCCGGAGTGGCTGAAGCTCGACACCTAGCGGCACCGGTAGCGCTGTGGGTTACGCCGCTGCGGCAACGTCCGATGTACGGCCGCCTGCCACAGCATTAAAAAAAACGCCGGTCGCGCGCCGCTGATCCGCGGCGGATTCGAGCTGGTTCACCGCCGCGCGGAACGCAGCGCCCGCCGGCAGATGCCGGCTGTACCAGCCGAGATGCTTGCGCGCGATGCGCACGCCCATCGGCTCGCCATAGAACTCGTGCATCGCCTGCAGGTGCCCCAGCACGGTATCGCGCAGTTCTTCCCGCGTGGGGCTCGCCAGCCGCTCGCCCGTTGCAAGGTAATGAGCGATGTCGCGGAAGATCCACGGCCGGCCCTGTGCCTCGCGGCCGATCATCACGGCATCGGCGCCGGTCAGCGCCAGCACTTCGCGTGCTTTTTGCGGTGAGCCGATGTCGCCGTTGACTACCACCGGAATACCGATCGCCGACTTCACCTCGGCGATAGTCTGGTACTCGGCTTCGCCCTCGAAGAATTCCTCGCGCGTACGGCCGTGCACCGCGATCGCCGCGATGCCGAGCGACTCGGCGAGCTTCGCCACCCGCACTGCATTGCGATCGCTGCGCGTGTAGCCGGTACGAATCTTCAGTGTAACAGGCACGCTCACCGCGCCGACTACCGCGGCGATGATCCGTGCGGCCAGCGGCTCGTCGCGCAGCAACGCCGAACCTGCGGCCGAGCCGCAAACTTTCTTCGCCGGGCAGCCCATGTTGATGTCGATGATCTGCGCGCCCTGCCCCACGCTGTGGCGCGCGGCCTCGGCCAGCCGCTGCGGGTCGCTGCCCGCAATCTGCACGCTGATCGGTGCGGGCTCCCCGGTGAAATCCATGCGCGTGCGTGACTTGCGCGTCGCCCACAGGCGCGGGTCGGCCGTGGTCATCTCGGATACTGCAAGCCCCGCGCCGAAGCGCCTGCACAAAACGCGAAACGGCCGGTCGCTGACGCCGGCCATCGGCGCGGCGATCACCGGCGGATCGATTTCGTAGGGACCGATGCGCATGGGCGGCGATGATAAGGGTTGGCTGTGGGAACGGCGCAAGCCGCGATCTGCGGGGCGCGACCCAGGTCGCTCCTAACAAATGCCCTGGTCAGCTGCTGCCTGCCAGCGCCTGCTCCAGGTCGGCAAGCAGATCCTGTAAACCCTCGATACCGACCGACAGCCGCACCAGGCCCGCACCAATGCCGGCGGCGCGCCGCTGTGCTTCCGGCATGGCGCTGTGGCTCATGGTGTCCGGGTAACCGGCGAGGCTCTCGACGCCGCCCAGGCTTTCCGCCAGCGTGAATATCCGCAGTGACTCGAGGAACGCGCGTGCCGCTGGCGCACCGCCCCTGATGTCGAACGACACCATGCCGCCGAAGCCCGACATCTGTTGCTTCGCCAGCGCATGCTGGGGGTGCGAGGGCAGACCCGGGTAATACACGCGCTCCACACGGGGGTGCCTGTCGAGAAATTCCGCGACACCCTGCGCATTGGCGGCGTGGCGCTCCATGCGCAGCGCCAGCGTCTTGATACCGCGCAGGAGCAGGTAGCTGTCGAAAGGCGACGCCACGCCGCCGGCCATGCTGCGCAGCAGGTGCACGCGCGCGCCAAGCTCGGCGGTTGCCGTAACCAGAAAGCCGCCGAGCACGTCGGAGTGCCCGCCGAGATACTTGGTGGCCGAGTGCATGACGATGTCGCAGCCGAGTTCGATCGGACGCTGGAACACCGGAGTGGCGAAGGTGTTGTCCACCACGGTCAGAATGCCGCGGGCGCGGGCGAGCGCCGCGGCTGCAGGCAAGTCGTGGATCCGCAGCAGCGGGTTGGTTGGCGTCTCCAGCCACAGCATGCGGGTGTCGGGCCGGATCGCGGCCTCGACCGCGGCCAGGTCGGAACAATCCACGAACGAAACCTGCAGCCCGGCGCTGCGCGGGCGCACCTCGCTCAGGATGCGGAACGTGCCGCCGTAACCGTCAGCCGGCGCGATCAGGTGCGCCCCGGCATCGAGCAGCTCCAGCGCCGTGGCCGCCGCGGCCATTCCCGAGGCGAAGGCCAAGGCGCGCTCGCCGCCCTCGAGCTCCGCCACGCAACGCTCGACGGCGTCGCGGGTCGGGTTGGCAGCGCGCGTGTACACGTAGCCGCGCGTCTTGCCGAGCGCCTCCTGGTGATAGGTGACGCTGGTGTGGATCGGTGGCATCACCGCACCGGTGGCCGGATCCCCGGTGGCGCCGGCATGGATGCAGCGGGTCGCCATCTGCTGCGGGCGGTTTGTCTTGCTCATAAGCAACAATCGGGGTCAGACTGCGGTTATTCCCCATGAATGCACTCAGATCCCGATTGTGCCAGATCCGGAAAATCGCAGTCTGACCGCGATTGAGGCGACCGTGGAGGCGCTGCTGCGCGCCGGCGTGCGCCGGCTCGCCGATACCAGCGACTCGCCGCGGCTCGACGCCGAGGTACTGCTCGCCCATTGCATGGGCCTCAGCCGCACCGCGCTCTTTGTTCGCCGCGAATCGGCCGCGAGCGCCGCCCAGGCGGCCCGTTTTCACGCGCTGATCGAGGCGCGCCTGACCGGGCAGCCCGTCGCGCAATTGGTCGGCGCCAGGGAATTCTGGTCGCTGCCGCTGCGAGTCACTACCGACGTACTGACGCCACGCCCGGAAACGGAACTCCTGGTGGAGCGTGCGCTGCTATGGATTCCGGTTCGCCAGCGGCGGCGCGTGCTCGACCTCGGCACCGGCAGCGGAGCGGTGGCGATCGCGCTGGCAAGCGAGCGCCCGCAGTGCGAGGTCGTCGCCACCGACATCAGCGCGGCGGCTCTGGCCGTGGCCGGCGACAATGCACGGCGCCTCGGTATCGCGAATGTCCGATTCGCACCGGGTGACTGGTTCGCGGCCGTGGCGGGCGGGCGCTTCGACTTCATCGTCAGCAATCCGCCCTATATCGCCGACAGCGAATGGCCCGGCGCGGATCGCGAGCTGGCCTTCGAGCCGCGCGGCGCGCTGGCCGCGGGTGCCGATGGCCTGGACGCGATCCGCGTCATCGTCCGCGCTGCCCCGGAGCACCTCGTGCCGGGCGGCGTGCTGTTGCTCGAGCATGGCCTGGCGCAGGGAGCGGCGGTGCGGGCGCTGCTGGCGGACGCGGGCCTGACCGGTATCATCACCTGCGATGACCTTGCGGGTCGCCCGCGCGTGACGCAAGGCGTGAAACCGCCATGAACGCGGCGTCCTGGTAGGTCATCCGGGCATGGCCACATTCGTCCTCGTCCACGGCGGCTGGCACGGCGCCTGGTGCTAGCACCGGGTGGCTCCTCGCCTCACGGCGATGGGTCACCGCACCATCACCCCTGACCTGCCGGGCCACGGCGATGACCGTACACCGGTCGCCGCCATCAGCCTGGAAAGCTATGTTGCCGCGAGCGGCGAGGTTTTGAAAACAATCCCCGATCGCGTGATCCTCGTCAGCCACAGCATGAGCGGCATCGTCATCACGCAAGCCGCCGAACGCTGGCCGTATCGCATCGGGCTGCTCGTCTATGTCGCGGCATTCCTGCCGGCGAACGGGCAATCGCTCGCCGTGCTGGCTGCCGGCGATACCGAGAGCCGGATCGGGCCGAACTCGGTACCGAGCGGCGATGGACTGGCCGTGACCGTGCGCGAGGCGGCAATCGCGGAGCTCTTCTATGCCGACTGCCCGGCCGACGATATTACCCTCGCGCGCACGCGTCTGGTGCCGGAACCACTCGCGCCACTCCTGACGCCGGTCCATACGACCGCCGGGAAATTCGGCCGGGTACCGCGCGCGTACGTGGAGTGCCTGCGTGATCGCGCGCTGCCGCTCGCGAGGCAGCGGCTGATGCAGGCGGCATTGCCCTGCGCACCGGTACTTGCCATGGACACCGGACATGCGCCATTCTTTGCCGCCCCGCATGCGCTGGCCGAGGCCCTGGCCAGACTGGCCGGCGCGGCCGCGCTTGACCGGCAATCCTGATCGACCCGGAGCGTCGCCAAAATGAAACGAATTGCCTGCTCGTGGGTGCTGCTGGCCGCCTGCGGCAGCGCATTCGCCGGCGAATGCCGCGCCAGCCTGCGGCCGATGCTGCTCAACCCCGCAGCGCCGCCTGCGGCTGAGCTCGAGCGCGTGCGCCGCCTGTGCCAGGCCGAAGCCGACGAGGGCGATGCGGATGCGGCCTACCAGCTTGCGCTCACCTATCTCGGCCTCGGCGGCGAATGGCAGCCGGACCGCGCGGTACCGATGATTCGCAGCGCCGCCGAGCGGGGCGTTTCCGAGGCCCAGTACTGGCTGGCATGGCAGCACGAAACGGGCCCCATGCTCGAACACGACGGGGCGGCGGCGCTCGGCTGGTACCTGCGCGCCGCCGAGCAGAATCACCGCCTCGCGCTGGCCCGGCTGGCCAGCGCCTACGACCAGGGCGAACTGGGCCTGCCGGTCGACGTACGTAAAGCCACCGAATATCGCGCTCGCGAGGCGCGTTGCATCCGTGAACAGGCGGCGAATATCCCGCCGTAGGTCGGGCGTCTCACCAGATGGTCGGAATAGCGGACCCGAAGGCGTCCGCGGGCGGCGGCGGCCGGGACAGCATCGTCAAGCGCTGCATCAGCTGCGCCTGGTTGGCGACCCCAATCTTGCCGAAGATGCTCTTCAGATGACTACGGGCGGTGTTCGACGCGATGTGCAGCCGCTCCGCCGCTTCGCTGGCCGAGCCGGTCGCAAGTAATGCCTCGCATACCTTCGCCTCCGCGCCGGTCAGGCCATAGAGGCGTACCAGGCGCTCCGGCGCAATAACCTGCGGAAGCGCGGGATCGTTGATGACTACCATGCAGCCGCACCCTTCGGGCATCAGTGCGCGGTCAGACGGGCGGTGCACCGGGATCACGACCAATTCCAGCGGCGTGTTGCCCGATGATCTGCCAACCCGGATTTCGGAGCGCTCTGCCGAGCGATTGCCGGCCGAATGGTTCGATGCGTGCCGTAGCGTGGTCTCGAACCAGCTCTGAACAGCTACCTCATCGAAAAGGAACCGGCCAAACTTCAGGGTGACACCATCGCTGGAGTCCAGTATCGCCCGAGCGTTCCTGTTAACGAGCAATGCGTAACCGCTGCGGTCCAGGATGACCATCGCCTGCCGCGCGCCGTCCAGCATCCTCACGAACTCGCGACGCCCGGCCTCGGCCTGTTGCAGCCGGCGGCTGACCGTCAGCACCTGTTGCAGGTGCGGAAGCAGGATCCGCATCAGATCCTTCTCCGCCGCGGTGAATTCGGACCCGGACCGCATCACGGCGAAAGTCGTGTACTGCTCTGCGCGGTTCTCCAGCACCGCGCAGAGCCGGTATTTGAGCCCCCCGGGCACCGCCAGCTCGTGCCACAACGTGCCCGTCGTGCTCTGTTCCTCAGTCAGAACTTCACTGCCAAGGACGACGGACCCGACCGGCAGCCTGCGCAATTTCTGGTAGAGCAGGTCGCTTTCGAGGTTGCGATTGAGCAAGCGCGCGGACAGTTCAGGATCGAGCCCGACGACAAACGACTGCGATGCCCCTGGATAAGCGGAGTCAACGTTCAGCAGCGCGGCCTTGCGGGTGCCGAAAAGCGGGCTCGCCAGGCCACATACCCGCACCCAGGTATCGGGCACCAGGGCCGCCTGGTGAAGCTGCGCGATCAGGCGCAGCGCAGCGTCGGCTGCGTTGAAACCCGCTACGGCCGGATCACATGCCTCGCGCTGATCCACGACGCCCCCCTGATTGACACTCAACCATCAGGTCCGGGGATTCCCAAGCGCCGGCCAACGGAATCCGCTGCTCGATACTTACCTGCCACCACAGCAGGCCGACCACGTTCCTGGTCAGCGCCAACAATGCGTCATTTTTGCCGCGATTGCATCACCCATACATGGACGCCCCCTGGATGCCAAGCCCTTGGTGCAGTGCGGGAGAA
>CAYOFE010000128.1:0-8084 GCA_964403135.1 uncultured Chromatiaceae bacterium | reverse complement strand
CCGCCGCGGTGATAGTGGCGCAGTACCCAGTCCTGCCCCTGCCATTGAATGAACAGCGTGGCACCGCGACCGCCGGAGTAACCTGGCGCAATCGGCGCATCCGGCCAGGACGAGTGCTCGAACCATTGCGCACACGGATGACCGGCAAGCGAGCGGTCGTATAGGATGACGCTCCCGCCGTCACGCTCGATGCTGCCGTCAGAAACCATGTCAGAAACAGCCGGGCAGGCTCCGCCAGCGATCTGCGTGATCCGGCTCTCGGCGATCGGCGATTGCTGTCATACGCTCCCCGTCCTTCGCACAATACAAACCGCCTGGCCCGGCACGCGCATCACCTGGGTGATCGGCAAGACCGAGTACGCCCTGATGAACGGCGTGGACGGCATCGAGTTTATCACCTTCGACAAGCAGCACTCCGCGGCAAGCCTGCTCGACATCCGACGCAGACTCAGCGGCCGGCGCTTTCCCGTATTGCTCGCCATGCACGCCTCGATGCGCGCCAATCTTGTGGGACTGATGATTCGCGCCGACCGGCGCATCGGCTTCGACCGGCGCCGCGCGCGCGACTACCAGTGGCTTTTCACCACGGAGACGATTCCCGCCCGCCCCGAGCAGCACGTGATGGACGGCCTGTTCGGCTTCATCGAGTACCTCGGTATCGAGAGCCGCGAGCTGCGCTGGGACATACCCGTCAGCGACGCCGATCGGGCGTTCGCCGCGGCAGCCTGCGGCGACAGCGCGCCGGTGTGCGTGATCAGCCCGTGCAGCAGCCAGCGCTTTCGCAATTACCGTAACTGGAGTATCGAGAACTACACCGCCGTCGCCCGCGAGTTACAGCGCCGCTACGGCGCACACATCGTCGTCACTGGCGGCAATACAGCGACCGAGCAACAGTACGGCACGGCGATTGCGGGCGGCCTGCCGGCACCGGTCACCAACCTGATCGGCCGCACGACGCTGAAGCAACTGCTCGCCGTGCTGGCGCGGGCCGATCTCGTGATCTGCCCCGATTCCGGGCCCGCGCATATGGCCACCGCGGTCGGCACGCCGGTGGTGGGTCTGTATGCGACCTCCAACCGCCATCGCACCGGGCCGTATTTCAGCCAGCACCTGGTCGTGGACCGCTACCCCGACGCCGTGCAGCGCGAGTTTGGCACTGCCGCGGAGACGCTGCGCTGGGGGCGGCGGGTGCGCGACCCGGCGGTCATGGACCTGATCACCGTCAGCGACGTGCTGGACAAAGCCGCGCTCGTGCTCGGCGGCACGGTTGTGGAGCATCCGGCGGCTGGCGGAAAATAGCCGCTGTCGCCGCCCGCCGGCCCCATCGCCGGTCATCGTCAGACCCTAGGTCTCGAATGATGCTGGAGACGTTCGACGACGCGAGGCTGGCCACGATCGGCCCGCGCACCATCAGCGATCTGCTGGAACAGGGCAATATCGTCTACTTCCCGAAGTGCCCGATGCCGCTGCCACCCGAGGCGGACCTGCAGTACCTGCGCGAGGAATGCCCGAAAAACCTGGTACGCAAGAACGTCAGCTACCATCCCGAAGCCGACCAGGTGCGCGGGCTGCAGCAGGGCACCGAATTGAACAAAGTCGCCTACCGTGTGCTCACCACGCACAGCCGCAACGTCGAGGCCTTCCTGAAGCGCGCCATCCCGGAACTGTTCCGGAACGCGACCATTGGCACCAGCAGCTTCCGCCCCATGGAAGAAGCCGGGCGGGATATCGACGCGCACTCGGCGAGCGAACTGATTCATTTCGACGCCGGCGCCTACGGTGCGACCGGCGGCGACCGCATCCTGCGCTTTTTCGTCAACATCAACCCGACGCGCGAGCGCGTGTGGGTGAGCAAGGGTGACTTCCGCAGCGTGTTCGCGCGTTACGCGGAACGTGCCGGCTTCACCGGGCCGAACGGTCACGTCGGGCGGCTCGACAAGGGCGTGCTCGATCACCTGCGCACCGCGCTGGTCAAAGGCGTAGCGGCATACATCCCCCTGGCGATGCAGCTCGACAGCTCGCCCTACGACCGGGCGATGAAGCGCTTTCATGACTTCATGAAGGACACGCCGGAGTTCCAGGCCGATCCGGAAGGCCACATCGAGGTGCATTTCCCGCCGTATTCGGCGTGGATGGCATTCGCCGACGGCGTGAGCCACGCGTGCCTGTCGGGCCAGCATTGCTTCATCTGGACAGCGCTCACGCGCCTCGAGAACTCGCGCTTTCCGGAGCTGGCGCCGATCAACATCCTGCGCGCGGCGGCGTAGCGACCTTGTTGCCCATATCCCGGCGCGAACTGCTGCAAGCAAGCGTGGCCGGGCTGCTCGGCAGCCGTGTGGGCGCCGCGGCCGTGCCCCCGGCCGATGAATGGCTGAACGCCAGCGAGGCCGAGATCGATCTGCCCGGCAGCCGCCGCCGCACGTTGTGCGGGCCGGAGAGCTGCGCCTTGCCGAAGGCATCAGAGCGGTCGCGCCAGGCAATGGCTCCGGCGCTGTCCGTGCCGATGCGCGGGGTGCCTGAGTGATCCGGCTGCACGTCGGTCACGGGGGTGCCGATCAGATTGCCGCCACGGGCCGCATCATAGCTGTCCTGAAACTGCAGCACCGGCAGATTATCCAGCCACACCCAGTCGGACTGCACCCGCATCCAGTTGCGCTGCTGCAGCTGCAGGGCGCGCCCGTCGGGGGCAAAACTGAAGTACTCCGCCGCGTCGAGCCCCCGGGCTGCGTTGAACGTGAAGCCGCTGCCGCTGCCGTGGCTGCTGGGGTTGCCCATGCCGTCGTAGCTGAGGGCGATGCCGTTCAACTGATCGTGCAGGTACTCCACGTTGCCGGCCGGATCCAAGGTACAGACCTGCTGATCGAGCGTCGTGCCCCCGGCCAGCGTCAGGTGCGTCAGCCGGTACTGGCTGTCGTGGCTGCGGGTCTGGGTCAGGCCGTTGTTCATGAAGATCAATCCGGCACCTTTTTCCCGGAACTGCGAATCTGCGACCCGGCACCATTCCCCCGCACAGCGCATGGCGCGGTGCCGCTCGGCGGGACTGCGCTCAGTGATGCCTGTGTTCTTCCCCCGCCCCGCCGGGGTGATCTCAGCGCGCAGCGCGCTGTGCGGGGCGAACACGCCGTGGAAGCGGGTCAGGTGCACCCGCGGCTTGGGCACCAGTGCAGCCAGCCGCGCGAGAAAATCCAGCGGCTCGAACACCACGTGGGTCGTGTCATCCCGGTACGGCGTCTTTTTTTTAAGGTGTAGCGCACCAGCCCCTGAGCGGTCAATGCCAGCCGCCCGGTGGCCACCGCAGGCCGCGCGATGGTCGAGGTCCAGCGACGCGAAAATCCCCGAGCGGCGAGCCAGAGCGTGGCAGCCATTCATTCCGCAGCCACATTGCTCGCCGACCATCCCCTCGCAGGCCAGCACCTGCACCGCGACATCCGGGAACTCGTCATCTCGTACGGCCAGTCCGGCTACGTCGCGTTATACCACTTCGTGCCGGCGCGCCAGGAGGTTCGCATCCTGGCGATCGGACGTCAGCGGGAGCTGCTCTACCGGCCTTAGCCGAAGGTGCCGGGGCTTTGATTCGTTGCTGACAACACGGGTAGTGATCGCTGCATCATGTCAACGGCGACTTTTTTTGGGGTCAATAAGTTAGTACCGGCACCGCTTTCAGGACATGACACGTCGTTGGCAATCGGATACTCACCGCTTCCGTTGTAGCTGACCTGACTCCAAACAACAGAAATTCAGGGGGGTTACTATGACCGCAATCTCTAGAGCGAAGCGCCAAGGCGCGTCGTGTCGCAATGCGTTCGTCGCGCTGTTTCTGACGATCGGCTTGCTCTTCGCAGGTGCAGCGCCGGCGAGCGCAGCGCAAATCTACTACCTCGGCATCGGCAATGAGGGCTTTCAGGCCGACGTCACTTCCGCAGCCAATACCTGGGGGAACTACGCTACGCTGCCCGCTTCGATCGCGACGTACTACGACAAGACCGGGCCGGATATCGTCAGTCTGCTCAACCTGTACAAGAACACGCTGGTGGCTGGCGACACGTTGTTTTTCCATTACTCCGGCCACGGGGGCGGCGGCATCGCCGATGCTGCTCCGCTGGATGAAGGCAACGGCGGAAACAACGGCACGGAAGGCGTGATCGGCATGAGCAACAACCCGTACGATTCGGGAGTGTTCTCGCCGTTCAACCCACTGAGGGCGGCGCGCGACGATGCCATCGCCGCCGAGCTCAATGGTTTTGCCGCCAGCGTCGCGGTGATCGCGATTTTCGATAACTGCTTCGCGGGCGAGATGGTCGATGGCACCAGCGACATCAGCCGCGGGCTGATCATTGGCACGAGCGACGCCGATAACTGCGCCCAAGGCAATTCCTTGTTCATGCCCTATTTCAACGATGCCTTTTCGATCCTCAACGGAAAATTTAAGGCGGACAGCAACATGGACGGATTGCTGACGGTTGGGGAACTGTGGGGGCATCTGGACGACATCCACGGCGTGATGAATGGGCAAGGCGGCACCGCCTTCGCGCTGAACTTCAACGAGCCGGCCAACCACCTGAACTACACCATCGCGCAGGTCGTGCCGTTACCCCCCGCGATCTGGGGCTTTGTTGGCGCAGTCATGGTACTTACCTGGCTGCGACGGAAGGTGGCCCCAGTTGGCGCCACCTGACGAGCGCGGAAGATGGAGCGTGACCGCGCGCCGGGCGCGGCCGCGCCGGAAGGAGGTTCATCATGCGCAAAGTTATTCTGCTCTGATCGCTGGTCTGTTCCGCGTTCCTGGCGGACAGCGCATTCACCGCGGATGCGGTCACGCCGCCAGTCAGAGTGTTCCGGGCCGGGCTTACCGGTGCCGAAGAAGTCGAGCCGGTTGATACCAGGGCACGCGGGCGCGTGGTTCTGTTCGCGCGCACTGGTTCGATCGACCACCGGCTGATCGTCAGCAACGCCCGGGAGGTGATCGCGGCGCATATTCATTGCGCCCCGATGGCCGAGAACGGACCCGTCGGTGTCACGCTCTACGCAGGCGGTCCGGTGACGGTCAACGGTACGCTCGCGCACGGACCGATCCTTGCACCGGACACCGGCAACAATTGCGGGTGGGCGACGGTCGGCGATGTGGCGGCGGCTGCGGCCTCGGGCAATGCGTACGTCAACGTTCACACCACCGCTCATCCGGGCGGCGAGATCCGCGGCCAGCTGAAGTAGTTCGCGCTCGCTGGTGGGCGTCGGATGACATGCGCCCCCGCTGCAGCGGGGGCGCGGGGTATTCTTCGCGCCTCCAATTACGGCGCGAGGCCAACCTGCTCCAGCAGGTTACCGGAGATATTCTTCTCAGCAGGGCGCAGGTCATCGCCCATGGCGTAGCCGCTAACGACGACTTTCACCAGGGCCTGGCGCTGCGCGAGCAGTGGCCCGCGCTCTACAAGGATTTCCGGCACTACTGCAAGACGACCCACGTGAAGCCCGGTGGACTCTGGACCTGGGCCGCTCCGGACGGCCGCCGCATCGTCAATCTGTTCACCCAGGAGGCGGCCTACGGCAAGGGCGAGAAGCCGGGCAAGGCCACGGTCGCATACGTGAGCCACGCGTTGCGCCAGTTGCGCGATCTCACGATGCAGGAGAAGTTCCGGAGCATCGCCCTGCCGCGACTTGCGACCGGCGTGGACCGTCTCGACTGGGGCGACGTGGAGTCGTTCATTCACGAGCACTTCGCCGGCATGAAGATCCCGGTGATCATCTACACGACCTATCGCCGGGGCAAACAGGCGAACGAGATCCTGTAGGACCGGCAACCGTGTCTAGTGCCACTTCCGCGGCTGCTGCGAAACGGGGCCGACAATGCGATTCCGGGCATGACCTTCTGTGCGGCCGAAGTGCCGGCCATTTAGCGGCCTCGGCGCTGAACCGCGTACCGGACAACTCCTGCAGCACGCCTTTCCAGCACGCACCGCTCACGGCATTCTTGGCACAGTCTGAGGCCGGCGGGGCAGCTCAT
Source organism: uncultured Chromatiaceae bacterium (assembly GCA_964403135.1). Classification (GTDB taxonomy): domain Bacteria; phylum Pseudomonadota; class Gammaproteobacteria; order Steroidobacterales; genus QUBU01. The sequence continues at coordinate 2,083 of CAYOFE010000128.1, read as the reverse complement.
GGTCAAGCGCAGTACGGCGCCGGGGATCTCCGGCGCGCAACATCGTTCGTCTGACGCAGAATTGAGTGCGGCTGCGCATTTTGCCTGGCATTGGCGAGTGGCTGCCGGCTACCGGCGCCGCAATGGCAACGTACCCATCGGCGGCATCCGGATACCGCTCACGATCCCGGCGGAACGCAAGTTCGCTGCCACCGTCACCGACCTGGCGCGCGTGCTGTCGTTGCCGAAAGCCACCGTGTCCAAGCACATTGGTGAGCTGCTCGACGCTGGGTTGATCGAGGAGGCCTATGATCGGACCGATCGGCGGCGCAAGTATCTGCGATTGACCGCGCAGGGGCTGGCGGAGCGGAGCGCGTTTCTCGCGTCGAGCGAGCGGGCCCTCGCCCGGGTGCAACGACGTGAGGCCGCACACCAGGCCCGTCAGGACGATTTTCAGAGCCCCAATCACGTGGTGCGTACACTACTGAAGGCTGCCGCTGGTGCACGAGGACCGCAGAAGACCCGTGCAATGAGACGCCAGGTACCTGGATGACCGAACCCTTGTAGCACACCTCGGTGACAAGTCTTCGTAACGACCGCCAGCACTGGGGCCGCCTCGCCCGCATCCTGCACTGGGGCATGGCGCTGATGATCGCCGTGCAGGTGCCGCTCGGGTTCTGGATGGTGGATGCGTACGACACCTGGCTTGCAATGAAAGGCGACCCGACGCTGCTGATGCGGCTCTCCCGGGCGCACAACACGCTCGGCTTCCTGGTGCTGATCCTGGTCATTTTCCGGCTGTCGTGGCGGGCGGTGAATCCCACACCGGAGCTGCCGGCGGCACTCACGGCCTATCAGCGCGTGCTGGCGCGGCTGACGCACGCCGCGCTCTACGCGCTGCTCGTCGTGTTTCCGCTCACCGGCTGGTCGGCGCTGTCGGCCTATGACGGCGAATTCCCGATCTATTTCTTCGGCTGGGACAACGTGTTCCGCATCGTGCCGCGCGTGCCCGAGGGCTCGACCTTCGACGCAGATTTCTTCGGCGAAGTGCACGAAACCTGCTGGAAGATCGGCGCCGGGATTCTTGGCCTGCACGTCGTCGCCGCTCTCTGGCATCAGTACGTTGTTAAAGATGGTGTGCTGCGGCGGATGTGGAGCGGAACGGCGGGCTGAACCTGCCTGGCAGACGTCACGGACCCGTCGAGAATCTCTGCCAGGCCACCACCGCCCAGGCCACGCCCGACAGCAGCAGGCTCAGGAACACCGCCGCCGAAAGCACGCTCAGGCAATGTGGCGCTTGCAGTGCGCGAACAGGTCGTGCGAGCGATCATAGACCGAGGTGTGAATTTCCAGCAGGCCGAGCACCGAGTGAAACAGGTCATCGTGCGAATGCGCGCGACCTGCCTCAGTGGCCAGGCAGCCGCTGTTCACGGCGAATTCCCGGCCGAAGCCCGGCGACATCCAGAAAATCAGGGGCACGTGGGTCTGACTGCGCGGGGCGATGGCATAGGGCAGGCCGTGCAGATAGAGCCCATTCTCACCGAGCGACTCGCCGTGATCCGACACATACAGCATCGCCGTGTCGTAGCGGTCGGCGTACGTGCCGAGCTGTTCGATCAGCCGGTGCAGCACGAAGTCGGTGTAGAGGATCGTGTTGTCGTAGGCATTGCGCACCTCGGAGGCGCTGCAATCGTGCAGCTCGCTGGCTCGGCACACCGGCGTGAAGCGCTCGAAGCCGGCCGGATAGCGCCGGAAGTCGGCTGGGCCATGACTGCCATGCTGGTGCAGCACGACAAACAGGTTGCCCTGCCGGCGGCCCACCTCCTTATCCAGCTCCTGCGCGAGGATCTCGTCATAGCACTCGCCTTCGGGACACTGCCGGGCGGTATCTCCGGCGTTGAGCTGCCGCGACTCGACACCGACGCACACGCCCTTGCAGCCGGAGTTGTTGTCCAGCCACAGCACGTCGAACCCGGCGCGTTGCACAACGTCCAGCAGTGACTCGTAAACGCGCGCGGTGTCGTCATCGGTGCCGCCATGGCCAAAAGGCGATAACATGCAGGGCAGCTACTCATCGGTGCTGGTGCCTCAGGAGATGACATCG
>CAYOFE010000127.1:0-8116 GCA_964403135.1 uncultured Chromatiaceae bacterium | reverse complement strand
CGGCTTCACATCGTAGTCGATGGGGCCGGCAGCGGCGCGACCTTGCGCAGGAACGCCAGTGTCGCGTCGAGGACGATGGTTTGCTGCTCCTCGCGGGAAATACCTGCTGTGCTGCGATCGATCGCGAAATGCCCGAAGTTCCAATGGTCCCCACCTTTGATTTCCACGTAGGTAGTGGCTACCGGGAGCCGTGCCCGGGACTGCTCGATGTCGTCCGGGCGTGTCAGCTCGTCACGCGTCGCATAGATCGACAGGGTCGGCAAGGCCGCTCCCGACAGATCGTCCATTGGCGCAGGGTAGGAGGCCCACAGCACCAGTCCCGCCAGCTGCTCGCGGTACTCGCTGGCAAAAGCGCAGGCCAGCACCCCTCCAAGACTATGGCCCGCGATTGCCCAGCGCTTAATGGCGGGGTAGCGCCCGATGACGCGCGCCGCCCGGTCTGGCGCGAGGATCGCCAGATTGAGCGGCATTGGCGTAAGCACGACGAGATAGCCTGCAGCGGCAATCCGGCTGAGAATCGGCGCATAAGCCGTCGGATCCGCTTTGCCACCGGGGTAGAAAATCATGCCGGTCGAGGCGTCGATCGCGCGGGGCTGAAAAACAATCCACTCATCGCGCTGCACTGTCACGGCATCGCTATTCGACAGTGCCGCAGCGGCGGCCGGATCGGCTGGCGAAAGCTGCCGGGCCCAGATCACCAGCGCGACGCCCCCCAGTGCCAGCAGCAACGTGAGTGCGGCACCCAGCCAACGCAGCCAGCGGGCAACCCCGGCGACGAATCGTGCTTTACCTGTCATGAAGCCAAGGTTACATGGCTTTGGTGGCCCGGGCAGCCGTGGCGGCAACTTGTCCCAGATCAAGAAAGGCATAGACGGGCATTCTATGATTCGTTTACCGGGTTGATTATCCGGCGGAGAATTCCCATGAAGATTGACGTGTTGCTCGAGCCGGATCGCACCCCGGCGCAATTGACCGAGCTCGCGTTGCTGTGTGATCGCTACGGTATACAGACCTTGTGGCAGCAGAATTACCTGTCATGTCGCGACGCCTTCTTGTCATTGGTGCCCGCGGCGATGGCATCCAGGAAGGTTCGGCTCGGGGTGTGCGTAGTGAGTCCCTACGAAATGCATCCCGTGAAGATGGCCAATGCGCTGCTGACCCTGAACGAGTATGCGCACGGGCGGGCAGCTCTGGTGATCGGTGGGGGGGGCGAGTGGTTGGCACGCCTCGGGATACCACCGGGCCGTCGGGTGCGTGGCGTGCGCGAGGCGATCGAGATCGTGAAGGGAGCATCGCCGGACAGGCCGTTGGCCTATTCGGGGGAAATCTACCGGGCCTGGGCCTATCGGCCAGTGTACGCGACCGATTCGCTGCCGCTGGTCTACGCCGGCGCCAACCGGGAGCAGATGATCAACGGTGTGGTGCCTTCGGCCGACGGCGTCATGTTCAGCGACATGCCGAGGCCCTACATCGAGAATACTGTGCGGCAGGTACGTGATGCGCTGGCGAGAAAAGGTCGCGCAGCCGACGGTTTTCGCATCAGTAATGCCTGGGCATGGCACATCAAGACTGATCGGGAAGTCGCCGAGCGCGAAGCGCGGCGCGAGGTGCTGCTGCGCGGGCTGCTGGAACCGTGGTACCTCGAATCGTTCATGAGCAAGGAAGACAGCGATTTCATCCAGAAAAACAAGGCTCCGTTCTACAAGGCGTACCGGACGCACAGCCACGTCATCGAGGGCATTCCCGAAAGGCTCATCGACCTGCTGATCGAGCACCTGACCTTTACCGGCACCGTCGCCGACATCGAGCGCAAGCTTCCGGAGTTGCAGGCTTTCCAGAAAGCCGGAGTCAACGAAATCTGCTTCCGGCTGCACGACAATCCGGACGAGGCGATACGACTGATCGGCGAGCACGTTGTGCCGGTGTTCGACCGCTGAAATCGCGGTGATGAGGCCGCCGGATCAGCCAAAGAACAGGCCGTGGAAAATACTGACCTTCGCCACCATGCAGACGATGATGTAGAGCACGATTACCAATGCCAGCATGCCGCGGATGGCCCCGCTCTTTACGCCGTGGCGAGGGTCCCCGGCATTGCGATTGCGGCCGTAGCGGATTACGTCCGGAACGATGCTGAACCCGGCCATCAGCCAGAAGGTGAAATAGGCATCCCAGGCCCAGGGATTGGCCATCATGCCGCCAAGGTGCTCCACCACCAGAAGGCCGAACAGCGGCGTTATCACCGCGGTGGGCCCGGTGATCGACAAGGCGAGCTTGCGCAGAAAGCCGCGTGCCCAGATCCCGGTAGCGAGCGGCTGGCTCAACCGGATGCGCATCGCCCAGACATTGCTGAACAGCGTGTGCCCGACGTAGGCAAAAGCCGACAGCTCGTGGATCAGCAGCAGCCAGCGGTACTCCCATACCTGCGGAAAGGTCACCACGCCGAGGAATGGCAGTGCGGTTACGGCCATGATGACCACCCATACGGCGTACCAGAAGAACCTTTGCGGATCGTCGCTGGCCTGAGGTAGCGCTGCTGCCTGCTGCATGTGGACTTACTTGCGGGTGATGAGGCCGCGAATCGTAGCCGTTCCGAGGGAATCGCGGATAGCCCGGGCGCGGTGCCTGTTCATGGCGCGGTATCGGGCGCGACGGCAGGCGGCTTGCCAAGCCGAATGAGGCTGGCAAAAATGGGCGCCAGGCGGGAGCATGCGCATGAGTCGTTGGACCAGTTGGCTATGTTGGTTGGTCACGGCGGCAGCGGGGCTGTTGGTGACGTTGCCGGCCCAGGCCGCTGAGTCCACCTCAACCGCAGTCCAGGCGAGTCCGCCACCGCTGGTCCTTGTCGCGGGCGCAACCGGCCAGACCGGGCAGCACGTACTCAGGCAGGCCCTCAAGGCCGGCTATCGCGTACGGGGTTTGAGCCGCGACGTCGAGCGTGCCCGCCAGATCGTCTCGGAAAATTACCAATGGGTGGCTGGGGACGTCCGTGATCCGAAGACGCTCGGCGCAGCGCTGCAAGGCGTGAGCTACGTAATCTGCACCATCGGTGCGACGGAGCGGTCGGGGCCGAACAGCCCCGAGTTCGTGGACTATGGCGGGGTCCGCAACCTGGCCGATGCCGCCAGGGAGGCTGGGGTGCAGCAGTTCGTCCTGGTGTCATCGGTCGGCGTGGGTGGCGGTGGCGGCGCGTTCGGCTGGCTGCTCAATACCGTTCTGATGCCTGGCATCCTCGACTGGAAAGCCAAGGGTGAGCAGTACCTGCGCGGCAGCGGCGTGCCGTACACCATCGTGCGGCCCGCTGGACTGACTAACGAAGAAGGCGGCGAGACGGGCCTGCGCTTTACCCAGGGCGACACTCTCGGCGGGGGTACCGTGCCGCGGGCCGATGTCGCCGCGTTGACGGTGACCGCGCTCGGTAATGCGGATGCCCTCGGTAAGACGTTCGAAGTGGCCAGCGATGCGAAAGCCGCACCAGGCGCAGCGGCCTGGCGGCTGGCATTCGCCAGCCTCAAGCGTGACTGAGCAGTCACGGCCGCCTGATCACCACGCAATCGGTTCGCCGTCATACCGACGGAACGTGCCGCTGTCGGTCATCGTAAGGGCACCGATCTGCCGCCGCATGCCGGATACGCTGTCGGCGATCTCCACGGTTGCCCCACCCAGGTTCATGCGCGTCTTCACGTAGCCGGGGCAGAACAGCGCGACGATGACGCCGCGTTCCTTGAGCGCTTCAGCGACCAGAGTCATCGCTTTGTTGAGGGCCGTCTTGCTGGTCGTGTAGGCGAACGCCGCGCGCTTGCTTTCGGCGATCGAGCCGACCGTGCTCGAGATCGCGATGATCTTTTTCTGGTGGCTCGCTGCCACCTGTTCCGCGAATGCCTCGGCAAGCTTTACCGGCGCGAATGTATTGACGCGCAGAAGCTCTTCCCACAGCGCGTAATCCACGCTGCCGAAGTGCTGCCGATGAAGGTTGTCCGCCAATGGCAATGCACCGAGCATGCCCGCGTTGCTGATCAGCACATCGATCGGACGCTGCCGGCAACGCTCGGCGAGCGTAACGATGGCGCCGTGGTCGGTCACATCGAGTTCCTCGATAGTAACGTGTGGCTGGCCGGCAGCTATCGTTTGCAGATCGTCGGCTTCGTCGGGGGAGCGGCAGCAGGCGATGACCGACCAGCCGTCGGCCGCGTACTGGCGTACGAACTCCAGTCCGATGCCGCGATTCGCCCCGGTGACGAGTACGGTCGCTTCGGTCACTGGGCGGCTCTGGTCGCAAGCCAGTTCCGGACGACGGCAAAGGGCTCGACGTCGGCGTATTTCAGCATCAGGTCGCAGAGACTGGCGAAGTGCGGGATCTCGTGGCGGTCCGCTACACACTCTTCCGGGATGATGGTTCGAAAATTACGTGACAGGCTGTCGACCGCGCTGGCCCGCACACAACCCGAAGTGCTCCCGCCGGTGAGGATCACGGTGTCCACCTTGTGCCAGGCCAGCAGCGATCCGATCGGTGTTTCGAAGAACACACTCGCCATGCGCTTGTTGAAGATCGCATCCCGGGAGGGATCAATGCGCAGCCGCGGATCGAGTTCGGCGCGTGCAGAGCCCACCTTGATGTTCTGCAGCGAGTCGGGCGTATTGGTTCGTGTGCCCCATACGCCGGCGTCATCGGCATTTTCCATGTACGCCACGTAGGTCCAGATCACAGGCGTGCCGCTGCGGCGGGCGAGGTCCGACAACTCGTTGATGTACTCGATCTGGCGCGGATGGGTCTGATAGGCCGTCGCAAAGTTCTCGATGTCGGTGTACGCCCGCTGCAGGTCGATGTTGATCAGCGCAGCCCGGGATCCGAAGCCGAATTTCGCCCGGTTGGGATTGGTCTTTATCTCCAGCCAGTACTGGCGGGGGGTAAGGTCGCAGGTTTGCATGACGGGCATGGACGGTATTGGCGGTTGCGGTGGATGCAGCGATGCTACCCGATCCTGACTCCCGGTGCGGCTTGTGCTGGTGGCCCGGGTGCCGAGGGAATGACGCTGCACGAGTCAAGCAGGCGCAGCTGCGCAGGCCTGCTTATCCGTCTCGGCACCTTCAGCGTGTTGTCGCCAGGCGTGCCGCGTTCCTCGCGCACCAGATCGAGCAGTGCCTGGAAGCTCCCGGTGCGCAGGAAAATGATCTGCGGGGTCCCGAGGCCTTGGTTTCTTCTGAGGATTGCATAGTCCACGTTGGCGGCCACGAGGCCGGCATCGACCGTCTGCGCAGCTTCCCGGACGAACTCCTGCGTGAGTGCCTCCGACGGGCCGGCTACCTCGAAAAACAAACGGTACCGTGGTGGTGCGGACTCCACGTCCGCGGCGGCCGAGTAGTCAACGAGTGTGAGACCGGCACGCGCCCAGCCTTCACGCAGCTGTTGCACCACGCCGGCGACCTGTTCCTCCGTGGTTTTCTCGGCAGCGAGGTTCAGGATGGTTCCGCGCCGGTATGCGAACTCGAGGATGGGACTGCCGGCATGAAAGCCCGTGACGCGCACCACGTCGTCCATCCGGTAGCGATAAAACCCGGCATGGCTGGTAATCACCAGCTCGTAGCACTCCCCGCGCTGCAGCCCGGTCAGTCCGACGGTTGATGGCGAGGGACTGTCGATATCGTCGCCCGGAATGAATTCCACCGCGCACAAGCCGGGCATGAAAACGTATTCAGCGGGCCGAGCGGGATCGAGATTGATGCCGATCGGTGCCTCGGTGGCGCCATACAGCAGGTTGCACAGCCTGGCATCGCCTATGTATCTGCGAAGCTCCGGCACATACAGTTCGAAGGCGCCAGTCGTCACCGCGGCAACGCACGAGAACTGCGGCCACAGACGCTGCGCAATCTCGCGCATGCCTTTTTCGAACTCCAGGCGCAGCTGCGCCGCCAGTGATGGATCGGGCCGAAGCTGCGAATCCAGCTCGGCGCGCAGCTGCAAAGGCAGGTTGAGTTGGGGCGGCAGCCGCCCGGTGGCGAGGCTCTCGAGCAATTCCGGCCAGCGTTCCTCCATGACCCGGAAGAACTGCACCACGTAGTGGGCGAATGTCGCCGAGACATGGTCGAGATCGCGCTCGCGCAGGGCAAACAGCGCATGTACGAACGACGCCGTCGGCTTGTCGGCGATCCCCATTGCCGGTACGGGAGTGGTGTACATCAATGGCAGCAGCCAGACCGCCTGGCGCATCCCGTATGCCGACGCGTCGCCGGTCGGGGTGCCGCCGATGGTTCGCTCCGGATCCTGTGACATTCGGATCAGTGAAATGCCACGTCCCGCACCGCGCCGGGGCAGGAAGCGATTCAGGACGGCACGGGACAGCAGCAGTACACGCAACATCAACTGCGCGCTGCGCGTCGTGATCGGGATCATCTTGGCCTTGCCGGTCGTGCCCGAGGAAGGCGCGAAGAAGACGACGCGATCTGCGGTTAAAAGGAAATCCTCGCCGGCGGCCATGCGCTCGAGATACGGTTCGTAGTCTGCATAAACCGAAAGCGGGACGCGTCTGAGGTATTCCGCCATGAGATCCGGCGAGCCGAGGATCTCTGCGAAACCGTGAGTGCGGCCAAACGCTGTTTCGCGATTGCGGAGCAGTATTTCCTCGAGGACCGCCTCGTTGAGTGACGCCGCGTTTCGCGTTGACCTCTGGAAGCGCCAGTTCGCCCAGGCGCCCGCGAGCCGCATCGCGCTGAGAAATGACCGCCGCGCAAACCGGCTGTAAAGTACGGTTCGGATGGGGGCCGCAAGACGCGCCATTGGACTCAGCGCGCGGATTCTTCGGTGAGCGCCGCTGCGCCGTGTCCGGGCGGAGGATTTCCGTACATGACGATGGTCGTGCGGCCCCACAAGCCGCCGAGCAGGCTCTGCCGCCGCACATCAGCGTAGTGCATTGCCTCGAGACCGCCAGCCCGCGCGGCCTGGCCCGGGGCACCGCTGTTCCACTCTGCGGTTAACCCGGCCCGGGTGATCGGTTCGCGAACGGTGTTCTGGATGCCGACGGCAAAGCCCGCGGTGAGGACCGTTTCCTGCATGTCCAGCGTGAGTGGCCGCGTCACGTCGGTGTAGAGCAGGCCGGGCGCAGAGCAGCCGGTCAGCCCGAAGCTGCCCATTGCGACTACCATGATGCGGCCCATCTCAGTCACCGTAGGCGATCGTGGTGATCTCACTGAACAGGCCGAACAGAAACAGACGCCGTTCCACATCCAGATGATTGATTACCTTGAGGTCGCCATTACGCGCCGCCGCGGCCACGCCACCATCGCCCCATGCGAACAACCAGGCCACGATATATACGCTCGCGCGCCCGGTCTTGGTGCCGAGCTTGGTTTCCTGCACATTCTCGTCCAGCGGCGTTATCGCGCTCGAATATACGCAGCCGTGCAGGTGGCCGAGCACGACCAGCGACCCGATCATGATGCAAAAACGCCGCATGGGAAAAATCCTCCGGTATGCCTTGCAATGTAGGCGGCCGGCCCAGCATAGCAAAAGGGCAGCTATGCTATGCACGTCGCTTGTGCGCAGGCCTGCGTGTGAATCCGAATCGTGCTCTCGCAGCGAATTAGACAGATCGATCATCAATCATTGTGACGACCCATGCGGCGATCCTGGACATTTGTCGCTCTTCCGGCCTGTGCTCCGGCACTGATACTCGTCCTTTCCGCGTGCGGCACGGACGGCCCGCGCATCCCGGTGGCCATTCAAGCCGATGCGGCTGGTCCCTACGTATATAAAGCAGGCAGTCCGGATGGCATCGGCAAGTTCTATATGGGGCGGGAGATTGCCCAGGTGATGGGGCACCCGGGCGCCGAGTGGCTGGAGCGCGACTCGCGCGTGGCTGAAGAACGGACCGACCTGCTTGTCGACAATCTTCCGCTGCAGCCTGACCATGTCGTGGTCGACCTCGGGGCAGGGACCGGTTACTTCACGTTGCTCATTGCTGCCCGCGTTCCGCAGGGGCGGGTTCTCGCGGTGGACATTCAGCCGGAGATGCTCGACATCATTGCGCGTCGCGTGGCCGCTGGCGGTCTGAAAAACGTCCAGACGGTGCTAGGGAAGCTCTGCACAGGCGGCTATGCGGGCGGCAGTTGCAGCGAACATGGC
>CAYOFE010000126.1:0-8124 GCA_964403135.1 uncultured Chromatiaceae bacterium | reverse complement strand
CGTTGATATTATATCCACCCCTTAAACCCCGCTTAACGTGCCAAACGGCGACCCGGCACCTCTAACCGAAGTGGATCTGCGCCTCGAGGTTGGTGCGCGAATCGGCGTTGGCCAGCGCCTCCTCCATAGGAATGCGCCCTTCCTTGTGCAGCTTCAGCAGCGCCTGGTCGAAAGTCTGCATGCCCGCCTCGGTGGAATCGCGGAACGATTCCTTCACCTTGCTGATGTCGCCCATCTGGATCAGCTCGGCGATGCGCGGCGTGTTCAGCATGATCTCAACGGCCGCGACGCGCTCGCCATTGACGCCGCGCACCAGGCGCTGGGACATGATCGCCCGCAGATAGTGCGAAAGATCCATGAACACCTGCTTGTGCTGGTCCTCGGGGAAGAAGTTGATGATGCGGTCGAGCGTCTCAGGCGCGTTATTCGAGTGCAGCGTCGCAATCGCCAGGTGGCCCGTGCCAGCCAGATCGATTGCCGCCTGCATGGTGTCGCGGTCGCGGATTTCGCCGATCAGGATCACGTCCGGAGCCTCGCGCATGGCGCTCTTCAACGCGCGCGCGTAGGACTTGGTGTCAACGCCGACCTCGCGCTGGTTGACGATCGACTTCTTGTTCGGGTGCAGGAACTCGATCGGATCCTCAATCGTAATGATATGCGAGGAGGTCTTTTCGTTGCGATAGTTGATCATGCCGGCGAGGGTAGTGGACTTGCCGTTGCCGCTCGCGCCGACCATCAGAATCAGCCCGCGCCGGAACATCACCAGATCCTTCATCACCTGCGGCATGCCGAGCTTATCGAGGTCGGGCAGTTCCGAGGCGATGTAGCGCACCACGATAGCGGGGTTCCCGCGCTGGTGAAAGACGTTGACGCGAAACCGGCCGACGCCCGACTTGGAGACGGCGAAGTCGATCTCGCGCTCGCGATTGAACTCCTCGAGCTGATCCTCGTTCATCAGCTCCATTGCCGCCTGGCGGATCATCTTCGGCGTGAGGTCGAGCTTGTTCACGGCAATGATCTTGCCGTCGATCTTGATCTTGACGGGCGCGAACGGTGTCAGGAACAGGTCCGAGGCCTTTTTTTCAACCATCAGGTTGAAAAGCGGCTGGACGTTCATCGTCGCATAGTCGTTACTGGTCGCTGGTTCGGCCACGTTAGCCTATCCCGGTCTTCGGTTTACTTCATGCGCAGCATGCCGCGCTGCTCTTCGGGCTCCTCGGCGAGCGCCAGGCCCTCGAGCTGATCGGCCGCGGTCCTGCCGCGTTTGCTTTCGAGCTTGACACGCAGCCGCAGCTCATTCTTTGAATCGGCGTTACGCATAGCCTCTTCGTAGGAGATCATGCCGCGCTCGTACAGAGCAAAGAGATCCTGGTCAAAGGTCTGCATGCCGAGCCGCGTGGACTTGGCCATGATCTCCTTGATGCGGGTGACCTCGCCCTTGAAGATCAGGTCCGAGATCAGTGGCGACTGCAGCATGATTTCCATCGCGGCGATACGTCCCTTGCCGCTTTCGCGCGGTATCAGCCGCTGCGAGATCATCGCCTTGATGTTCAGAGAAAGGTCCATCAGCAGCTGCGAACGCTTGTCCTCGGGGAAGAAGTTAATGATGCGGTCCAGCGCCTGGTTGGCGCTGTTCGCATGCAGCGTGGCCAGGCACAGGTGGCCGGTCTCGGCGAACTGGATGCCGTATTCCATCGTATCGCGGTCGCGGATCTCGCCGATAAGAATCACATCGGGCGCCTGCCGCAGGGTGTTCTTCAGAGCCGCGCCCCAGGACTCGGTGTCCACGCCCACCTCGCGCTGCGTCACCACGCAGCGTCGGTGCGGATGCTGGTACTCCACCGGATCCTCGATGGTGATGATGTGGCCGTGCGAGTTCTCGTTGCGGTAGCCAACCATCGCCGCGAGCGTTGTGGATTTGCCGGAACCCGTGGCACCGACGACGATGACCAGGCCGCGCTTGGTCAGCACGATTTCCTTGAGGATCGGCGGCAGTTCGAGCTCGTCCAGCGTCGGGATCTTGCCGATGATGGTACGCAGCACCGCGCCGACCTGGCCCTGCTGGATGAACGCGCTGACACGGAAACGGCCGATGCCCTGCGGGTTGATGGCGAAATTGCACTCCTTGCTGGCGTCGAACTCGCGCGCCTGGCGGTCGTTCATGATCGAGCGCACCATCAGCGCGCTCTCATCGGGCGTCAGCGGCTGCTCGGCGGCGCGGTGGATCTCCCCGTCGATCTTGATGGCGGGCGGAAAGCCCGCCGTGATGAAAAGGTCGGAGCCATTCTTCTCCGCCATCTTCTTCAGCAGTCCCTGCATCAACCGTGTTGCCTGATCGCGTTCCATCGCGTGCTCTCCTGGCCTCTCGGCCTAGAAGTTGTCCTTGTTGGCGGCCTTGAAGCGTGCTTCTTCCTTGCTGATAACGCCCTTGGCCAGCAGATCCTGCAGGTTCTGGTCGAGCGTCTGCATGCCCGCGGCCTGGCCGGTCTGGATGGCGGAGTACATCTGCGCGATCTTGCCTTCGCGGATCAGGTTCCTGATGGCCGGCGTGCCGATCATGATTTCGTGCGCCGCCACGCGGCCGCCGCCGGACTTCTTCAGCAGCGTCTGCGAAATCACCGCCCGCAACGATTCGGACAACATGGTGCGGATCATTTCCTTCTCGTTCGCGGGAAACACGTCGACGATGCGGTCCACCGTCTTCGCCGCCGAACTGGTGTGCAGGGTGCCGAATACCAGGTGACCGGTCTCGGAAGCCGTCATGGCGAGCCGGATGGTCTCGAGGTCGCGCATTTCTCCGACCAGGATCACATCGGGATCCTCACGCAGCGCCGAGCGCAGCGCCTCGGCGAAACCGAGCGTATCACGGTGCACCTCGCGCTGGTTGATCAGCGATTTCTTGCTCTCGTGCACGAATTCGATCGGATCCTCGATCGTGATGATGTGATCGGGTTTGTTGATGTTGACGTAGTCGATCATCGCAGCCAGCGTGGTCGACTTGCCGGAGCCGGTGGGTCCGGTGACCAGCACCAGCCCGCGCGGGTACATGGATATATCCTTGAAGATTGCCGGGGCCTTCAGGTCGTCCAGTGTGCGGATCAGCGACGGAATGGTGCGGAACACCGCCCCGGAGCCGCGGCTCTGGTTGAAGGCGTTGACCCGGAAGCGCGCCAGTTTCGGGATCTCGAAGGAGAAGTCGGTCTCGAGCTTGTCCTCGTAGTCCTTGCGCTGCTTGTCGTTCATGATGTCGTATATCATGGCGTGCACTTCTTTGTGCGACAGCGCCGGCATGTTGATGCGCTTGACATCGCCATCCACGCGGATCATGGGCGGCACGCCCGCCGACAAGTGCAGGTCGGATGCGTTGTTCTTTACAGAGAAAGCCAGTAATTGCGCGATATCAACAGCCATTTCCGCACCTGCTACAAGCGCTTAGCGACCCCGGCACAACCCCATGCACTTGCCATAAGCCGACAGCGCCGTTGCCGCAAAGTATAGTGAGCACCCCATCCCCGACCGTGACGACTATCACGGAAAAACTTGCAGATTTGCGCGAACGCATCACCGCCGCAGCCGAAGCCGCCGGCGGCGATCCGCGGAGTGTGACGGTCGTCGCGGTCAGCAAGACTCACCCCCCGGCGACGATCGCCGCCGCATGGCACGCAGGTCTACGCCATTTTGGCGAGAACTACCTGCAGGAAGCGCTGCCGAAGATCACGGAATTACCAGATGATCTCGTCTGGCATTTCATCGGCGCCGTGCAAGCCAACAAGACACGGCCGATTGCCGAGAACTTCGACTGGGTGCAGACGGTGGCCAGCGCGCACATCGCAGAGCGGTTGTCGCGCCAGCGGCCCTGTCACGCCGGCGACCTGCAGGTGTGCATCCAGGTGCAACCGGAACCGGCGCGGGCGCGCAGCGGCTTGCCGGCCGCCGAGGTGGCTGCGCTCGCGACTGTCATCGCCGGACTGCCGCGGTTGAAGCTACGGGGCCTGATGTTCATGCCCAATTTCAACATTGCCCCCGCGGCGCTCGCTGCGGAGTTCCGCCGCGTGCAGCAGCTGTTCGCGGCACTGCGCGGCGGCTTCGGCCTGGACACCCTGTCGATGGGCATGTCGGCGGACCTCGAGGCCGCGGTGCGAGCCGGCAGTAACATGGTACGGATCGGCACTGCGCTGTTCGGAGAGCGCCCATGAGTTACGAAGAACTGCGAATCGGCTTCATCGGCGGCGGCAACATGGCGCAGGCGCTGGTGGCCGGCCTGCTGCGGGCCGGGCACCGGCCCGAACGACTGCATATCGCCGAGCCGGCCGAAGCGGCGCGGGCAAGACTTGCGGCGCTGCACTCCGGGCTGCGCCTCACCGCCACGAACGCCGATGTGGCCGTGAGCGCGGCGGTCCTGGTGCTGGCGGTCAAGCCCCAGGTGATGCCGGCGGTTGCGGCCGAGGTCGCCGGGAGACGCCGGCCGCCCGGTCAACTGGTGGTTTCGATAGCCGCCGGCGTCACGCTCGGCGCACTCCACCGCTGGCTCGGCGCAGACACGGCTGCGGTGCGGGTCATGCCCAACCAGCCAGCGCTGGTCGGCGAAGGCATGGCCGTCCTGGTTTCCGGACCGGAGGTCAGCGACGACCAGCGCGCAGCCGCGACGTACGTGGCCGGCGCCGCGGGCCGGACGGCATGGATTGCCGATGAGTCGCTCATGGACGCCGTGACGGCGATATCCGGCAGCGGCCCGGCATACTTCTACCTGCTGATGGAAATGATCGAGGACAGCGCCGTGCGCCTGGGCCTGCCACCCGACACCGCGCGCGTGCTTACGCGCCAGACGGCGCTCGGGGCAGCGCGGGTGGCCGCGGACCCGGCGGTGGATCTGGCGGCGATGCGCGCCAGCGTCACCTCTCCCGGCGGCACGACGGCTGCCGCGCTCGGCGTCCTCGACGAGGCGGGCGTTCGTGATATCTTCCGGCGGGCGCTGCAGGCGGCGCGCGACCGGGGAGCCGAACTCGGCCGAGGGGACTCATAGGGCTGGAGCACCATGCAGGACGCCTTCATCTTCGTCGTCTCGACGCTGGTCGATCTGTACGTCGTCACGTTCTTTCTGCGGCTGGTGCTGCAATGGGTGCGCACCGACTTCCGGAACCCCCTGGCGCAATTCGTTTTGAAGGTCACCAACCCGGTGGTGCTGCCGCTGCGCCGGTTCATCCCGTCGATTGCGGGGCTCGACACCGCGACCGTGGTCGGCATGCTGGCGGTTCAGAGCCTCGCCACGGCTTTGCTGGTGCCGCTCGCCTGCCTGGGCGGGGCCGAGCCCGGGCAGGTGATGATGCTGGCGCTGCTGCGCCTCGCGCACCTCGTGCTTCGGACCTACAGCATGCTGACGCTGATCTACGTAATCATGAGCTGGGTGGCCGCCGGCTCGTACAACCCGGCGGCGAGAGTACTGGGGGACATCGTCGAACCGGTGCTCAGGCCGTTTCGCCGCCTGATACCGGCGATCGGCGGCCTCGACATTTCGCCAATCTTCGCTCTTCTGGCCATCGAATTCGTCCACCGGGCGCTGCCATCCGGGAGTGCCGTGGCGGGCCTGATGTGCCCCGGGTTCTGAGTTATGATGCCGCCCAGGGATTCCACTCGCGCTGTCAATGCAATGAACACCCGACTCTGCCTTGCTGTCCTGTCCGCCATACTCGTCACCGCCTGCGGACAGCCGCAGCCCGGCGACCGCCCCGGCAACGTGCCCACGCCCACGGCAGAGCCCGAAGTGGCTTCATCGAAGGATTTCGGCGACTACATCGTGTATTTCAACGCCATCTCGACCGATCAGCTCACGCCCGAAGTCGCCAAGGCCTACAGCATTGTGCGCAGCAAGAACCGCGCGCTGCTGAACGTGTCGATCCTGAAGAAAGTTCCGGGCACGTCCGGCGAACCCGTGCCGGGCAGCGTGGCGGCGCAGGCCGCCAACCTGAACGGGCAGCTGAAGGACGTCAAGATCCGCGAGATCCGCGAGGGCGAGTCGATCTATTACATTGCCGACGTGCCGGTCTCGAACAGCGAAACGCTGGTATTCACAATCGACGTCACGCCGATCAACGAGACCAGCCGCTTCTCGGTGCGGTTCACGCGGCAGTTCTTCACCGACTAGCCGCCGATCGCGGCTTGCGCCGCTTCCACGGAACCGCAACAGGCTCACCGGGGGTGCGAATCAGTCTCCGCCCGTTGTGGCGGGCTTCTCCTGAAGCACCTCGTGCTTCAGGCGCAGCACGTCGCCGCGCGAGACGTAGAGCAGCTCGGCGACTTTCGAGATCAGGTAGTCCTCGTACTTGTCGAGGCGGCGGTCGGCCAGCGCGACGTGCCAGAGCATGCGGATCAGGTCTTCCTTCTGACCGTACTCCATCGCCTCGTGCAGCGGCCGGGTGAACTCGTGCAGCGACACTGAATGCTCGACGGCGCTGCGGGCACGGTGCAGCAGTTCGCGCACCTCCACCTCGCTCAGATCGAGCCGCGGCGTGAGCACGGCCACCAGCTCTTCGAGCTCGGCCTCGTTGACGTGGAAATCGGCGCGCGCCGCCTCCACGAGCAACGCGGCCATGGCCAGCGGCACGCGCTCGGGATCGGGCGCATGGCCGGCAGGCTGCTCCGCGAATTTCCGCAGCAGGTTTTTCAGCGAGCGGATCATGCGCGACCCGCCGCCGCCGCAAGCCGCGTAACGAGGGTCTCGCGCAGCAACCCGATATGCCCGTGGAAAAAGTGATCCACGCCGGGCAGCATCGCCAGTTCCGGCGCCGGGTCGAGCGAATCGACCCAGTCGCGAACTGCCTGACTGGCCACCACCTCGTCGGCCTCGCCCTGCACCACCAGCCAGGGCACCGCCGGATGGCGGCCACCGAGAATCTCGCGCGTGCGCTGCGGCGGGGGCGCAACCGCAAGGAGATGCGCCGGACTCACGTCGAGCGCTGCCCGGCAGGCCACCATGGCGCCGAAGGAGAACCCTGCCAGCCACAGACCCGCGCCAGGGTAACGCGTGCGCGCCCATTGGCACACCGACACCGCATCTTCGGTCTCGCCGGCGCCCTGCGCATAGCGGCCTTCGCTCGCGCCGACACCGCGGAAGTTGAAGCGCACGGCCGGGATATGCAGGTCGTTCATGGCGCGGGAAATCGTGTGCACGACCTTGTTGAGCATAGTGCCATGATGCAATGGGTGCGGATGGCAGATTACCGCGGCAAAGGCGAACTCGCCGTCACGCGGCTGCTCCACCAACGCCTCGATCGCCCCCGCCGGCCCCTGCAGGGTGAGCGCCTCCTTGAGCGGCGAGCGATGATCGATCATCGGGCAATTATAATGACGCCAACAACGACAATCCGGAGAGAACCATGCGCCTGACTTCGACGACCTTTGGCAACAACGAACGCATCCCCGAGCGCTGTGCGTTCGGCGTGCCTGACCCCGTCAATCACATGAAGCTCGGCCAGAACCGCAACCCGCAGCTTTCCTGGTCGGAGATCCCGCCGGGCGCGAAGTCGCTGGTCCTGCTGTGCATCGACACCGACGTGCCCTCCTCGCTGGAGAACTTCAACAAGGAAGGCACGGTCATCGCTCGTGACCTGCCGCGCGTGGAGTTCTGCCACTGGGTGATGGTGGACATCCCGGCCCGGGACGGCGGCGTGGCCGAAGGCGAGTGCTCGGACGGCATCACCGCGCGCGGCAAGAAAAATCCGCCCGGCCCGCCGGGCTCACGGCAGGGCATCAACGAGTACACCGGCTTCATGGCCTCGGACCCAGACATGGCCGGCGACTACTACGGCTACGAGGGACCCTGCTCGCCGTGGAACGACGAGCGGCTGCACCACTATCACTTCGTGCTGTACGCCACCGACCTTGCGCGCTGTCCGGTGGAGGGGCGTTTCACCTGCGAGGACGTGAAGAAAGCCCTGCGCGGACACATCCTCGCCGAAGCGCGGCTGACGGGGACGTACACGCTGAACCCGGCGATGCTGTAGGAGCGGATCGCGTCGCGCCAATCCTGTGGGAGCGACGCCAGTCGCGATTGCCGCAAGCGGCCTTACGGAGAAGCGCTGCTCGCGTTGACTGGGTGTCGCGCTCCTTCGCGCAGTCCCGTTTGCC
>CAYOFE010000125.1:0-8173 GCA_964403135.1 uncultured Chromatiaceae bacterium | reverse complement strand
GCGATGGCGGCGACGACAAGGCGATGTCGGAGATCAACACCACGCCCCTCGTGGACGTGATGCTGGTGCTGCTGATCATCTTTCTGATCACGATTCCGGTTATCACGCAGACCGCAAAGGTGGACCTGCCCAAGATCGCCAACCAGCCAACCCAGACCAAGCCGGAGAACATCACGATCGCCGTCAGTGCGGACGGCGATGTGTTCTGGAATGCCGCGAAGGTTCCGGACGAGAACAAGTTGCGGGAATTGATCCGGTCTGTCGCCGTGCAGCAGCCGCAACCGGAGATTCATATTCGCGGCGACAAGAACGCGAAGTATGAGTACGTGGGGCGGGTCATTCTGGCCGTGCAGCGCGGTGGTGTGGTCAAGGTCGGCTTCATTACCGAGCCGGACCGCGGCTTTCGCTAGAGCGCTGACGCGGCCCGTATCACAATTGAGGAGTTCAGCCCATGGGCATGAGCGTAGGCGGTGGTGACGACGAGCCGATGATGGACATCAACACGACGCCGTTGATCGATGTCATGTTGGTGCTGCTGATCATGTTCATCATCACCATTCCGGTGATGACGCATGCGGTAAAGCTCGACATGCCGCGGCCGAACCCGAACCAGCCCGAAAATCCAGTGCCGCCGGAAGTGATCAATCTCGAGATCGACTTCGACGGCACGATTCTCTGGAATGGCACGACTGTGCCGACCATGAATGCGTTGGAGAGGTATTTCCGCACCGAAGCCGCGAAGGAACCGCAACCTGAGCTGCATGTGCGGCCAAACAAGCGCGTCAAATATGACTACGTGGCCAAGGTGCTGGCGCTGGCACAGCGCCAGGATATTCGCAAGATCGGCTTCGTAGGCATGGAACAGTTCATGGAGTAGCCGGGTCTGATGAAGGCATGCGGCCACCGAAATTGCAGAGGTCTCTGTCCGCTATGAAGATGCTTTCCCGAATTGCCAGTGTTATCGCGATGGTGATGCTCGCGGCGAGCGCATTGCACGCCGCTGACGGCGAGAAAATCAGCCCGAAAGTCGCCAAGCCCATGAAAGCCGCGCAGGAAGCGATCCAGAAAAAGCAATGGGATCAGGCCTTGGCCAAGATCGCCGAGGCGCAAGCGGTGCCAGGGCGCACGGCGTTTGACGACTACCAGATCAATGAGTTTCTCGGCTACGTGTATCTGCAGCAAAAGAAATTCGGCGACGCGGCAAAGGTATACGAGGCACAGGTCGCTTCGGGTCGGACGCCAGCGGACGAGATGCAGGATCGCCTGAAGACGCTGGTGCAGCTGTATTCGGTGTCAAAGACCTATCCGAAAGTGACGGAATACGGTAGCCGCTGGATGAAGGGCGGCGGGACCGACGGCCAGACCATGCTGCTTATCGGTCAGGCGCATTATCTGCAGAAGGATTACAGGACCGCGATCGCTGTGCTTGAGAAAATGGTCAGCGATGCTGAGAAGGCCGGCAAGACCCCTGAGGAAAGCACGCTGCAGTTGATCCAGAGCTCCTACGTCAAGCTGAATGACGTTGCCGGCGCGAACAAGGCACTCGAGGCACTGGTCATCCGGTATCCCAAACGCGAGTACTGGGACGGGCTTCTCGACATGATGATGCGTCAGAAGAACTCCGACCGCGTTACGCTCAATCTATACCGGCTGATGTTGCAGGTGGGCGTAATGACACAACCGGACGATTACATCGAAATGGCAGAATTGCTGCTCGAGGCAGGCTTGCCCGGTGAAGCGCAGCGGGTCATGGAAGCGGGTTACTCGGCAAAGGTCTTCGACACCGAGGACAAGAGCCGGGCTGATCGTTACCAGCGCCGCCTCAACGATGCCAAGGCCAAGGCGGCTGAGGATCAGAAAACGCTTGGTGTTGCAGAGGCCGAAGCCAGAAAAGCTGCCGCAGGCCAGGCTGATGTGGCCCTGGGCCTGGCCTACGCCAGCTTCGGCGATTACGCGAAGGGCAGCGAGGCCATTGCCCGCGGCTTGC
The DNA here is from genome assembly GCA_964403135.1 of uncultured Chromatiaceae bacterium. Taxonomy (GTDB): domain Bacteria; phylum Pseudomonadota; class Gammaproteobacteria; order Steroidobacterales; genus QUBU01. Next base: position 6,186 of record CAYOFE010000125.1, on the reverse strand, counting down.
AGAAGGGCAGCGTCAAGGACCCTGACCAGGCACAGATGAGCCTCGGCATAGCCGGCCTCAAGCTCGGCAGGAAGGCCGAGGCTGTTAAGGCATTCGAGCAAGTCAAGGCTGACCCGCAGATGGCTGAAGTCGCAAGGCTCTGGACGGTCTACGCCCGGACCACCGGCTGACCGGGTCGCGCAGCTCGCCGGTCCTATGCCGAAGATTATCTGGCACGACATTCGCGGCCAGCGTCGCGAGGTCGTGGTAAAAGCCGGTGCAACGGCCATGGAGGCCGCTCTGGATCACGATATCGCCGGGATCGTTGCCGAATGCGGCGGCGCCTGCGCCTGCGGCACCTGCCACGCCTACGTTGGCGAATCGTGGATGCCTCGATTGCCGCCGATGGACGACATGGAAGATGCCATGCTTGATGCCGCCCGCGACCGCCGCCCCAACAGCCGGCTGACCTGCCAGATCGAGATCAGACCTGAACTCGACGGAATCGAACTTTTCGTCGCCAGAAACGCGGGCTGATGCCCGACGGCTAGCGGCCGAGCCGCTCAATCAGTTCCCCGGCGGGGCCGCGAAGGCAGTCGGCGATTCCGTCTGACTGAAAGCTGACAATCGCGATTCCCGGCGGCAGTTGTCCAACGGGGGTTTTCGGCGCCGCCGCCCCCGGCGGCATTTCATCGACCTCGATGTAGCAGCGGTCCCGCAGGGGCAAGGCGGCGATTGCGTAGCGATGTTCGGGAGAAAGACCGAATACGTCGGATATTGCCTTGACGCGGGATTCCATGCGCGCCGGTTCCGGAACGGCGAACCGCCCTGAATAGAAAGCCAGTAATGCGTCAAGCGAAGGCCCGGCAACGATCACGATGAATACGCGGTCAACGTCGCAACGCGCGGGCGGGTGCGGCAGGGCCGGCAAGCTTCGCTTGAACTGGGTCAGATAGAGAATTTCTCCTGCCGGGCCGCGTACCTGCATGGCCCGGATCGCGTCCGTGAACGACAGATCCTGAGGCGGTCCAAGAGCCTGGAATGGACTGCCGGCGAGCCGGGCGGCCATCGCATCGACATCGTGCACGATCAGCTCGGCCGCATTCCAGCCGAAGCTGGAAAACGCTCGATAACCAGCGACATGCGCCGACTCGATGAAACGGAAGTTGAAATCATCTGCACCCTCCGGTTGCAGCACTGCAAAAGGCGCCCCGGCACATCTTTCGCAATTCCACGCGGCCGCTTGTTCGGTCGAGATTGTGCCCCGCTCTGTCTCGCGGTAGCCGAGATAACGTGAATAAGCTGCGCTGGCCGCATCAATGCTCGGCACGGTCACGGTGACCCCGGCGATGGGGCCGAGTGTGCAGGCGGAAGCGCTCATATCGGGCGTCGCTCGGGCGCTTTCAGCCGCGATGCCGGTTGCTGCCGCGTTGACGGGGGAGTCAGATAATTCCCGCCGCTTTCAGCTCGGCGATGCGCCGCTCGCTGTAGCCCAACAACTGGCTGTAGACCTCGTCGTTGTGCTGTCCAAGCTCCGGCGCCGCGGAGCGAATACCGCCAGGCGTCAGGCTCAGCTTTGGCGCCACGTTCTGCATGCGCAGCTGCCCGAATTTCGGGTGTGCAGTGCTGACGATAGCCTGGCGCGCGATGAAATGCGGATCGCTCAGCATTTCGGGCGCGCGGTAAATCTTACCGGATGGGATCCCGGACTTTTCCATGAGCTTTTCGAGCGGCTCGGCATCGATCGTGCGGGTCCATTCCGCAATCAGGTCGTCGAGTTCCTTCTGCCGCGCGCCCCGGGCGGAATGTGTCGCGTAGCGCGGGTCTTTGGCCAGCTCGGGCCGGCCCATAGCCTCGGCGAGACGGCTGAATACGGTGTCCTGGTTGGCGGCGATCAGGATCAGTTTGCCATCCCGGGTCGGATAGACGTTTGACGGCGCCACATTCGGCAGGATCGCGCCCTGCCGTTCGCGGATGTAACCGGCCTGATCGTACTCGGTAATCAGCGACTCCATCATGTTGAGCACAGCTTCGTAGATCGCCGAGTCGACGACCTGACCCTGGCCGGTGCGGTCGCGATAGTGCAGGGCGCTCAGGGCGCCAATGCAAGCAAAGGTTGCAGCCAGCGAATCGCCGATGCTGATGCCCATGCGGCTCGGCGGCGTCGAGGGATCGCCGCAGACGTAGCGCAGCCCTCCCATGGCCTCGCCAACGGCGCCGAAGCCCGCGCGCTTCGAATACGGACCGGTCTGCCCGAACCCGGACACCCGGATCATGATCAGGCGCGGGTTGAGCTTGCGCAGCGCATCGGGCCCCAGCCCCCATTTCTCGAGTGTGCCCGGGCGGAAATTCTCGAGCAGGAAGTCTGACCTGCTGGCAAGTTCCCGGGCAATCGCCTGGCCTTCGGCTGCGCGCAGATTCAGGGTGACGGATTTCTTGTTGCGCGCAACCACCGGCCACCAAAGCGACAGACCGTGCGCCTTTTCCTGACCCCACTCGCGCATCGGGTCGCCTTGGTTCGGCGGTTCGACCTTGATCACTTCAGCGCCGAAATCGGCGAGCAATTGGCCGCAGAATGGGCCCGCAAGCAGGGTGCCCATCTCGATGACCCGCAGGCCAGCCAGTGGCCCGGTCACCTGTTGCTGTTCCGTACCCATCAACCTGTCACCTCCGGCGATCCCTGGCGGGCATCGCACCCGCCGCTTCTTGTAACGTCCAAGTCCTTGTATAACAATACCGTATTTTCACTTGCTCGCAATGCTCGCCATGAACCACACGGGGCGCCGAGTCTCCATTATCGAAGTCGGTCCGCGAGATGGTCTGCAGAGCGAACCGGAGATACTCTCTACCGAAACCAAAGTGGAGTTTATCCGGCGCGCCATCGACGCAGGCATCCGTGCGCTGGAGGTAACGAGTTTCGTGCACCCGAAACGCGTGCCACAGATGGCCGACGCCGAGGCAGTGACAAAGGCCCTGCCCCCGCGGCCCGACGTGCGTTATATCGGCCTGGTGCTCAACCGCAAGGGCTTTGAGAGAGCGCGCGATGCCGGACTCGGCGAGATCGGCATGGCCGTCGTTGCGAGCGATACGTACAACCAGCGCAATCAGGGCGTGCCGACCAGCGAATCGGTAAGGGCATGGCTCGACATTGCGCGCGAAGCGCGCGCCGTGGGCATGCGCGCCAATGTGATGATTTCGTCAGCGTTTGGCTGCCCCTTCGAGGGCGAAGTCCCGTTGCGCCGAGTGCTGGATCTGGTCGATCAGGTGATGGCGGGCGAACCCGTGGAGCTCGGCCTGGCTGACAGCATCGGCGTGGGCGCTCCCGCGCAGGTCACGGAAATGATCGGCGCGGTGCGCCAACGCATCGGCGATACGCCCATTCGCTGCCACTTCCACAATACACGCAACACGGGCATGGCCAACGCCTACGCGGCGATCCAGGCGGGAATCGAGTCCCTGGATGCCAGCATCGGCGGCATCGGCGGCTGCCCGTTTGCGCCGGCCGCGACGGGAAACGTACCGACGGACGATCTGCTGTATATGTTGGAGCGTTGCGGCGTGCAAACCGGCGTGGCGCTGGAGAAGATCGTGGAAACCAGCAAGTGGCTGCAGCAGCAACTGGGCCGTAGCACGCCGGCCATGCTGCCGAAGGCGGGTATTTTTCCCAACGTCGCTGAGCAGTATCGGGCAGCGGGCTGAACAGAGCGGGGAACGCCGGCAGCCCGCCGGTTGGCGCTGAGAAGAATTCCAAACGAGACGCGATCATTCAAGTGGATGTCTCGTGAACAAGGCGGGCACCGCCCGGTGCGCGATGCGGATGGATTTGGCAAACGATAGGACCGGCAAGGGGTACGTATGAGCTACCGTTTAGGGGTTGACGTCGGGGGGACCTTCACCGATCTCATCCTGGTGAATGAGCAGACGGGGGATTTCTTTTCCGCCAAGGTGCCGAGCACGCCACACGACTCCTCGATTGGGGTGCTGAACGGAATCGAGCGCGTATGCCAGAACGCGGGCATTGATCCCAATGAAATCACCCACGTGATGCACGGCACGACCGTCGCAACCAACACCATTCTCACGCATTCCGGCGCCAGGGTCGGCCTGGTGACCACACAGGGCTACCGCCAGGTGTTGCAGATTGCCCGCTCGTTCGTGCCGGGCGGCCTGGGTGGCTGGGTAATTTACAACAAGCCGCCGCCGTTGGCTCCGCTGGCGCTCACCGTCGAGGCTGACGAGCGCGTCGGCGCCCGCGGCGAAATCGTGCGCAAGCTCAACAAGGCTAAAGTAGCCCGGGATCTGCGCGCGCTCGCCAAGAAAAACATCGAGGCGCTGACCGTTTCGCTGATCAACTCCTTCGCTAACCCGGTTCACGAGCAGGAAATCGCCAAGATTGCTGCGAAAGAACTGCCCGGCGTGCCGATATCCCTGTCCTCCGAGGTCGTGCCGGAAATGCAGGAATACGAGCGCACCGTCACCACGGTGGCCAATTCGTACGTCGCGCCCAAGGTTTCCAAGTACGTGCGTAATCTGCACCGTGAGCTGAAGAAGAAGATGAAGGACGTGCAACTGCATGTGCTGCGATCCGACGGCGGGTTGGCATCCGCAAAGGCCGCCGAGGCCTACCCGGTGAATCTGCTGATGAGCGGGCCGGCAGGCGGCGTCTCGGGCGCCATCTGGGTTGGAACTCAGGCAGGCTTCAATAACATTCTCACGTTCGATATGGGCGGCACGTCAACTGACGTGGCACTGATTCAGAATGGCCGGGCGCAACTGCGCCGCGAGACCAGTGTTCACGAGGTGACCGTTCGTGCATCCTCCGTGGACGTGCGCACCGTCGGAGCCGGCGGTGGCTCGATAGCCTACGTGCCGGAAATCACCGGAGCATTGCGCGTCGGCCCGCAGAGCGCCGGCGCCGTCCCCGGTCCCGCTGCCTACGACAAGGGTGGCGTGGAGCCGACGGTGACAGACGCTAACCTCGTGCTTGGCTACCTGCCAAGCGGCGAGGTGCGGCTCGGTGGCGACATGGTCATTCGCCGTGACCTTGCCGAAAAAGCGGTGCAGAAGATTGCGGTTGCGCTGAAGCTCTCGGTCAAGCAAGCCGCCGCGGGCATCATCGACATCGTCAACGAGAACATGTACGGCGCACTGCGCCTGGTGTCGGTCGAGAAGGGTTTCGACCCGCGCGATTTCGCGTTGATGGCTTTCGGCGGCGCCGGGCCCCTGCATGCCAACGCGCTCGGCAGGCTGAGCAGCGCATGGCCCGTGATCATCCCGCCGGGGCCTGGCGTGCTTTGTGCGCAGGGCGACGCGACCACCAGCGTCCGCGACGAGGCATCGCGCACTTTCATTCGCTCGTTCAGCCAGACCAGCGCGAAGGAAGTTGCCAGAATTTTTCGCCAGCTTGCCGCCGACGCGTCGCGCACGCTCGACCAGGAGGGCATACCGCGTGACGAGCAGAGGCAGAGCTATCAGGTCGACATCCGGTATCACGGGCAGGGTCTGTCGCTGACGGTTGATTTCAACCTCGATGAACTCGACAAGCGGGGCCTGGATGTTATCGGTGAGCGATTCGATGAAATGCACCGCCAGCTGTTCACGTTTGCTCTACCGGAGGAAAAGGAGCTGGTCAACCTGCGCGCGGTGGCGCAGGGGCGGCCGACAACCGTTAGAGCCCAGCGGGTTGAGAAAGGCGGCAGCGATGCATCCGCCGCCGAGCTCGGCGAGCACGACTTGTACGTGGAAGGGCGCGACCAGAAAGGCCGCTTGTACGACCGGCGCAAACTCCGTTCGGGTAACGTGGTGAAGGGCCCGGCCGTGGTGCTGCAAATGGACACCACCACGCTGATTCTGCCCGGCCACATCGGGCGGGTGGACGATTTCGGTAATATCCTTATCACTCCGGACGCCTGATTCGGCGCACCAGGGAGCAAGACCAATGCCAGCCAAAATTATTGAAACCAATCCCCGGCCGTTCAAGCGCGTCACGCTGGACCCGATCACCCTCGATATCATCGAAAATGCGATGCTGAACGCGCGCTTCGAGATGGACGCGGTGCTGTTCCGCACCGCCATGTCGCCGGGCATTCGCGAGCAGCACGACGAATTTCCGATGATCGCCAACGTTGACGGCAAGATGGTCGTCGGCCAGTTCGGCAGCTTCATCTACGGCTTCAAGGCCGCCTATGAAGGGACGATCGAGGAAGG
>CAYOFE010000124.1:0-8198 GCA_964403135.1 uncultured Chromatiaceae bacterium | reverse complement strand
CGGCCGGTTCGCCAGCGACGGCTTTCTCTGGCTCGGCGCGGAGCGCACGCGCTCGTTCGCCGAGTGGCGCGTGCTGGCGGAGATTCACCGCCGGCAGTTGCCGGCGCCGCGTCCGGTGGCGGCGCGCTACGTGCGCCGCGGCCTGCTCTATACCGCGGATCTGATCACAGTGAAGATCCCCGGTGTAGTCCCGCTGTCCACGCGCCTGGCGCTGGGGCCACCCGGCGAGCAGATCTGGTGGCGGGTTGGCGAATGCGTTGGCCGGTTTCATGCACAGTTTGTGTTTCACGCGGACCTCACCGCGCACAATCTGCAGATCAGCGGGGCTGACGCGATTTTCCTGCTCGATTTCGATCGCGGCCGCATCATGCCGGGCGACGGCCTGTGGCGGCGGCGCAATCTCGACCGCCTGCACCGCTCGTTCACCAAGATCAGCCGCGGCGGGGAAGTGGTGTTCCGCGAGTCCGACTGGCGGATCGTGCGCGACGGCTACCACAGTGCCTGCCGCCTGCCGGCGCTGGTCGCCTGAGCATAGGGGTCGGGATAACCCTCGGGCCTGCCCTTGAAGCGGCGGTGTACCCAGTAATACTGCTCCGGGGCGCGGCGGATCTGTTCTTCGAGCAACGCATTCACGCGCCGGGCGTCCGATTCCAGGTCGCCGCCCGGGAATTTCTCCAGCGCCGGATGGATCGTCAGCACGTAGCCGGTGCCGTCGTCCAGACGCTGCGGGAAGAAGGGCACGACGCGCGACTGGCTGAGCCGCGCGATGTGGCTGAGAGCGGCGTTGGTCATGGCGGGCTCGCCGAAGAACGGTACCAACACGCTCCACTTGCGCCGGTAGCTCTGATCGGCTGCGTACCAAACCGATACTCCGCCGGACAAGCAGCGCAGCAGTTGTCGAAGGCTGTTCTTCGCAATGAGATCCACCACCGATCGCGCACGTCCGCGTCGAAACATCTCGTCCACCAGCGGATTGCGGTGTGGGCGATACATCGCCGCGAGCTGCGGGAATTCGAGGTTCAACGCGCGGCCGACGATCTCCATGGCGGCGAAGTGCCCGCTGAGCAGGATCGCGCCACGCCCCTCGCGCGTGGCGTCGCGCAGATGCTCCAGGCCCTCGATACGCACCAGTTTGCGCACCCGCCGGTCGCTGGCCCACCAGCCCAGGCCGAGTTCGAAAAACGAGATGCCGAGCGACTCGAAGTGCCGGGTCAGGATCAGCCTGAGTTCGCGGTCACCCATGTGCGGGAAACACAGGTGGAGGTTCGCCGCAGCGATGGCACGGCGCTTTGGCAGCACCCGCTCGGCCCATCGCCCGGCGAGCCGGCCAAGCGCCACCTGCACGCTGTAGGGCAGCAACACCAGCAGCCGGAATACGCCCAGCCCGAGCCACACCGGCCAGAACCGGGGCTTCCAGAAACGCGACAGCGGCACGGTTTCGATGCGGCGTGGCGGCATAGCGGGGCGCAAGCTTATGCCAGCCCCGGGCGGGGAGAAACCGTTGCCGCGGGGCTGGCGTATTAAGCTCTAAGTGTGTGCTATGACATCCGCCCTGGACGCAGCAAGTCTTGCTTTGCTGGGCCCCGTCCCCAAATATGAAGCAACTGGTTTTCGGGAGAGTTTGTTGTGAAACGCGTTTTGCTGCTGATCATCACCAATATTGCCGTCCTGTTCGTCCTGTCGGTGGTCGCCAACCTGCTCGGTATCGACCGCTACCTGGCACAGCAGGGCGGTGGCCTGGACCTGACGGGCCTGCTGATTTTCTGCGCCTTTTTCGGCTTCGGTGGTGCGCTGATTTCGCTCGCGATCTCCAAGTGGAGCGCCAAGCGCATGACCGGCGCCCGCGTCATCGAGCAGCCGCGCAACGAGACCGAGGCCTGGCTGCTCGACACGGTGCGACGGCAGGCTTCGCAGGCGGGCATCGGCATGCCCGAAGTGGCGATCTACGATTCCCCGGACATGAATGCCTTCGCCACGGGCGCGCGGCGTGACAGTGCCCTGGTGGCGGTCAGCACCGGTCTGCTGCAGCGCATGGACCGCAGGCAAGTCGAGGCGGTGCTCGGCCACGAGATCTCGCACGTGGCCAATGGCGACATGGTGACCCTGACCCTGATCCAGGGCGTGGTGAACACCTTCGTGCTGTTCCTGTCGCGCGTGATTGGCTACGTGGTGGACCGCGTCATCCTGAAAAATGAGCGTGGGCATGGGGTGGGATTCATGGTTACGAGCCTGGTGGCGCAGCTGGTTCTGGGCGTTCTGGCCAGCATGATCGTCGCCTGGTTCTCGCGGCAGCGAGAGTTCCGCGCCGACACCGGCGGTGCGCGGCTGGCGGGCCGCGACAGCATGATCGCGGCGCTCGAGCGGTTGAAGACCGCGCACGAGTCGGCGCCATTGCCGGATCAGCTGAAGGCGTTCGGCATCTCGGGCGGCGGCGGCATGATGCGACTGTTCATGTCGCACCCGCCGCTCGATGAGCGCATCGCCGCGCTGCGTAACGCCAATCCCGTCAACTCGTGAGCGACACGCGCTGGGCTGCCTGGGATCACTCGGGATAACCCCCTCGCTAAATCTCCCTCGGACGTCCCTGTCCTCGTTCGAAGCGTCTCGGGCTCGCTTTTGCTGTCCATGCATCGCTCGACCTCGACACCGCCCGGGAGTTACCCGAGCGCTCCGAGGCAGCCCGCTGTGATGTCAGCGGCCGTAGGCGATGATGCCTCGGACGAGCCGGCCATTGGCCATTTGACCGGGGCAAGCTGGGATACCGGCCCGCTAGAGGCGGGCCGGTCACAGCTTGCGTGCTGCAGTCACTACCGTACGTAGCCGAAGCGCCGGCTCGGGAGAGGCGCATCGCCGAGAGGCCGCTTACGCTGTCTTCTAAGGAAACGACGCTAATTATCCGCATCCGGCTCGGCGCCGTTCGCTTCAGCCACTTCGAGGTCGCGGTCCTTGGTCTCGTCGCCGAGGTCGGGCGGCGGGGACTGCGGGCCTCGGGCGGCGCTTTCGGCGCTGGTTTCCATGCCGAGGTGAAAGGCCGCGAAGCCGGGCATCACCACCTGGTTGACCGCCATGCCGATAACTCGGCCGTCCACTGGCGCGTAGACCAGGTTTTGCTCGTTGGTGATCGGGTCGGTGACGTTGCCGAGAATGTCTCCGGCGCGCACTCGCTGGCCGAGTCGCACCACCGAAAACAGCACGCCGCCGTGATCGGCACGCACCCAGCGCGAAAAGTAGTACACCGGTTCCGGCTGTGCCAGCAGCTGGAACTTGCCGCGCATATTCAGTGAACCGAGCAGCCGGTTCAGGCCGGCCACGCCCTGGTCTACCTGCCTGGGCTGCAGGCGCAACGGCTCGCCTACTTCGAGAATCACCGCGGGAATGCCGACGTCGGTCGCCGCGCGCCGCAGCGTGCCGGGCCCCGCTTCGCTGTTCAGCACCAGCATCCCGCCAAAACCATGGGCAAGCGAGCGCACCGCCGGCTGCGACAGGTCGGCGCGCACCTGCGGGATATTGCTGCGGTAGAAGGATCCCGTGTGCAGGTCGACCACCGCCGTGCAGCGCCGGATGACGTTCTCGAACAACGAATGCGCAATTCGGGCCGCCGAGCTGCCGGTGGGCGAGCCGGGGAAGAAGCGGTTCAGGTCGCGCCGGTCCGGAAGGTAGCGGGAACCCCGCCGGAAACCGTGGATGTTGACGATCGGGATGCCGATCACGGTGCCCCGCAGTTCTTCGGCCCGCAGGTCGTGGAGTACCCGGCGCACCATCTCGATGCCGTTCAGTTCATCGCCGTGTATCGCGGCCGTCAGGCACAGCACCGGGCCGGCGTTGCGGCCATGCACCACCAGCACCGGCGTCTCGCTCGCCATGCCCTCGAAGATCTTGCTCGGCGACCACATCAGCCGGCGTGCGCTGCCGGCGGGGATTTCCTGCCCGAGCAGCGTGAAGGGGCTGGCTGCTGCAGCGCCAGCTTCGGTCGCTGCAGAATCGACTGGCGGCGCCGTTGCCGTCACGAGATCCGGCGGCTGGCCGTCGGCTGTGGCACCGGGGACCGGTGGGCTGTATTCGTCGTCAACTCCCGGATCGGCCACGGCGGGGGGCGCAGCCGCCGCAGGCGGGGCGGTCGGCGCGGCCGGCGCAGCCGGTGGTGGGGGAGTTACCGCTGCCGGCACCGGCCCGCCAGCCTGGCGATCGGAACAGCTGGCGAGCGCTAAGGCGGCCAGCGCGACAGCGATCGCGGTTGCTGGCATGGTCTGCCTGCCAGCCATCGCGCTGCAGTGCGCTTGCTGCATTGGGCGGTTCGGTTTCACGGCAAGGGATCGGATGGCGGCGGACCGTGGCGCCGGTCCGGCTGACTGGGATAACTCGGCAAGATTCTGCAAGACACTAGCAGTTTTGGCCGGACCCGAGAAGACACCAATGGGTGGCGTGCGCGCCTGATTGCCAGCGCATTCTGACACCGGCGGGCAATTTAACGGCAAGACGGTGGTCACAATTTATGTGAAGCTTTTCCTCGCAGTTCGTACCGGGATCCACTATGTTCGGACCTTCCCTTGCTTTCGCTACCACGATTGGCTATGAAGCGATCGGGTTCGCAACCTGATTCATCCATGCTTGCAGCAGCGTCGCGGCGCCTGGCTGTTGCCGTGCTTTTTATCCTGACGACGCCGCCGCTGGCTGCGGATGCCTTGCCGCGCCCGGCGGGCCTGGAACCCGAAATTGCCTTCTGGCGCCGCATCTTCACCGAGGTCAGCACCGACCAGGCGCTGGTGCACGACAACCGCTTCCTCGGCGTGGTCTACGAAAAAATCGACTTGCCCACCGGGGCGGGCCCGGCCAAGCAGGAGCGATTCTCGTCGGCCGCGCGCGGCAAGTACGAACGCATCCTCAGGGTTCTCGCCAGCGGCAGGCGCGACGGGCTGACTGGCGAAGAGGCACGGGTGCTCAGGCTCTGGCCAGCCGGCGTGAGCAACGCGGAGCTGCGCGCCGCCGCGGAGCGCGTGCGCTTCCAGCAGGGCCTCGCCGATCGATTCCATGCCGGGCTGGTCCGCTCCGGCCAGTGGCGCGAGCACATTCTTCAGAACCTGCGCGCCGCCGGAGTGCCCGAGGAGCTGGTGGCGCTGCCGCACGTGGAATCCTCGTTCAATCCGGAGGCCTACTCTTACGTGGGCGCCTCCGGTCTGTGGCAGTTCACGCGCGATACCGGCCGGCGCTTCATGCAGGTGGATCATATCGTCGACGAGCGGCGCGATCCCTATGAATCCAGCCGCGCCGCGGCGCGGCTGTTGAAGTACATCTACTCGGTGATCGGCTCCTGGCCGCTTGCGATCTCCGGCTACAACCTCGGTCTCGGCGGCATGCGCAGGGCGGTACAGCGCATGGGCACCGATGACATCGAGGTGATCGTGCGCCGCTACGACGGCCCCGCTTTCGGCTTTGCCTCGCGCAATTTCTACGTGTCGTTCCTGGCCGCGCTCGATGTCGATCGCCAGCCCGAAAAGTACTTCGGCCCGGTGCGCCAGCGTTCGCCCCGGCAATACCTCATCGTCGAGTTGCCGGATTACATGAAAGTGGAGACCATCGAGCGCGCCTTCGGCGTTTCCCGCTCCACCCTCCAGGCCTACAACCCGGCGCTGCTGCCGCCGGTCTGGGAGGGCGCCAAGTATGTACCTCGCGGCTTCCGGCTGCGCCTGCCGGGTGGAGTCATCGATGCGCCGGTGGAGCAGGTACTCGATGCCATTCCGCAGTCCCAGCGGTTTGCGGCGCAGAAACCGGACCAGATGCATCGGGTCAGACGCGGCGAGACCCTGTCGGGCATCGCAGCCCGCTATGGCACGACCGTGCCGAAGCTGATGGCCGCCAACGGGCTGCGCGATGCGCGGCGCATCCGGGCGGGACAGACGCTGCGGCTGCCGATGAAGGCGGAATCCACCAGCACGCCAGTAGGCGTGGCGTCGGTGCCGAAACCCGAACCGCAACTCGAACCGCGTGCCGCGCTTGATGCCGCTAACGCAGCACCCCCGCCGGCGCAGCCTTCGGTTGCCGCCGTCGCCGAGGCTGTGGTCGCCACGGCCTTGCCCGCGCCGCCACCGGCAGAAAAGCCGCGGCCGGCGAAAAAACCCGAACCAAAGCCCGCCGCGAAGCCCGCGCAGGTTGCCGTTGTGTTGCCGCGCACGCCGCCGACCGTCGTGCTCGCGCCGTTTCTGGCGTTGCAGACGCCGCCTCCGGCTGAAGCGCTGGATCCGCCGGCCGGGCTGGCCGTTGCGGCGGCGGGCCAGGCGACGATTTCGCCGACCGATCCCAATGACTATCTCGTCGCGGCGGATGGCAGCGTCGAAGTGCAGGCTACTGAGACCCTCAGTCACTATGCTGAGTGGCTCGAAGCAAGCCCCGAAACGCTGCGCAAGGCCAACGACTGGAAGCGTCAGCGCCAGATCGTCCTCGGCCAGCGGGTGCGGCTGGTGTTCGACAAGGTGAGCCGCGAGAGTTTCATCGAGCGGCGCATTGCGCATCACCGCGGCCTTCAGGAGGATTTCTTCGCCCGCTACCGGATCACCGACACTACTGAGCACGAGCTGCGCGCCGGCGAATCGGTCTGGTCACTGGCGCAGCAGAAATACAAGGTGCCGGTCTGGCTGCTGCGCCAGTACAACCCCGACCTGAAACTCGACCAGGTGCGACCCGGAACGCGGGTGATTTTCCCCCGCCTTCAGGCAGTTGCCGCTGCGTTGGACGCCGCGGCAGTCGCAAGCGCCGGGTAGCGTCGCGGACTGTGAGTCAGCTGCTTGATCCACGGCGTTACTCGCGGAAAAATACCGCGGTGCCAAAGAGTTGTGCGTATCACGCCCATGTTGCGTAGGTCCCTGGCGGCAATACTGATCGGCAGCCTGCTCGGCGGGGCGATGGCATTCGGCCCGGCGATGGCGCTCAACAAGTTCGAGACCGCCGATCGGGTGCTGGTGCGCAAGGCCGAGCGCAAGCTCTACCTGATGAAAAACGGCGAGGTCATGCGGACCTACAAGGTTGCCCTGGGACTCGAGCCCGAAGGTCACAAGCTGCGCGAAGGCGACTTCCGCACGCCCGAAGGCAGCTACCGGCTGATGGAGCGCAACGCCGACAGCGAATTCTTCCTGTCGATACGCATCTCGTATCCGAACGACGAGGATCTGCGACGTGCCCGCGCCCGCGGTGTGGCCCCGGGCGGCCAGATCATGATTCACGGCCTGCCGAACAACCCGACCCGCTCGCCGGAATATTACCGACGCACCGACTGGACCAACGGGTGCATCGCCGTGTCGAACTCCGACATGGTCGACATCTGGCTGATGACCGAGCGCGACACGCCGATCGAGATCCTGCCTTGAGCATCGGCGCTGCGCCGCCCACACAGGCTGCGCTGCCGGCGACAGCCGCACCGCGATGACCGCCCACGCCTCGCATCCCACTGAGACTCTTGTCGAGGTCAGGCCCGAGGGCAGTCTCGAGGTGCTGTCCCAGCACGAGGTCAACCGGCTGCGCAGCACCGGGGAGGGCGGGCAGCACGAGATCCTGCGCCGCTGCGCGCTGGCGGTGCTCAACGTCGGCAGCCCCAGCGACGACACCCGCGAGGTGCTGGAGAAATACCGCGATTTCGACATTTCCATCGTGCAGCAGGACCGCGGCGTCAAGTTGGCGCTGAAGAACGCTCCTCCCGACGCCTTTGTCGACGGCAAGATGATCCGCGGCATTCGCGAGCTTTTGTTTGCCGTGCTGCGTGACGTGGTATTCATCAACAGCGAAGTCACCACCGGCAACCAGTTCGACCTCAACTCGAGCGACGGCATCACGAACGCGGTATTCCATATCCTGCGCAACGCCGGTGTGCTGCGTCCTCCCGCCGAGCCGAACCTGGTGGTGTGCTGGGGCGGCCATGCAATCAGCCGCGAGGAATACGACTACTCGAAGCGCGTTGGTTACGAGCTCGGCCTGCGCGGTCTCGACGTGTGCACCGGCTGCGGCGCCGGGGCCATGAAAGGGCCGATGAAGGGCGCAGCCGTCGGCCATGCGAAGCAGCGCCTGCGCGACGGCCGCTATATCGGCGTGAGCGAGCCCGGCATCATCGCGGCGGAGTCGCCGAACCCGATCGTCAACCAGCTGGTGATCCTGCCCGACATGGAGAAGCGGCTGGAGGCCTTCGTGCGCATCGCGCATGCGATCGTGATCTT
>CAYOFE010000123.1:0-8322 GCA_964403135.1 uncultured Chromatiaceae bacterium | reverse complement strand
GCGGCCAGGATGCCGATGATGGCCACCACGATCATCAGCTCGATGAGCGTGAAGCCCTTCTGGATCTTTCTCATGTCACTCTCTCCTTGAGTTCTGTTGAGCAATGTTGACGGACGATTGAATGGCGGAAGCCATTTCGTGGCTGATCTCTGCAAGGCCTGTGCCAAAATCAGTGCAAATGTATTAAGTATATGATTTTAAACAACCTTATTAAGAATGAAACGTCGGTCTCCCTGGCGCTGCAACATAATCGAACCCGGGGTTCGGACGATCGCGGTCGGTTCGCGTCACAAGCTGACGCAGCTCGTCACATGCCGAGCTTCTGCATCCGGTAGCGCAGCGCCCGCAAGGTCAACCCGAGCTGTCGAGCCGCGGCTGTCTTGTTGTAGCGATTGGCTTCCAGTGCGCGCTCAATGGCATCGCGTTCCACCGATTGCAGGCGGCTACCGAGCTGGTCGGCCTCGGCCGTAGCCGATTCCGCCGCATGGACCGGTTGTTGCAGCTGGATATCCGCCGCAGTTATTTCTCCACCCGCGCAAAGTGCCACGGCCCGCTCGAGAATATTCTCCAGCTCGCGCACGTTGCCAGGGAAGTGATAGCTCTGCAGCTTGGCGGCAGCATCCGCTGCCAGCACCGGCGCTGCGCTGCCCATGTCGCGACCGAGCCGCTCGAGGATCTGCCGCGCCAGATTCTGTACGTCGCCACCGCGATCCCGCAGCGGCGGCACGCGCAGTTCGATCACGTTGATCCGGTAAAACAGGTCTTCGCGGAACCGCCCCGCAGCGACTTCAGCGCGCAGGTCCTTGTGCGTTGCCGAGAGGATGCGCACATCAACCGAAACTTCCTGGTTCTGGCCGATCGGCCTGACGGTCTTTTCCTGGATCACGCGCAGCAGCTTTACCTGCATCGGCAGCGGCAGTTCGGCGATCTCGTCGAGGAACAGCGTGCCGCCCTCAGCGGACTGGAACAGGCCGGGCTTGTCGCCCACGGCACCGGTGAACGAGCCCTTGCGGTGGCCGAAGAACTCGCTTTCCATGAGCTCCGAGGGTATGGCTCCGCAGTTCACCGGCACGAATGGGCCCTCGGCGCGCGCACCGAGTTCGTGGATCATGCGCGCCACGAGTTCCTTGCCGGTGCCGGATTCGCCGGTGATGTGCACCGGCGCCTGGCTGCGGGCCACCCGCGCGATCAGTTCGCGCAGCCTGACGATGGCAGCCGAATCGCCGCCGAGGCGCGCACGGCCCGGAGCCGGACCTTCGCGCTGCGCCAGCTTCAGCGCGCTGGCGATCAGCTTGCGCAGGTTCGCCAGGTCGAGCGGCTTCGAAATGAAGTCGAAGGCGCCCGACTTCAGCGCGCGCACGGCTGTTTCCATGTTGCCGTGGGCAGTGATCACCGCTACCGGGGTCCGTAGGCGCTGCGCCTGAATCCAGTCGACGAGATCGAGCCCGTCGCCGTCCGGCAGGCGCATGTCGGTCAAGCACAGCTGGAACGCCCCGCCGCGCAACTGCGCTTTGGCCGCCGAGATGTCGCGGCAGGTGCGCGCCTCGATGTCCATGCGCTCGAGCGTCAGTGCCAGCAGCTCGCAGATGTCCGGCTCGTCGTCGACCACCAATGCCAGCGGGCGGCTCATTCTCAGGATCCCCAGCGCGCCGGGTCGGCAAAGACGATGCGGAACACGCTACCGCCACCGCGCCGCGGTTCATAGATCAGCGCGGCGCGGTTGCACTCGCAGAGTTCGCGCGAAATGAACAGGCCGAGCCCCGTCCCGCCGCTGCGCCCGGTGGCAAACGGCTCGAATACGCGGTCGCGCAGGTCGTCCGGAATACCTGCCCCCTGGTCGGCCACTTCCAGGTACGGGCGGCGGCTGCCGGGCATGCGGCCCCAGGAGATCTCGACGGCGATGCCGCCAGCGGCCTCGCTGGCATACTTCACGGCGTTTTCGCAAAGGTTCCACAGGATCTGGTGCAGGTGACCCGGATCCATGCGCACTTCGACGTCCTCGGCAGACGCGGCCGCCACCTGCCCTTCGAACAGCTCCAGCGTGGAGACGAACTCGCTCACGAACGAATGCACCCAGGGGCCGAGCGCGATGGGCTGCGGCCGGGTGGCCTCGCGGCGCGACAGCTGCAGGATGTCGTCGACGATTGCACTGACACGCCGGGAGTTGGTGTGAATGATGTCCAGCAGGCGCTGCTCCCCGGCGCCGATCGCCGGCGTTTCACGCAGCAACTGCCCGGCGTGGCTCATGGCGCCGATGGGATTGCGGATCTCGTGGGCGATGCTGGCGGTGAGCCGGCCGAGCGCGGCCAGCTTCGACTGTTGCACCTTTTCGGCGAGCGCAGCGGTATCTTCGAGGAAAATCAGTACCGGACCGTCGCGCCGGCCGTCGAGCGGCGCCATGTAGGCGTTGATCTGGCTGGCGCCGTTGGCGGTCACGAAGCTCGGCGCCTGCCCCGGGTGGTCGGCGCCCGAACGCCAGCCGTCGAGCAGGCGCTGCAGTTCGGGCGCCACTTGCCGCAGCGGTTGCCCGGCGACCTGCGTTCGGGCATCGAGCTGCTCTGCTGCGGGTTGGTTGATCAGCCGGACCTGGTTCGCGGCATCCACGACGACAATGCTTTCGCGCAGGTTCTGCACGATGTATTCGTTGAGTTGCGCGAGGTTGGCCAGGTCCACACCGCGCTGGTGGGCGAGGGCCTCGCTTTCTTCAAGCCGGCGGGCCAGCGGGTAAGCCGCCAGTGCGATGGTGAAAATGATGGCGCTGAGCACACCCGCTGCGAGAAATCCATTGCCGTCGGCGGGGTGCCGGATGAAGGAGGCCGTTTGCTCGCCGAGTACCGCGAAGGTGGCGAGGGCAGCGGCGAACAACGCATATCGCCCGGATAACGTCAGGCTGGCGGCACCGACGAACACGACCAGCAGGGCGCCGATGCCGCTGCGCACGCCACCGCTGGCATGCATCAGTACCGTCAGGCAAAGAATGTCGGCCGCCAGCTGCAGCGGAATGCGCCACGGACCGGGAATCGGCCGGGACCGCTGGTGCAGTAGAAATCCCGCGGCGAGTATGGTGTACAGCAGCGCAGTGGCCAGGAACACGTCAGGGTAGCGCTCGCCGAGCAGCGGCTCGCTTGGGTCCATCGCCACGACCAGCAGCAGGAGCATGCTGGCAATGAGCCTGAAGGTGCCGACCAGGCGCAGCACGCGACGCGAGGCCTCCGGCGCCATGGCGCGGGTGGTCTCGGTCATCGGCGCCCGGAAGGGCGTCGGGAGGGTATGTTCGGTTGTGGCCATCTCGAACGGCGCCAGCTGAGTCGGGAATTATGTCCGAACCGGACGCTCCGAGTGTGATCCCGGTCGCAATTTGACTCGCCGTCGGTTTACCTCACAATACCGCGGTCTTCCGGCCGGGAAACCCCGCAATTGCCATGAATCTGCACGAATACCAGGCGAAGCAGCTGTTCGCCCGCTACCGGATTCCGACTTCACGCGGCGAGGTTGCCGCTACTCCAGCCCAGGCGGCGGCAGCCGCCGACCGGCTGGGTGGCAAAGTCTGGGTGGTCAAGGCCCAGGTCCATGCCGGCGGGCGCGGCAAGGCCGGTGGCGTGAAACTGGCGGAAAGCGCCGAGGAAGTGCGCTCCGCCGCGGCCGCGATGCTTGGCACGCGCCTCAAGACCCGGCAGACCGGAGCGGCCGGATTACCGATCAACCTGGTGTTTGTCGAGGCCGGCAGCAGCATCGCGCGCGAGCTTTACCTGTCGATGCTGGTCGACCGCAACCGCCAGCGCATCGCGGTGCTTGCCTCGGCGGCCGGCGGCATGGACATCGAGGAAGTGGCCGCGAAGACGCCCGAAAAGATCCTGACTGCGGTGATGCATCCGGCCGCCGGGATGCAGCCATACCAGGCCCGTCAAATTGGCCATGGCCTCGGCCTCGATCACGAGCAGCAGAAGCAGTTCATCGACATCTGCCAGAAGCTCTACCGGTTGTTCCTCGACTGCGATGCCAGCCTGGTCGAGGTCAATCCGCTGATCGTCACGCACGAGCGTAAGCTCATCGCCCTGGATGCCAAGATCAACATCGATGGTAACGCGCTGTTCCGCCAGGCGGAGCTGCTTGCCATGCGCGATTCCTCGCAGGAGGACGAGATGGAGCGGCGTGCCGCCGAGCACGACCTGAACTATGTTTCGCTCGACGGCAACATCGCCTGCATGGTCAACGGTGCCGGGCTCGCCATGGCGACCATGGACCTTATCAAGCTGCACGGGGGCGAGCCGGCGAATTTTCTTGACGTCGGCGGCGGCGCCACGCCCGAACGCGTGGCGGCTGCGTTCAGGCTGATCCTGTCGAACACGAACGTCAAGGCGATCCTGGTCAATATCTTCGGCGGCATCGTGCGCTGCGACCTGATCGCCGAGGGCATCATCCAGGCGGTGCGGGAAATCAGCGTAACAGTCCCGGTGATCGTGCGGCTGGAAGGCACCAACGTCGGTCAGGGCAGGGCGCTGCTCGCGCAAAGTGGCCTCGACATCACGCCCGCCGACGATCTCACCGATGCCGCGCGCAAGGCCGTGGCGGCGGTCGCATCATGAGCGAGGTTATCGGTATGGATGTGGGAGCGACGCAAGTCGCGGTTCTGCTGTCATGAGCATCCTCGTCGACAAGAATTCGCGGGTCATCTGCCAGGGCCTCACCGGCCGGCAGGGCCTGTTCCACGCGCAGCAATGCATGGAGTACGGCACCAGGCTCGTCGCCGGCGTCACCCCGGGCCGCGGCGGCGAAACGCATCTCGGCGTGCCGGTCTACGACACCATGCCCGAGGCGGTCAAGGCGACGGGTGCCACCGTCAGCCTGATTTTCGTGCCGGCACCGGCGGCCGCCGATGCAGTGCTCGCCGCCGCTGATGCCGGAGTCGAGCTGATCGTGTGCATCACCGAGGGCATCCCGGTGCTCGACATGGTCCGGGTCAGGGCGGTACTGCGTGACTACCGGTGCCGGCTGATCGGTCCGAACTGCCCCGGTATTATCACGCCGGGCGAGTGCAAGGTCGGCATCATGCCGGGATTTATTCACAAGCCCGGAAGCGTCGGTATCGTCTCGCGCTCCGGTACCCTGACCTACGAGGCGGTGCACCAGACCACGCGCAACGGTCTCGGGCAGAGTACCTGCGTGGGCATCGGCGGCGACCCGATTCGCGGCATGAATTTCATCGACTGCCTCGAGCTGTTCGAGAAGGATCCCGCAACCGAGGGCATCATCATGGTGGGTGAGATCGGCGGGTCCGACGAAGAAGCCGCGGCGCATTACATCCAGGAGCAGGTCACGAAGCCGGTGGTGGCCTACATCGCTGGAGTGACCGCCCCGCCCGGCAAGCGCATGGGCCATGCCGGGGCGATCATCTCGGGCGGCAGCGGCACCGCCGCGGCGAAGTACGCCGCGCTCGAGGCGGCCGGCGTTCATACGGTGCGCTCGCCAGCGGAGCTTGGCAGCGCGATACTGAAGCAATTGAGTTAATCTCCTTCCAGTGGGAGCGACGCGAGTCGCGACACGACACCGATCGCGGCTTGCGCCGCTCCCACAACGAGGTGTCGGCCGGCACCTGGCGCTGCGATCCGATAATGGCTGATACGCTGAAACTCGCTTTCGCCCAGCTGAATCTCAAGGTCGGCGACGTCGCAGGCAACGCCGCGCGCATGGCCGAGGCCACCGCTGAGGCGCGGCGTCGCAGCGTGGATCTCGTCGTGTTTCCGGAGCTGGCGCTTTGCGGCTATCCGCCCGAGGACCTGCTGTTTCATGCCGGGCTGCGTCAGCAGGTCGAGTCGGCGTTCGAGGCGCTGCGCGCAGCCTCGACCGGCATTGCCGCATTGGTCGGCTACCCGGAGTACGGCGACGGCGCGATTTACAATGCCGCGGCATTCCTGGCCGACGGTCAGCACAAGGCGAATTACCGCAAGCGCTGTCTGCCAAATTACAGCGTGTTCGACGAGCAGCGCTATTTTCGGCCGGGCCATGGGCCGCTGGTGGTCGAGTGGCGCGGTGTGCGCCTGGGCATCGGCGTTTGCGAGGACGTCTGGGAACAGCAGCCGATCGCCGATGCACGCGCTGCCGGCGCGAGTCTCTACGTCGTGCCGAACGGCTCGCCGTTCGAGGTGCGCAAGCAGCAGCAGCGCGAGGCCATGCTCGCCGAGCGGGCGCGTTCGAGTGCGTTACCGATTGCCTACGGCAACCTCGTCGGTGGCCAGGATGAGCTGGTCTTCGACGGCGGTTCCTGCGTCATTGCCCGCGACGGACAGGTGGCGATGCGGGCGCCAGCCTTTGAAGAGGGATTATTCGAGTGTTCGCTGGAGGTCGATGCGGGCCGCGTCACGTCGGCGCACGGAAGCATCGCGACGATCGCCGATGACGATGCGTCCGTGTACCAGGCGATCGTTACCGGCGTGCGCGACTATGTGCGCAAGAACGGCTTTCGTGGTGCAGTCCTCGGTCTTTCCGGCGGTGTCGATTCCGCGGTGACGCTCGCTATCGCCGTCGATGCGCTCGGGCGCGAGGCAGTGCGCGCCGTGATGATGCCCTATCGTTACACCTCGGCGATGAGCATCGAGGATGCACGGTTACAGGCGGCCACCATGGGCGTCGATTACCAGGTGCTGCCGATCGACGACATGGTCGCGGCAACGCGCGGGACTCTGGCCGGTGTCTTTGCGGGTCTGCCGGAGGATGCCACCGAGGAGAACATCCAGGCGCGCTGCCGCGGCATGCTGCTGATGGCGATATCGAACAAGACCGGGTGCATGGTGCTGGCGACCGGCAACAAGAGCGAGATGGCGGTGGGGTATGCGACCTTGTACGGCGACATGGCCGGTGGATTTGCGCCGATCAAGGATTGCACCAAGACGCTGGTGTACCGGCTGGCACGCTACCGCAACGCCATTGCGCCGGTCATTCCCGAACGCGTGTTGACGCGTGCCCCATCCGCCGAGCTGCGGCCCGACCAGAAGGACAGCGATTCGCTGCCGCCCTACGAAGTGCTCGACCCGATCCTCGACGCGCTGATGATCGAAAACCGCTCGGTCGATGATATCACCGCCCGCGGCTTCGACCGCTCGGTCGTGACGCGCGTGCTGGAGATGGTGCGCCGCGCTGAATACAAGCGCCGCCAGGCCGCACCCGGCGTGCGCCTCACCAGCCGCGCGTTCGGCCGCGACTGGCGCTATCCGATCACCTCAGGTTACCGTCACCGCGGCTGACCGCTGGACTATCGAGGTGTCAGCGCCCGCAGGTAATCTGCCTCGGCGAGCCGCGACGCGCCCTTCGACCGGTTCGCGAGGGGCACATTGCCAGCGGGCGGCTCGCCACCGTCCGGCATCGGGCACGGAGCCGATCCGGACGACGGACCGCAGACAGGGCCGCCTGCGTTACCAGAACCGGTACCAGGGCTTGTCATCGGCCGCGGCTTGCGCCGTGGTGATGTCCGGGTAGCTCTCCGCCAGCACCCGCCGCGTGCCGTCGGCGAGGTCCCTCATGCCGAGCGCGTCGTAACAGGTAATCATGATGCGCAGCGACTCGGCGACCGATGGCGCGCCGTCGTAGTTCTCCATCGCGTACTTGGCGCGATTCAGCCCCGCCATCCATGCGCCGCGCTCCACGTAGTAGCGCGCGACGTGGTTTTCGTGCTCGGCCAGGCGATTGCGCAGGAAAATCATCCTCTGGCGGGCATCGGCGGCGTACTGGCTGTCCGGGTAGCGCTGCAGCAGCTGCGCGAAGGCAGAGAACGACTCGCGCGCCTCGATCGGCGGGCGCTTGCTGCGATCGAGGCGCAGCAACCGGTCGAACCAGTTGTGCTGGCCGCTGAACTGCGCGAGGCCGCGCATGTACAGCGCGTAGTCGACCCGCGGATGGGTGGGGTTCTCGCGCTCGAACTGTGTGGCGGCGTCGATTGCCGCTTCGGCCTCGCCGTTCTTGTAATAGGCGTAGATCATGTCGAGCTGCGCCTGCTTGGCCTGGTTGCTGAACGGGAAGCGCGCCTCGAGGACTTCGTAGTACGAGATCGCATTGCGATAGTTGCCGCTGCTCATGGAGTTATGGGCGCGCTCGTACAACTGCTCGGCTCCGGACTTCATGTCGCGCTCGTTGTCGCTCGCGCAGCCGGCGAGCTTGAGCGCCAGCACGGCCGCCAGCAGCGGCAGTCCGCGCATCGGGCCTGAATGACGGCAGGAAATGACTTCGCGCATCTGGAACATCCGGCTCGGGCGGTGGCGGCGGCAAAGTATAAACTAGTATGACGTTCCGTAAGTAACTTTTCATGCCGGGTGCTGTCCAAGGGGTATC
>CAYOFE010000122.1:0-8355 GCA_964403135.1 uncultured Chromatiaceae bacterium | reverse complement strand
TCCTCGCCAAGATCGAGCGACTGTGTAAAGTTATCGGCGGAACGCAACACTAGCGGGGCATCGCGGTCAGGAGCGGGAGATGTACGACTATCGCAGATTCTACATTGGCGGCCGGTGGGTCGAGCCCGCGCAGCCAGCCGATTTCCCGGTGATCAACCCGGCCACCGAGGCGCAGATCGGCACGATTTCGCTCGGCAAGCAGGCCGATGTCGACCGCGCGGTCGCCGCGGCGCGGGAGGCATTCCCGGCATGGTCAATCAGCACGGTCGCGGAGCGGCGCGCGCTGCTCGCGCGGTTCATCGAGATCTACAAGCGCCGCTACGACGACATCGCGCAGGCCATCTCCGACGAGATGGGGGCGACCATTGATTTTGCGCGCCGCTCGCAGACCAGGCTCGGGATCGGCCACATGCAGACCATGCTCGAGGTGCTGGAGCGTTATCCGTTCACCGAGGACCGCGGCACGATGCGCCTGCGGCGAGAACCCGTTGGCGTGTGCGGCCTGATCACTCCGTGGAACTGGCCGATCAACCAGGTCGCCTGCAAGGTCGCGCCCGCACTCGGCGCGGGGTGCACCATGGTGCTGAAGCCGAGCGAGATCGCACCGCTGTCGGCGGTGCTGTTCGCCGAAGTGATGCATGAGGCGGGCGCACCGGTGGGCGTTTTCAATCTCGTCAATGGCGACGGCCCGACGGTCGGTGCGGCGATCGCCGCGCATCCGGATGTGGACCTCGTGTCGTTCACCGGCTCCACGCGGGCCGGTATCGCCGTGGCCAGGGCGGCGGCCGACACCGTCAAGCGCGTGCACCAGGAACTCGGCGGTAAATCGCCGAACATCATCCTCGATGATCAGGTGCTCGAGCACGCCGTGCGGGAAGGGGTGCTGGAATGCTTCAGTAACAGTGGCCAGTCCTGCAACGCGCCGTCACGGATGCTGGTGCCGGCGTATTTACACGATCGTGCGGCGGAGATCGCGCGCGCGGCGGCGGCCAGCGTCAAGCCTGGTGATCCGCGTGATCCGGCCAGCTCTATCGGGCCCGTGGCGAGCCAGCATCAGTTTGACAAGATCCAGCGCCTGATCCGCGCCGGCATCGACGAGGGGGCCCGGCTCGTCATCGGCGGTCTCGGCCGGCCGCCAGGCCTGTCACGCGGGTACTACGTGCGGCCGACCGTGTTCGCGCAGGTGCGTAACGACATGACCATCGCCCGCGAGGAGGTTTTCGGGCCCGTCATTGCGCTTATCCCGTACCGCGACGAGGCCGATGCCATCCGCATCGCCAACGACACGCCGTACGGCCTGGCGGCCTACGTCTCGGGCAGCGATCTCGCGCAGGTGCGGCGCGTGGCCGAGCAGCTGCGCGCCGGCATGATTCACCTGAACGGCGCCGAGATGGGGCTGAACGCTCCGTTCGGCGGCTTCAAGCAGTCCGGCACCGGCCGCGAGTGGGGCGAGTTCGGGTTGGAAGGGTACGTCGAGCTGAAGGCGGTGCTGGGGTATTCGCCAGGCGGCTGAGGGCCCTTGCCGATGGCGCCTCCGTGGGAGCGACGCAAGTCGCGATTCGCGTCGCTCCCACGAAAATTCTAGTAAGCGCCGAATTTGTAGGTGGCGCGAAGCCCGATAATGCGCGGTGGCGGCAGGAACGCCGCCTTCGGGCTCGGCACCTCGGCGGTGCTGCCGACAGTTCCATTGATATTGCTCGGGTCGGTGGCCACTCCGAGCACAAAACAGCAGGAGAGACCCGGCTGCGAGCTCGCCGAACGAATCGTATCGTCATCGAGCAGGTTGGTGACGTAGGCAATCACTTCCCATTGCGGGGCGCGTACGCCGGTACGGAAGTCGAGATTCCAGTATGCATCGAGCTGCGATTCGTTCTCGAATTCGATGTACTGCTCGTCCTTCCATTGCGCGTCGAGACCGCTGAAAAACTCCAGCTCGTCACTGATCGGCCGGGTGTAAGTAACGCCGCCGACCAGGGAATGCTCCGGCGCGCGCTCGAACTTGTTGCCGTTCCAGTTGATGCGGCATGCCGCGCGGGTCACGGTAACCGGGCCGGAAACGGTGTTGACCGTGCGCGAGAGCTCGGCCTGCTCGCACGCGCCGTTGATGGCAATTTTGCTCTCGCTCGAGGTCACCTCGGTGAAATCGGTATATTCCCCATGAGTGTATAGATAACTGCCATTGACTCCCCATGAGCCACCGAGGAACTCGGTCATTGGCCGCCACTGGAAGGAGAGCTCCCCACCCCAGAGCTCGGCGCCGGCATTGTCGATGCGCGATACCGGCCGGCCATCAAAAGCGAGCGCATTCACCAGCACCTGCTTGTCGGTGTAGTCGTTAAAGTAAATGGCGCCGCTCAGGAACAGGGTCTGATCGAAAATCGTCGTGTTACCGCCGATCTCGTAAACGTCCATGATTTCCGGGGCGTATTCCGCCTGGTCGCGGCGCATGAACGCGCTGCCGATGGTGAACAGCGCGAAACCGCCGGGCTTCTCCGCGCGTGACCAGTACGCATACAGCAGGCTCGAGTCGTTGACCTTCCAGTCCATCGTGATCTTCGGCGAGAACCACTGGTCCTGGCGCTTGAAGTTACCCACGCAGTAAGGCTGGAAGAAATCGAATGGTTCCTGGGTGTTCGGGTCGCCGTCGGTCACGGCAGCGATGCGTGCCTGGACGGCGGGGTCGGATAAACACACCGGGTCGATTGCCTCGAGCTGAGTGAGTTCAGCGCCGGGGCCGGACGAGGCTGCCGGCCGGTTGGGTACCCAGCCGTCATATCCGCCGAACTCCGGGCTGGCCTGGAAGTTTGACTGGCTCCAGAACGGCCCGCCGCGGCTGGTGATGGTGCCGGGGGCATGGAACAAGTAGTTGAGGTCACACGGCTT
Source organism: uncultured Chromatiaceae bacterium (assembly GCA_964403135.1). Lineage (GTDB taxonomy): Bacteria > Pseudomonadota > Gammaproteobacteria > Steroidobacterales > QUBU01. The sequence goes on along the minus strand of CAYOFE010000122.1, from coordinate 5,472 downwards.
GCCCGGGGCGCCGCAGATGGACCAGCTTCCCGGGCCGCTGCTGGTAAAGGGGTTCAGGACGAATGGCCCTGTAACCGTGAGATCCTCGTAGCTCCAGCGGCCCTCCAGCGTCAGCTTGGTGGTGTCGCTGGTCTGGAACTCGAGCATGCCGTAGATCGAGCGGTGCTTCGTGTCGCGTTCGATCGGCACCGAGCGCAGGTAGGGCACGGCGCCCTCGTAAGGCGTGCCATCGCCGAAGTTCCCGCCTCCGGCAACGAACGGCGCAATCGGCAGGCTGGTGTAGCCGGGGCAACCCGCGGCGCCGAGCAGCAGGCCGTCGTTCTGATTGGCGTTCTCGGGCACCAGGCCCGAATAGAAGCAGTAACTGCCCGAGGACTGCATCGTCAGGGACATCAGGCCGTTTTCCACGTTTTCGGACCAGAAATTGCCGCCGAGCGTGACGTTGATCGGGCCGTCGAACCTGGTCGCGTAGCGCAGTTCCTGCTGTAACTGCTCAGTGGTTTTGGTGTTGTCGTTGTGGAACAGATTGACATTCGCATTGCCAAACGGACTGGTCGGGTCGATGTTGGCGTACTTGCCGCTATCCTGGGTTTCCGAGTTGTCGTCATCCGTATACCCGGTCCACGACGTGAACAGGCCCCGCTCCAGTTCCCACTGCACCTGCACGGAAAAGCGCAACGTGTCGCCGTCGATGCCCTCGTAGTCCTGCTGTCGGAAGGGATCGGTGGCAAGGCGTGCCTTGATTGCATCGCCATCAGGGACCTTGCCCCTATAGGTGGTGACCAGCTTCTGGCAGTGGGGACCATCGCCGATGATCGGATTCGACGGGTCGGTGCTGAGCGATGCGTATTGATCGATCAGTGTCCGGTTGAGCAGCCGGTCCACGACTTCGTTGGGGTTGTTCGGGTCGTCTGGCGGCAGCAGGTCCGGCAGGCAGAACAATGCCGGCGTTCCGCCGCCGGGGTAGATCGTGCCTGCGGCGGGATTGTCGGGGTTGCGCGGACTCGGCACGTCGGGGTTTTCTGCCAGCGCGGCAGCCGGCTGAGTCAACAGGGAATTAAAGCCGATGAAAGCCTCGGCCGACGGCCGGTACTCGTAGTGGTTATACTCGGCACGCGTCTTGACGGTAAAGCCGTTGCCGAAATCGGACTTGGTTTTCAGCGCGAAGCCATAGCCTTCCTCGCCGCCGAGGTCCCCTCCTGTCGCCGCGTTCTGGTAGAAGCCGTCATCGTCCCACCAGCTGCCGGTAAGCATCACGCCGAGCTTGTCGCCGAATACCGGCGCGCCAATCTCGCCACGCGCCGAGAATTGGTCTTCCTCGTTGCCGTCGATGCCGAACTCCCCGGCAAGCTCGTCGGGCGGATCCTTGGTCACGAAATTCACCGCGCCGTTGAATGCGCTGCGGCCCCACAGGGCGACCTGCGGGCCCTTGAGAAACTCCACGCGCTGCAGGGACAGCAGTTTCTGGTTCAGCAGAATTGAGCCACCCGACGAGGTGACCGACTCGCTCGACACGTCGAGGCCGTCGACGAGGATCGCTGCGTTCTGGCGCCCGCGGGTGGGCGACAGGCCGCGGATCGAGAGCCGCGTGTCGCTGCGGGATGCGCCGATGTCAAACTTGACGGCGGCCGACTGTGAGGCGAGGGCCGCGATATCGTCGAGCCCTTTTTCCTGCAGGTCGTCGCCACTGAATGCTTCCACTGACAGTGGAACGTCAGTAAGTGCCTCCTCGCGCTTGCGCGCGGTGACGACGATTTCCTCGATCTGCGCCCACCCGGTGACCGGGATCATAAAAACCGGCACAGCGAGTGTGGCGGCGAGCGTCACGCCCGCTGCGGCAGCCAGGCGCGGCGATTGCAGGAATGCACGACCTTCGCGGTCACGCGAGGCATTAGCAGAAATGAGCGCTGCGGACATGTTTCCCCCCATGGCACCGGGCGCCTGAGAAAGTTATTGTTATAACATTAATACCTTCTGGACTGCACCGGCGCTTCGCAACGGCCGATGCGGTTTTCTGCCGCAGGCGTGAAGCGCCAGTCCGTCCCGGGTGTTAATGCCGGGCGGGAAGGCCGGGTGTTCGCCGGCCTTCCCGCCCGCCGCGCTCGCCGTCCCCACGGTGGCGCATCCTCCCCAGGTGACGCGGACCTGCCACGCTGGCCTGACCATTGCGGCGACTACCTTGCCGCTGGCACTGGTACGGGTGCGCCGAGGGCCTGGCCGAATGTCGGAAGAACCGCGGCGATTGTAACAGCATGGTTGCCAAGCGGCACCCGCGCCGATCGGGCGGACGTATTGCAACTGAATCGCGTGGCAAACGAGAATGACGGACCGGTTGCGGCAGGCGCGCACCGGTCCTGCCCCTGGGGGGAAGAACAACAATGATTCGCAGGCTGCTGCTCGCGGCGTTGGTCATCGTGCTGTTCGGCACGGTCGGGTTCTTCGTCTATTTCGGCATGATCTTGCCGCGCGACATCCCGGTGCAGGATATCCAGGCGCCAGCGGATTCAGCCGCTGTCGAGCGCGGCCGCTACCTGGCCAATCACGTCGCCGTGTGCATGGACTGCCATTCCACGCGCGACTGGAGCTATTTCTCCGGCCCGCTCGCGCCGGGGACACTTGGCAAGGGCGGGGAGCGATTCGACGAGAGCACCGGGCTCCCAGGCGTCGTGGTATCGAAAAACATTACCCCGGCGGCGATCGGGGACTGGAGCGACGGCGAATTGCACCGCGCCATTACCGGCGGCCTGAGGCCGAATGGCAGCGCGCTGTTCCCCCTGATGCCCTATGACGCCTACCGGTTCATGCCCGAGCAGGACGTACTCGCGATCATCGCCTATCTGCGCACGCTCGAGCCGATTGCAAACGATGTGCCGGATCAGCGCCTGAACTTTCCGCTGAACCTGATCGTAAATTCGATTCCGAAGCCCGCCGAGCCGCGCGCCGTGAATCGCGCGGATCCGGTGGATTACGGGCGCTACCTGGCGACCATCGGCGGCTGTATCTGGTGCCACACCCCGGTCGACGACACGCAGCGGAGCGTGCCCGAGCTGATGCTTGCCGGGGGCCATGAGTTCCCGATGCCCGGGTTCGTGGTGAGCGCCGCCAATATCACGCCGGATCGCGAGACCGGCATCGGTGGGTGGTCGCGCGATGACTTCATTGCGCGATTCCGCCGCTACCAGGGGCCGGGCGGGCTGATTCCGGTGCGTAGCGGCGATCTGAACAGCCTGATGTCCTGGACCCGCTACGCGGACATGACCGACGACGACCTGAGCGCGATCTACACTTTCCTGATGCAGGCGGCGCCGATCGCCAACCGCGTGGAGATCTACCGCCGCGACGCCGATGGCGGCGGCTGAGGGGCGCGCAACCGCGGCGCTCTTGCGCGGCGGCTCGTATGATCGGGGTCTGAATGTCCTGACGGAGGAGCATGGGCCATGCGCGAGCTGATGAAGCAACTGGTCGACGGCGAGATTTCGCGGCGCGATTTTGCCCGCGGCCTTGCGGCCATAGGCTTTTCGATGACGGCGGCCGACGCCGTGGCCGTAGCGCTCGCGCCCATGGCGCTGCCGCCGCCCGCCGAGGGCGTGGCGGTGAAGGGCACGGGTGCGGAGATTTTTGTCGAAACCTTGCGGGCAGCAGGCATACGCAATGTCTTCGGCACCACCGCCACCGGCATGTCGCCGTTTTTCGATGCCATCACGCTGCGTCCCGACGTGCGCATGATTCTCTCGGTGGCGGAGTCTCAGGCGACCAGCATGGCGCAGGGATACGAACTGGCCAGCCTGCAGTCCACGGCGCTGTTCGTGCCCGGGGTGGCGATACCGAGCACACTGAACAATCTTTACAATGCATGGAAAGACCGTTCGGCGGTGGTGGTGTTCGCCGACGGGCCGGGCAGCGAGTACCCGGGGCGCAATGGTTTCGAGCAGATGGATGACTGGCTGGCGCCGACCGTGGAGTTCACCAAGTGGCGCTGGCAGGTGGATAAGGTCTCGCAGATCAGCGAAATGGTGCGCCGCGCCATCAAGGTGGCGCAGACGCCGCCGGGCGGCCCGGTGCACATCCGCTTTCCGAACGAGGTGCTCGGCGAGCCGAATGTCGAGCAGCTCATCTATCCGCAGGACCGCTTCAGGGTGCCAGCCGAGATGCGGCCGCGCACGGACCTTGTGGAAGCGGCAGCGCGCCTGCTGCTCGGGGCGAAGAAGCCGCTGATTATCGCCGGCGGCGAAGTCACCCGGGCGCGCGCCAACGAGGAGCTGATGACTCTGGCCGAGCTGCTCGGCGTGACGGTCACGCAGGGCCTCAGCGTGTACGGCGACGTGCCGTTCAGTGACGCGCTGTTCGGCGGCTTCTATGGCCTCGGCTTCCCGCGTGCGGCCGGCGGCCAGGACGTGGTGCTGAACCTCGGGGCGCCGATGCCGGAGCCATCCATCATCACCGCGCCGGTGCCGCGAAGCGCCAGGACCATCCATGCGCGTGTGGAGATCGACGCCATCGCCAGCGTACAGCCGGTCGACATCGCGCTCGCCGCAGGATTGAAGGAGACCATCACGGCGCTGACCGATGCGGTGCGCAGCATGGCCACCGACGAGCGGTTGCGCTCGATCGCCGAGCCCCGCCTGGCGGCAGCGCGCGATGCCTCGGCCAAGGCGCAGGCAGCGCGTCGCGAGGCGGCGAAGGAAAACTGGGACGCCAGCCCGATGTCGTGGGAGCGCGTCTCTGACGAGCTGGAACAGGCGCTCGATCCCGATGCGATCATCGTGCCGGAGCTCGACTACCGCACGCCCTACGACTGGCTGGACTTCAGCCGTGGCAAGAAGCGGCTGATCGGCCAGACCACCGGGTTTGCGCTCGGCTGGGGCGTGGGGGCGGCCCTCGGCGTGAAGATGGCCGAGCCCGACCGGCAGGTTGCCTGCCTGGTCGGCGATGGCGCCTTCCTGTTCGGACAGGTCGAGTCGCTGTGGACCGCTTCGCGCTACGACATCCCGGTGCTGATCGTCATCATGAATAACCGCAGCTACGACAACGAACGCAACCGCATCGAGATGCTCTCGCCGCTGGTACGCAACCAGGACACCCGCCACCTGTGGAAGGACATTACGGGGTATCTCGGCAAGCCGCTGGTGGATTTTGCGGGACTGGCGCGCAGCTTCGACATTCCCGCCGCCACCGCCACCCGACCCGATGAACTGCGCAAGGCGCTGAAGAAGGCGCGCGAGGTGCTGCGCGACGGGCGGCCGTTCCTGATTGACGCCGTGATCATGCAGCTCGACCGCCGCGGTAAGCGTACGGAACAGACGTGGTATCCGCAGATCTCGATCGCCGCGGAGCGCACGCGCAAGGTGTAGGAGCGACATCGGTCGCGACCGAAGCGAGCCTGAAGCCCGGCGCCGGGGTCAGCGACGGTTCATCAAGGAGCACGCCCATGGATTACAAGCCCCTCGGCCGTTCGGGACTGCAGGTCTCGGC
>CAYOFE010000121.1:0-8475 GCA_964403135.1 uncultured Chromatiaceae bacterium | reverse complement strand
ATCGTGCTCGGCATCGGCGGCGTGCGCGCGCTGCGCGCCGCGGGCTTCGCCCCGACGGTATGGCACATCAACGAGGGGCATCCGGCGTTTCTCGGCGTCGAGCGCATCCGAGAACTCGTCGCACAGGGGCTGGCCTTTCCGGCCGCGATCGAAGCGGTGGCATGCAGCACGGTATTCACCACGCACACGCCGGTAGCGGCCGGGCACGACGTGTTCCCACGCGATCTGGTGCTGAAGTATTTCCACGATTTCATCCGCGAACTCGGCATCGCCGAGGACGTATTCCTCCGGCTTGGCTCCCACGGTGACAGCGATCACCAATTCAACATGACGCGGCTCGCCGTATCGGTGGCGCGCGGCATCAATGGCGTCAGCCGGATTCACGGTGGAGTGTCCTCGCAGATCCTTGCCCAGGCGTGGCCGGACCTGCGTCCGGAGGAAAACCCGGTCGGCTACGTCACCAACGGCGTGCACGTGCCGACCTTCATGCGCCAGGAATGGGCGGAACTGCTCGATCAGCACCTCGGCGCCTCCTGGCGTTACGAACTGATGGACCGGATGCTGATGAACAATATCCTCGACATCCCGGACGGCCGGTTCTGGTACGTGAAGCAACGCGTGAAAAGCGAGATGCTGAATGCGTTGCGCAGCCGGCTGGAGCGCCAGCACTCGCGCAACCGGGTCAGCGGCGCGCACATCCACCGGCTGCTGAAATTCCTCGACCCGGAGAACCCGGACGTACTGACCATCGGTTTCGCACGGCGTTTCGCCACCTACAAGCGCCACACGCTGCTGCTCAGCGACCTGGGATGGCTGAAAGAAATCGTCGACAGCGACGAGCACCCCGTGGTGTTCATTTTCGCGGGCAAGGCACATCCGGCCGACGAGCCGGGCCAGCGGCTGATGCAGGAGGTGCACCGTGTCGCGAATCTTCCGGAGTTCTTCGGCAAGATCCTGCTGGTGGAAGGCTACGACATCGACCTCGGCAGCCTGCTCACCTCCGGCGTGGACGTGTGGCTGAACAATCCCATCTATCCGATGGAAGCGAGCGGCACCTCCGGCATGAAGGCCGCCATCAACGGCACTGTGAATCTGAGCGTACTCGACGGCTGGTGGGCCGAGGGCTATGACGGCAGCAACGGCTGGGCAATTCCTCCGGCGGCGAACCACCGTGACGACAGCGAGCGCGACCGGCAGGACGCCCGCACGCTGTACGAGATTCTGCAGGACGACGTGATACCGCTTTACTACGGGCGCGACGACAAGCTCGGCTACTCGCCGGGCTGGGTGGAACTGTGCAAGCGTTCCATGGCATCGGTACTGCCGCACTTCAACAGCAACCGCGTGCTGCACGACTACGCCTGCTGCTTTTACGGGCCAGCGGCGCGGCAGGCGCGCGAAATCGGCGCGAACAGCCATGCGGCTGCTCGCGAGCTGGCCGACTGGAAGGCGCGCGTGCGCGCGGCCTGGTCCGGCGTGAGCCTGCGGCTGACCGAGGGGGCGCCCGCGGGAGTGGATTTCGATACCAGCGTGCCCATCGAGGTATCGGTGCAACTTAACGGGCTTACGCCGCAGGACGTGCGCGTGGAGTGCGTGGTGCATCGCGAGGTGTGCTCGCAGGTCACGGTGCCAGTGAAGCAATACGCGCAGCACGGCCGCGCGCAAGACGGCATGCGCTATGTCGGCAACGACGCAGTGTTTGTCGCACCGTTCGCGCCGCTCGGCGAGACCGGCGCCGGGGGCGAGTGCCGCTATCGCCTGGCGCTGAATGCGCCATGGTGCGGGGCGCTGCGCTTCGAAGTGCGCGCCCTGCCCCAGCACCGCTGCCTGACACATCCCTACGAAACCGGACTGATGCGTTGGTTGTAGCTGCGAACGCAACGACCCTTGCACGCGGCACCGGGCCCTACCTGGCGCGGTCCGGCGAGAGTTTTCCGGCCGGCGCCACGGTCAACGCCGGCGGCGTCAACTTCTCGGTATTCAGCCGGCATGCGACGGCCGTGTCGCTGGTGCTGTATCGGGATGCCGCCGACCGCACGCCGCTGCAGGTGATCGAGCTCGACCCGGTGCACAACCGCACGTTCTTCTTCTGGCACGTGCTGGTCGAGGGCGCGCGGCCGGGATTGTGGTACACATGGCGCGTCGATGGCCCAGGCGATACCGCACGCACCGGCTTGCGCTTCGATGCCAGCCGCGAGCTGCTCGATCCCTGGGCACGGGCGGTCAGCGCACGGCTGTGGAATCGCGAACTTGCCTCACGTTTCCGCGATGGCAACGTCAGCATGCGAGCGCAGGTGCTCGCCGATGAGCCTTACGACTGGGAAGGCGATGTTCCGCTCAACCACCGACTCGAAGACAGCATCATCTACGAGATGCACGTCGGCGGCTTCACCCGCCACGCCAGTGCCCGCGTCGGCAGCCCCGGCACGTTTCAGGCCGTAGTGGAGAAAATTCCCTACCTGCAGAGCCTCGGCATCACCGACATCGAACTGATGCCGGTAATGGCCTTCGACGTGCAGGACGTACCGGCCGCCACGGCAGCACTCGGTCACGGTAATTACTGGGGTTACAGTCCATACGGGTTTTTCGCGCTGCACCCGCCGTACTGCGCCACTGCCGATGGCCGGCGCGAGTTTCGCGACATGGTCAAGGCGCTGCACCGTGCCGGCATCGGCGTGATTCTCGACGTGGTTTTCAACCACACTGCCGAAGGCGGCGAAACCGGCCCGGTGATCAGCTTCAAGGGCTTCGCCAACGAGATCTTCTATCACCTCGACCCGCACGACCGCCGCCGGTATCGCAATTTCTCCGGCTGCGGCAACACCATCAACTGCAACCATCCGCTGGTGGCGCGCTACCTGGTGCAGTGCCTGGAGTACTGGGTGCGCGAGATGCACGTCGACGGTTTCCGTTTCGACCTGGCGAGTGTGCTCGCCCGCGGCGAGGACGGCCGGCCCATGTACCACGCCCCGGTGCTGTGGAACATCGAGTTCTCCGAGGTGCTGGCGCACACGCGCCTGATCGCCGAGGCGTGGGACGCTGCGGGGCTGTACCAGGTCGGCGATTTTCCGGGCTTCCGCTGGGCGGAATGGAATGGCCGCTACCGCGACTCGCTGCGCCGCTTCGTGCGCGGCGATGCCGGCCTGCTCGGCGAGGTCGCCTCGCGGCTCGCCGGCAGCAGCGACCTGTACGCGGGCAGCGGCCGGCTGCCGATCAACAGCATCAATTTCGTCACCTGCCATGACGGCTTCACGCTCAACGACCTGGTCAGCTACGACCGCAAACACAACGAGGCCAACGGCGAGCACAACAGCGACGGGCTGACCGAGAACCTGAGCTGGAACTGCGGTATCGAGGGCCCGACCGGCGATACCGCGATCATCGAACTGCGGCACCGCCAGGCGCGGAACCTCATTGCACTGCTGATGTTGTCGCAGGGCGTGCCGATGCTGCTTGCGGGCGACGAGATGCTGCGTACCCAGCGCGGCAACAACAACGCCTACTGCCAAGACAACGAGCTGAGCTGGCTCGACTGGACCCTGGCCGAGTCCAATGCCGCATTCCTGCGCTTCGTGCGCGAGGTGATCCACCTGCGCCGCAGGCACCGCTCGCTGCGCCGCCGTCGCTTTCTGACCGGCAGCCCCGGCACCAGGCGCGACGGCTTGCCCGACATCCGCTGGTACGGCGAGACGCTCGCGCCGCCCGACTGGAACAACCCGGCCGCGCGCGTGCTCGCCTTTACGCTCGCGGGCCGCGACGAAGCGGAACCCGCCCTGCACGTGATGATGAACATGGGAGCAATGCCCCGGTCGCTGCCGTTACCGGAAGTTCCCGGCGGCGTGTGGTTTCGCGCGCTGGACACCTCGCTGCCCGCACCGCAGGACATTTCCCCGCCACAGCAGCAGGAGCGGCTCACCGGCAGCGACTACCGCGTCGGCCCGCGCTCGGTCGTGGTGCTGGAGGCGTGGCCCGAGTAGGCCCTCCCTGCGCTCTCAGGGAATATCGCGAAACCGCGCCACCCCAGCGACACCGCGCATCGCCTGCGGGTCGAGGTAAAGCGCCATGAAGGCTTCATCTGGCACCTTCGGCCACTGGCAGCGCAGGCCGAGCCGCGCGCCCGGCACGAAACCGAAGCGCGGGTAATAGCTTGCGTGGCCAACGACGATCACGAACCGGCAACCTGCCTGCCGCAGCTGGTCGAGGCCCGCGCGGGCCAGCGCCGCGCCGATACCCCGGCGCTGGCGGGAAGGCAGCACCGCGAGCTCACCAAGCCCCATGCCGGAGACCTCCATACCCGGCGGCCCGGCCAGCACCGGCGTGAAAATGACATGGCCGATCACCTGCCCCGCGGCATCCTGCGCCACCAGCGCGCGCGCATCCGCAAGCGAGCCCAGCAGCCTCTCGAAGGTGCCCGGCTCGTCCATGCGCAAGGCCAGACGATTGATCTCGCGGACCGCTGCGCGATCCGAGGGGCACATTGCCCGGATGGTGACCGGCTCCGCCGTGTTCAGCGCGCCCGCCATTCTCAGCGCATTTCCACCAGATTCACCTGCACATTGCGCGCGCGCCCGTTGCGCTCGACACGCAACGTCACCTGGCCGCCGATGCCGACATCGTCGAAAACATCGAGCAGGTCGTTGATCTCGCGCACCGCCTTGCCGTTGGCCGCGACGATCACATCGCCCAGGTCAATGCGCCCCGTACGCCGATCCACGGCGGCCGCTTCAAGCCCGGCTGAGGCGGCCGGGGAGCCGGCCGCGATCTGCCGCAGGACCACCCCGTTGATGCCGTAACGCCGCGCCCAGTTGTCCGGAAGGAACGCCACGCCGATTCCGGGCTGACTGATGCGGCCGCGGCGAATCAGCTGTGGCACCAGCCGCGCCACCGTGTCCACGGGCACGGCAAAACCGATGCCGGCCGAAGCCCCGCTCGGCGAGAAAATGGCAGTGTTCATGCCGATCAGCCGCCCGCGCGAGTCGAGCAATGGTCCGCCGGAGTTGCCGGGATTGATGGCGGCATCGGTCTGGATCACGTCGCGGATGCGACGCCCCGAGGGCGAAGTCAGTTCCCGGCCGAGGCCGCTGACCACCCCCACCGTGAGCGTGTGGTCGAAGCCGAAGGGATTCCCCACGGCGAGTACGCGCTGGCCGACCAGCAGGCTGCGCGATGCACCGATCGGCAGCGGCTGCAACTTCTGCGCCGGGGCGTCGATGTCGAGCACGGCGATATCCTTGTCGGCCGCCACGCCCACCACCTCGGCCTGGTACTCCGACTGGTCGGAAAGCGTCACAGCGAACTTCTGCCCGGCCTCGATGACATGATAGTTGGTCACGATGTGCCCCTCGTCATCCCATACGAAGCCGCTGCCGGTGCCCTGGGGAATCTCGGCGATGTCAAACGAGAACAGGTCGCGCTGATAGGCGATGCTGGTGATGTACACGGTCGAGGCCGCGGCGCGGCGGAAGATCTCGATGTCGCGGTATTCCTCGGGGGAGAGGCCTGCGGGCAAAGCACTGCTGTTCCAGCCGGATAACGCGCCGTGGTCCGGGGCGGACGGGGTCGGCGGGGGCACCTCGGCGCTGACCGGCCAGTTCGCCGCCAGCACGATCGCGCAGATCATTCCCACAACGCACCTCACCGGGCGGCTCCGCTCAGCATCGCTTCAGCATGATCCCGCCCAGCGGCGGCAGCGTCACCACGACAGAGTGCGGCTGCCCCATCCAGGGAATATCGTCGGTATGCAGCTGCAGCGGATTGCCGAGATCGCTGCCGCCGTAGAAACGGGAATCCGAATTGAGGATCTCACGGTAGGGGCCCGGCCGCGGCACGCCGAGGCGATAGCCATGCCGCGGCACGGGAGTGAAATTCAGCGCCACCGCGATTTCGCTGTCCTCCTCGCGGCGCAGATAGGCAATGATCGAATGGTCCGCGTCGTCCCAGCGCAGCCACTGGAACCCACGCGACTCGAAATCGAATCGGTGCAGCGCCGCGTGCTCGCGGTAAACTCGATTCAGGTCCGCAACCAGCGCCCGCATGCCGCCGTGCCATGGCTCGTGCAGCAGGTGCCATGGCAGAGAGCCGCGGTGATCCCACTCCCCCGGCTGGGCGATCTCCCCACCCATGAACAGCAGCTTCTTGCCGGGAAAGGTCCACTGGAAGGCCAGCAGCAGGCGCAGGTTGGCGAAACGCTGCCATGGATCGCCCGGCATCCGGCCGAGCAACGAGCCCTTGCCGTGCACTACCTCGTCGTGCGACAGCGGCAGGACGAAATTCTCGGTGAAGGCGTACAGCGGACCGAACGTCAGCCGGTCATGGTGGTAGCGCCGGTGCACGGGATCGAACTGCATGTACTTGAGAGTGTCATGCATCCAGCCCATGTTCCATTTCATGGAAAAGCCCAGGCCACCGTGGTCCACCGGGCGCGACACGCCGGGCCAGGCAGTTGATTCCTCCGCAACAGTGACCGTCCCCGGGCACTCGCGATGCGTGAGCTCGTTCAGGCGGCGCAGGAACGCCACCGCCTCGAGATTCTGATTGCCGCCATGCACGTTCGGTGCCCACTCGCCCGGCTTGCGCGAATAGTCCAAATACAGCATCGACGCCACGGCATCGACGCGCAGGCCGTCGAAATGATATTCCTTGAGCCAGTACAGCGCGCTCGACAACAGGAAGCTGCGCACCTCGTTGCGGTCGTAGTTGAACACCAGCGTGCCCCAGTCGGCATGCTCGCCCTTGCGCGGATCGGGATACTCGTAGAGCGCACTACCGTCGAAACGCGCCAGTCCATGCTCGTCTTTGGGAAAATGACCTGGCACCCAGTCGAGCAACACGCCGATGCCGGCCTGATGCAGCCGGTCAACCAGGTAACGCAAGTCATCGGGGTCGCCATGGCGGCGGGTCGGCGCGAAATAGCCGGTCGGCTGGTAGCCCCACGACTCATCGAGTGGATACCCCGTAACCGGCAACAGTTCGACGTGCGTGAAGCCGAGTTCGCGCACGTACTCGGCCAGTTGATCGGCGATCTCCCGATAATTCAGAAAACCGCCGTCCTGCCGCCGACGCCACGAACCCAGGTGCACCTCGTACACGGACATCGGCGCATGCAGCCAGTCGTGGCGGGCGCGCGCGCTCAGCCAGGAATCGTCGCCCCACTCGTAACGGGACGGCGCGCAGACAATCGAGGCCGTGGACGGCCGCGGCTCTTTCATCCGGCCGTAAGGGTCGGCCTTCAACAGCAGTGCGCCGCTGGCGCGATTACGTATCTCGTATTTGTAGACCTGCCCGGCGCCGTGCCCGGGAATGAACAACTCCCACACACCGGAACCGCCGCGCGAGCGCATCGGGTGGCAGCGTCCATCCCAACCGTTGAAATCGCCAACCACGCTGACGCGTTCCGCCTCCGGCGCCCACACCGCGAAGCGCACGCCCTCGACTCCGTCGGCGGTCACGACGTGGGCGCCGAGCAGCCACCAGGCATGCCAGTGCTCACCGCGACCGAAGGCGTAGAGCTCGTTTTCGTCGAGCAACGGCGGGAAACAGTACGGATCGGCTTGCTCGCGCTCATCGCCGCGATCGGTGCGCCAGCGCACGCGATATCGCGCCGGCAACTGCACCGCAGCGCCAACCCACTCGAAGATGTCGCTCGCTCCGACGCGCGAGAACTTCCCGCCGCTCACCGGAAGGCTGACCTCCACCGTCGCCGGGCGAAACACCCGCACCACCACCCGCCCGTCCGGCAGCGGGTGCCGGCCAAGCACGCGAAACGGGTCATGCAGGCGGCCCGCGAGCAGCGCGGCTACCTCCGGACTGGCCAGGTCCGTCGCGGGCAGGCCGAGATCATCGTGTGGCATCGCCAAGAGGAGTAATGCACCTGAAAAAATCGCAGGTTATACTGCATTATGACAAGCCGGTGACAATATCATGAAACCCAGAAAGTCCGGCCGCTTCGTCAGCCAACTGACCAAAAGCACCATGGCCATTGTCATGGCCGGCGGACGCGGCGAGCGCCTCAAGGACCTGACGCGCAACCGCGCCAAGCCCGCCATGCCTTTTGGCGGCAAGTACCGGATCATCGACTTCTCGCTGTCGAACTGCGTCAACTCCGGCATCCGCCAGATCCTGGTGCTGACCCAGTACAAGGCGCACTCGCTGATCCAGCACATCCAGCGCGGCTGGGGCTACCTGCGCGGCGAGCTCGGCGAGTTTGTACAGCTGGTGCCTGCCCAGCAGCAAATCGGCGAGGTCTGGTATCGAGGCACCGCCGACTCGGTATACCAGAACCTCGACATCATCGAAGCCTATCACCCGGACCTTGTGCTGGTGCTCGCGGGCGACCACGTCTACAAGATGGACTACGGCCCGATGATCGCCTTTCATGTCGAGCACGCCGCCGACATCACCGTCGGCGCAATCCCAGTGCCGCTGGAACGTGCGCGCGAGTTCGGCGTGATGACTATCGACGAGGACCACCGCATA
>CAYOFE010000120.1:1023-8512 GCA_964403135.1 uncultured Chromatiaceae bacterium | reverse complement strand
AATACGTTGGGCCCGCGCGCGAGAATCTCACCGAAGCTCTGCCCGGCGGGCGCGTCGATGCGGATTTCCACGCCTGGCACCGGGCGCCCGGCCGCGCCGTGGCGCACGTGGCCGCGCACGTTGAAAGTGAGAATCGGGCTGGTCTCGGTGAGACCATAGCCGGTCAGCACTTCCCAGCCGAGGCCCTCCAGTTGCCAGGCGGTCGCCGGGTCGAGCGGCGCGCCACCCGAGCCCAGTATCCGCAGCGTCGGGCCCATCTCGCGATGAACGCGCGCGAATACAACTTTGCCGATGCGCACGCCGGTGGCTCGGACCAGCGCCGCCGAAACGGACAATGCCTGGCGGAACAGCCAGCCACCCGCCGCGCTGGCGCTGGCCTTCGCCTCGATGCCGGCAAGTAGCGCGGTATAGAGCCGCGGCACACCCAGCAGCATCGTGACGCCCGCGCTCCGGATCGCGTGCACCAGCTGCGGGCCCGTGACGCCCTCCGGCAGCACCACCGCGGCACCGCTGGCAAGCCCCGCGAGCAATCCCACGGTAAACGGATACGAGTGGTGCAGCGGCAGCGGCACCAGCACGCGGTCTTCGGGCCCGGCGAGCTGCGTGGCCACCAGCGCCACCACATTCGATGTGAAATTGCGGTGCGTGAGCGGCACGCCCTTCGGCAGCCCGGTCGTACCCGAGGTGTACAGCAGCGAGGCCAGGTCATCTGGCTGCAATTGGGGCAACAAGCCGGGCAGCTCAGCGTTCCCGCCGCGGGGCGCGGCTTCCATCCAGGTCTCGGGATGGTCGAGCCGCGTGACCGCGAGCGCCGGCGCGCCGTTCGCGCGCAGCATCTCGATGTGGCGCGCGGTGGTGAATATCCGCTTCGCACCGCAATCGCCGATGATGTGCACCACGTCGCGCGCGCCGGCCTGGTAATCCACCGGCACCGGCAACGCGCCCGCAACGAGGATGCCGAAGTAGCTGACGATCCACTCGATGCTGTTCGGGCCGAGCAGTATCACCGGCTCGCCGTGGCGCACCCCCTCGCGCAGCAGCCGCGTCGCCAGCGACTGCGCACGGCGCGACAGTTCGGCGCCGGGCAAGGTCAGCGCGGCGCTGTCGCGTACCGCAATCACCGCCGGCGCGTCGCCGCACGCCGCTGCCGCATCGAGCAGATCGCGCAGGGTCCGTATCGACGCAACGCTCAATTGACAGAATCCGGAGCTGGTGTCAGTGGGAAGCGAATGCGGCCGAGACCGTTGCCTCAGCCGGTCCGCCTTGTGCCCGCAGCGACTCCGCCGCAGCGAGTTGCCCCTCGGCCCGCACCTGATTGTGCTCGCTGCGGCTGGCGAAGCGTTGCGGGTTCCAGCCGAAATAGGTCTCGTTCAGGGCGTCCGCGCAGAACCGCGCCGCGAGCTCCACGCAGATGGTCTGCGTCGCCGGCACAATGGCCTGCCATTCGGACGGGGTGATGAAGCCGCGTGCCTCCCGCGCGTACCCCGCCAGTGCCGCTCCGAAAAGGTCCAGGGAAAACCACGCCTTCGCATAATCCTCGCCGGCCGGATTGCACCACGAGCGAAACGCGTCGCCCAGTTCCAGCGGCAATGACATGCGGGTCAGCGTATCGAGATCGATCATGCATAGCGCCCGCGCCCGATCCGGCGTAAACAGGATATTGTTCAGCTTGGGATCGCCGTGCACGACGCGCTCGGGCACCGCGGGCAGCGGTGGCAGATCCCGGGCCATCGCGAAAATGCGTTCGCCAAGCGGCGCGATTTCGGCATAGCGCGGGTGCGCGCGATTCTGATCGAGCGCGGTGCGCAGATTCGCCAGGTGCCGCGCGGTATCGTGCACACCAGTCCGCGCGTGCCTGAAGCGGTGCTGCAGCCCGCCGAGCGCGCGATGAAATCGCCCGAGCAACGCGCCGGCCTCGCACGCCTGGTTAACATCGTCGAGCGCGTCGAGGCTCACCCCCGGCACATAGGTCAGCGCCCGCCATATGCCATCGTCGTGATCGAGCCACAGCCGCCCGGCCAGCGTCGGCACCAGCCGCGGCGTGGTGTGCCCTTGCGCGGCCAGGTGCCGCGTTACGGCGTCGATGTCCTCGTTGACCTCGGCGGTAAAGATGCGATGAAGCCGTTGCAGCACCAGCGGCTCGCCGCCGGCCGGGCTGGCCAGCAAGGTGTGATTAATGAGGCCATTGCCGAGCGCGCTGAGCGCTGCGCCGGCCAGCCCCCATGCGGCCAGGACCGCGTCCGGGACTGCCAAACGAAAGCTGCGATCCTCCGCCATCTCGCCCACCGGACGTACCTGCCATTGAAAGATACGGCACCCGTCACCATTATGGTCCTATGCCGTAACCTGCGGCACATAGTAGCGAAACCGAACTACCTTGACAGTGCCGCCGGCGGGCGGCTAACGTGAATTGCATTATGGACGGAAACTCTGCGACCCCCGGGGCACCGACCCTGGTGTTCACCAGCGCGGCGGCCACCAAAGTGGCTCAGTTGATCGCCGACGAGGGCAACCCGAACCTGAAGCTGCGGGTTTTCGTTTCGGGCGGCGGCTGTTCCGGCTTCCAGTACGGCTTTACCTTCGATGACAACCTCGAAGACGGCGACACGCGCGTCGAGAATCAGGGCGTGACGCTGGTGGTCGATCCGATGAGCATTCAGTACCTGGCGGGCGCCGAGATCGACTACAAGGACGACCTGGAAGGTGCGCGCTTCGTGATCCGCAATCCGAACGCGGCCACCACCTGCGGCTGCGGGTCGTCGTTCTCAGCCTGAGGGCAGTCGCGACTTGCGTCGCTCCCACAGGCCGCTCAGACGGTCGCGACTCGCGTTGCTCCCACAGGCTGCTTAGGACGCGCGCCGCCCGCAGTCCTCAAAGCGCGAGCAGATCTGCTCCAGCTCCGGCGGGGCCAGCGACTCCTGCAGCAGGCGGCATTGATATGCCCGAGCGCCGTTCGCGCCGAGATGCCCGCACAGGGCACACACGCCCATCGCCGGTCGTTTCCGTTCCGCCGACAGTTGTCTGAGGATGCGCCGCAGGCCGCTGGCGGTGCGATCGCGCTGCACGGGCGATAGAGCCAATGTCGCGCGCACCACCGCCTCGAACGGGTCCTCCGCGAGCCGGCGGCGCGCACGCTCGGTAAGATTGAATGTGGCGCTGCGCCCGTCGCGCTCGGAGCGCACGCGCGTCAGGAATCCGCGCCCGACGAGGCTCTTCACGGTCTGCGAGGCGGTGCCGCGCGTCGTCGCATGGAAATCCGCGAATCCCGACACAGTCCGCGAAAAGCGATTGGCACGCGCAAAGTAACGTAATGCCATCCACTGCGCCGGCGTCAGCCCCTCGGCCATTGAGTCGCCGTAGGCGGCCCTGCCGAGCTGCAGCGCAAGCTCGGCGACCTGCCGCTCGGCCTTCATTCTGGACCTGGCCATGACCGGATGGTAACGAACGGCGAAATCCTCCACAATTAACAGCGGTACGATTTAGTTTCGACCCGAAACCAAGGCATTAACCGATGTCCATTACCCTGACCGAGAAGGCCGCAACGCGCATCCGCGACTACCTGGCCCGGCACGGCGAAGCTGTCGGGCTGCGCGTCGGCGTGCGCAAGGCCGGCTGCTCCGGCTGGTCCTATACCGTCGACTACGCGACCGCCGTCGGTGCCAATGACGTGGTCCTCGAGACCGGGGGAATCAAACTGGTCGTCGATCCGGTCGCCCTGCCGGTCATCGATGGCTCTCGCATCGACTATGTGCGCGAAGGCCTGAATGAAACCTTCGCCTTCGAGAACCCCAATGCCGCGGGCCAATGCGGCTGCGGCAAGAGCTTCAGCGTCTGAGAGGACCCTCATGAGCCTGGATCCCGAAATCCGCAGCGTCATCGAAGATGTGCTGAAAAACAACCCGGTCGTGCTGTTCATGAAGGGCACGCGCACGCAGCCGCAGTGCGGCTTTTCCGCACGAACCGTCGCGGCGCTCGACCTGATGCTACCCGATTACCTGGACGTCAACGTTCTCGATCACCCGGAAATCCGCGAGGGCATCAAGCTGTACGCCAACTGGCCGACGATTCCGCAGCTCTATGTCAAAGGCGAGTTCGTCGGCGGCTGCGACATCGTGCTAGAGATGTTCGAGAGCGGCGAGCTGGCCGAGACGCTGAACGTGGAAATGCCGCAGGGCGCGACGCCGCGCATCGAGATCTCGGCGCGGGTGGCCGAGCGTATCCGCAGCGCGCTCGAGCAGCGTCAGGGCGTGGGTGTCCACCTGCGCATCGACGCGGGCTGGCAGCACCAGCTGAGCCTCGGCGAGGTCACCGGCCGGGAGCTGCGCGTCACGGCGGACGGAATCGATATTCACCTGGATCCGTGGAGTGCCGCGCGCGCCGATGGCCTGCGCATCGACATGGACGAGAATCTCGCCGGCACACGCTTCCGGTTCGAAAATCCGAACGCGCCGCCGCCCGTGCGGCCGATGAGCGTGCGAACGCTGAAGGAGAAACTCGATCGCGGCGAGCGCCTGGAACTCATCGACGTGCGCGGGCCGGATGAGCGCCGCATTGCGGCCATCGCCGGAGCGCGGCCCTGGAACGAAGAGACTGACCGGCACCTCGGCTCACTACCCAAGGACACGCTGCTCGTCTTCCATTGTCACAAGGGCGGCCGCAGCCAGCAGGCGGCCGAGTACCTGCGCAGCCGCGGCTACACCAACGTGCACAACCTCACCGGCGGCATCGACGCATGGTCGCAGGAAGTGGATTCCGCGGTACCGCGATACTGACGCAACGCGACTGGCGTCGCTCCCACAGCATGAGCTGTCCAGTTCTTGTGGGAGCGACGCGAGTCGCGACTCCCCGCCTACAGTGCCGCCAGGTCGTCAAGCGCAATAATCCCGGCGGGTAGCCCACCCCCAACCTTGTCACGCAGGATTGCCGTATAGATGCCGCTGGTTGCCAGGGTAACGGGCAAAACGTAGCGGATCGCCGTCTTGCTGTCGGCCTTGGTGAAAATCACTTCGTAGGATCCGGCCGCACGGGCGAGATAGCCGGTATTGGCCCCGAACTGCACGTCGGAGAAAACGGGCGTCGCTTTCTCCAGGTCCGCGCCCGGCCTGGTGATGTAGATGTCCACCAGTTCCGCCGCTGGCGAAGCGTGCACAAGGCGCAGGCGCGCCTCCGTGGCGACGCGGCGCCTGTCGTCACCGACCTCGATACGGCCGAGCTTCGCCACCAGGTCGCCAAGCACGAAGGTGCCGCTGCTCCCAGCCGCCAGCGTGGCGCCGAACTGCAGCAGGACCTTCTTGTCGAGGTCGCCGCTCCTGACGACCTGAACGGTGTAGCTGTCGGGAGTGATCGTCGCGTAGCTCGCCGCTCCCGGCGTCGGGTCCGGAAACGCCAGGCCCGCGGCCACCGTGGTATTGCCATCATCCGTGCCGTCGTCCAGCGTGACGTCCAGCGGTGCCGAATCGGGCGAAGCATTGACGATGCGCAGGTCTGCCGGCGCGTCTTCGTCCCCCAACAGCGACGAACCCGAGCTGCTGGCGTTGAGCACGACCACCTGGAAGGGCGAGTCGCCCGGTCCAACGCGTTCAACGAAGACGACCAGCAAATCACTCTCGAGCGACAGGGTGAACGTACCGGAATCGAACAGCACCGTGGTCGGATCACCCGGCGGAGTGAGCCGCAGCCGGGCCGCGCCGGACTTCAGTTCACGCTGCTCGGAAGCCTGTCGAAATCTCAGCGTATCGAAAGGCGTAACGGAAGACAGGACCGTATCGGCGCCGGTCAGGTAGACATCCACCCGCGGACCGTCCGGAGCGGCGTGGGCAAGCCGCACGCGCGCCTGCCCGGCGGTAACACCACTGGTCCGGTCAACCAACGGCCACGCCTCGACTGTGCCTTCGACCACCTTGCCGATGACAAGCAGCGACAACTCCTCGTTGACGCCCAGCGTCATGCCGGGCAGATCGATGACCACGGCATTGCCGTCCGGGATAACCTCCTCTACCGCCAGATCGTAAGTGCCGGCCCTGCGCACAGCGAAGGGCGTGCCGACACGGTAATCAACCTGACTGAAGGCTTCCTCATCGTCGACCAGCAGATTCATCCGCGGCGCATCGGGCACGGCGTTCAGCATGCGGATCGCGCCGTTGGATGCATTGTCGTGGCTGACGCAGGCCGTGGCACCGGCCGCGGCGACGAGCACAGCGGCAACTCTCGAACTGAAATTCATGAAATCATTCCCCTGATCAGCAGGTTCGGCAGCTTCGCATCGTCCCAATCGGGATCGTTGCTGCCGGAGCGCACGATCACCAGTTCTCTCGAGGGCACCACGTACACGCGTTGCTTGCCGAGGCCATCGAGGAAGAACACGTCCGGCGCCGCAAAAGGTTCCGAGTGATAGTTGGCAAATGTTTCGATATCCGGATCGTAGCGCCGTTGCCGCTCGTAGGTCGTGCCGAGCCACAGCTGCATGCCGTAATTGGCGTAGGCCGCCGAAGGCCGCAGCATTTCGTCCAGCCAGCCGGCCGGGATCACCTGCCGCCGGGCGAATACGCCCTTCAGGCGCAGCGCCTCGCCGACACGCGCCCAGTCCATCGGCGTGGCCCACATGCAGCAGTCGGTGTGTACCATCCCGCCTTCGCGATCGAGAAACATCAACGCATCGCGCGCCCCGATCGGCTGCCAGAACTTTTCGGAGAGATACTCGGTAAAGCGCCGCCCGGTGGCCCGCTCGATGATGATGCCAAGCACCTGCGGATCCGGATTGATATGGGCGAAACGCTTGCCCGGCGGCCTGCCGACCTCGGTACGGAGATTTGGTGCCACAATATCCGTGCCCATCGTACGCTGCATGCGCAGCGAGGTGGGCGCATAGTTAAAACTCTCCTTCAGCCCGCTCGCCATGTTGAGCAGATGGCGAAGGGTGATGCCGCGCCGTTCCGGCGTATCCCACTCTGGTATGTAGGTGGCGGCCGGCACGTCCACCGAGCTGATGAACCCGTCAGCAATGGCATGGCCGATGAGAATCGCGGTCAGCGTCTTCGTCAGCGAATGTACCGCCCAGGGCGTGTCGGCCTTTTTCATGTTCCAGTACTGCTCCAGCACCACGCGGCCGGCGTGCAGCACCACGAGCGCATCGCTGTTGTGCGCTCGCGCGTAGATCACCGCCTCCTCAAGGGCCTCAGGCCGGAATGGCAGGCCCTGCATCTCGACAATCGGCAGCGACCCGGCATCATGTCCGCGCACGGTCTCCATCGGCTCGTACCAGGAAAACGCGGGATTCAGCGGATTGGTCATGAAAGCGCCGACATAGCGCTTCCAGTACAGGCCATAAACGCCAAGCCTTGCCGGCAGCACAGCGAGTGCCGCCACTACCAGCACGAGCAGGCCCAGCCATTTCAGTGTCGTTTTCAGCTGCCGCACATCATAAGGTGCCGGGTCGCAGATTCGCAGTTCCGAGCCTTGGCCGCTCGCTGATCTGCGAATCTGCGACCCG
>CAYOFE010000120.1:0-1013 GCA_964403135.1 uncultured Chromatiaceae bacterium | reverse complement strand
AGATCAGCGAGCGGCCAAGGCTCGGAACTGCGAATCTGCGACCCGGCACTGACCACCCTGGCACTGACCACCCTCAGGTCCGCGACGCCTCGAAGATGCTCTGGATCGAGGCGTCCATGGCTTCGTCGAACTCGGCGTCGGACTGCTGTGCCGTGAGCCCCTCGACCAAGGCTCGCGAAAAGCTGGCAATCATACCGTGCTGGCGCGCCAGGCGGCGATTGGCCTCATCGCGGCTGTAGCCGCCAGAGAGCGCCACCACGCGCAGCACGCTCTTGTGACGGATGCAGTCGGCGTAGAGATCATCCTGCTCGGGCAGCGTCAGCTTGAGCATCACGCGCTGGCCACCGAGCGTATCGAGCTGCTTCATGATGCCCGCCTTGAGCAGTGCCTCGGCCCTGGCCTTCTCCGGGCACTTGATGTCCACCTCGGGTTCGATGATCGGCACCAGGCCGGCCGCCAGGATCTGCCGGGCCACCTCGAACTGCTGCGCTACGATTTTCTCGATGCCGGCGGCGTTCGCCTGCTTGATCACCGAGCGCATCTTGGTGCCGAAGATGCGCTTGCCGACGGCCTTGTCGAGCAGCGCGCCGAGCTGCGGCATCGGTTTCATCAGCTGCACGCCATCGGCCTCCTCGGCGAGGCCCTTGTCCACCTTGAGGATCGGCACGACGCGCTTGACGTTCCACAGGTAGTCGGCGGTCGGCTGGCCCTGGATGTCGCGGTCCATGGTGTTCTCGAAGAGGATCGCGGCGAGAATGCGGTCGCCGTTGAAGGCCGGCGTGGTGATGATGCGTGTGCGCATCTGGTGCACCAGCGTGAACATCTGCTCGTCGTTCGACCAGGCGTCGTTCTTCAGGCCATACAGGTTCAGCGCTTTCGGCGTGCTGCCGCCGCTCTGATCCAGCGCCGCGATGAAGCCCTGCTGGGTAGCCAACTTGCGGTTCTGCTGTTCGATTCGGTTCATGAGCTGCCTCGTTTGGGTAGATTGACCGTCCCGGCCAAGCGCGGCAGCA
>CAYOFE010000119.1:0-8519 GCA_964403135.1 uncultured Chromatiaceae bacterium | reverse complement strand
GCCGGCCTTGAAACCCGGCCAGGCGCCGAGCGTGAAGAAGCGGAAACGTCTGCCGAGCTTGCGACAGTGCGCCTCGACCGGCTTCCAGGTCTGCTCTTCCCGCGTGTTGTTGTCGATGACCAGCACCTCGAAGTTCGGGTACTCCAGGCGGGCGAGGCTGTCGAGCGTCTCGATGACGAGGTGTGGCGGCTCGTTGCAGATGGCCAGGTGTATCGAGACCTTCGGCGCTGCGAACCCGGTATCCGCCGCAAGCGGCCGGAATTGCCGGCGCAGGCCACGGCTCCAAGTCATCTCCGCCAGCTCGAAGCCGTTGATCAGCATCACCGCCAGCATCAGCAGCTGTGCCGGCAGCAGCAGGCTCCACATCAGCGTACCGACCGTGCTCATGTACTCGGTGAACGGCACGAATGCCGCCCAGGTCAGTGCCGAGGCGGCGAGCTGGATCATGAATGCGTAGAACAGCTGTCCGCGGGCGCGTAGCTCGTTGCGCGAGGCGACGAACCAGACGATCGGCAGCACCGCGAGCAGCGTGGCGATGCCGACCTGCAGCTGCCACCAGGGGTTCTCGGTGACCGGGCCTGCCATCGCGAATTTCGGCGTGCGGTCGAGATCGAGAAGGCCCCAGTAGGCGCCGACCGAGCCCTCTATCGGCCGCTTCCAGGGCTGGTCGAAGGCTTCCATGATGAAATAGTCGAGGCCGCGAATGTCGGCGGCGTTGAGGAACCGGCGCAGGAAGCGCGCCTGGTTGGTCTGCGAGGCGACTGCGGCCTCGCGACGATTGCCGTGGCTGGGCCAGCCGACTTCGGCGATCAGGATCGGCTTGTCGGGGAATGCTTCGCGCAACTGCTCGTAGCGCGACAGCGTGAAATTGAGCGCCGACTCGGCCGGAACGCCTTCCCAGTAGGGCAGGATGTGGGCGGCGATGAAGTCGACTTCCTTGGCAAGTTCCGGGTAGCGGATCCACACGTGCCAGGGCTCGGCGGTGCTGATCGGCTGGGTCACCTGCCTGCGCACCTTGCGCAGCACCTTGGCGAGTTCCGCGGGCTTGAAGTCGCCGCGCAGCACGGTTTCGTTGCCGACGATCACCCGCTCGACGTTGGCGTTGCTGCGGGCGGAACGCACCAGGTTGCGCAATTCCTTCTTATTGCGGTCTTTGCGCGTATCGATCCACGCGCCCGCCGTGACCTTCAGGCCATAGGCTTTCGCCAGTCGCGGAATCTGCTCCATGCCATCGAGCGAGGAATAGGTACGGATGCGGCCGACGCGGCTGGCGAGAATCTGGAGGTCGCGCTCGATGTCGGCCGTGCTCGGGAAGCGCTCCTGCAGCGGATCGTGTTTTTCGCCGTAGGGCGAGAACGAGACGCCGCGAATGACGCCATTGAAAGCCACTTCCTCTTGCGGCTGGTTCATCCAGGCCCACAGCCCGAAGTTGGCCACCAGTACCGCCACGAGAATCGGCACCATTCGCCTGCTCATACCGTTGCGCGCCTCGCATGCCCGCCCACGCGCCATCGGCCGGGCCGGCCACCATGTACGGCTGGCCGGAATGGCTCATGGCCCGATCGGGACGTTGGTTGTGTTCCGGGTTTCTGCGCCTGACACGCCGGCTTCATCTTGTGGCCGGCAGTTGTCTTTACATCAAGATTTTTGGCGAGGCGAATTGTATAGGGCGTGGCTGTGTGCCGGAAAGGGGGTCAGAGGCGGTTTCTCGCGCTGCGGGCATGCAGCGCCCGGCCGCGGTCCGGCAGTCTGGTAAGCTTCCGCGCCAGCCGTTGGATTCGAGGGGCGATGCGACCATGAGCGACAGCAGGCGCGGCGGCGATCCGCAGATGTCCGGGACCAACCTCTACCGGGAAGAGGTTTTCACCGACCGCCGGGTCGGCACCATCCAGCGCCTGACGCCGGTCACCCCGGAAGGCGCCCCGGACGCCACCCGGCCGGTGATTTACGTCGGTCAGACCCAGATCCTGACCGCCGCGGGCGCCTTGCCACTGACTTTCGAGATCCCCGCCGCCACCCTGAAGGAGGCTACCGACAAGTTTGGCGAGGTTGCCAAGGTGGCGCTGAATGAAATGATGGATCGGCTCGAGGAGCTGCGCCGCGATGCCGCATCGTCGATTATCGTGCCGGAGGCCGGTGCGGCCGGCCCGCTTGGCGGGATGGGCGGATTGCCCGGGGGCGGCAAGATCCGCATGCCCTGATCCGCGCCGGCAGGCTTTCCGGAGGAGGGTCGTTATGCGCAGGTGGTTGCTGGCAGTGATGGCGCTCGCCGGGCTCGCCCTGTCGGGTTGTGGCTACAACACGCTGCAGTCCGAGGACGAGCAGATCAAGGCGGCGTGGGCGGAGGTGCTGAACCAGTACCAGCGCCGCGCCGATCTCATCCCCAACCTGGTGCGCACGGTGGAGGCCTTCGCCGCCCAGGAGCGCGAGGTGCTCACACGCGTCACCGAGGCGCGTTCGCGGGTCGGCGCCATTCAGGCGACACCCGAGATGCTCAACGATCCGCAGGCCTTCGAGAAGTTCCAGCAGGCGCAGGGCGAGGTCAGCAGCGCGCTGTCGCGGCTGCTGGTGGTGGTGGAGCGCTACCCGGAACTGAAATCCGACCAGAACTTCCGCGACCTGCAGGCGCAGCTCGAGGGGACGGAGAATCGTATCGCCGTGGCGCGCAAGCGTTATATTGAGACCGTGCAGAACTATAACGTCACCGTGCGCTCGTTCCCGTCGAACCTGACCGCCATGCTGTTCGGTTTCGGGGTGAAGCCCTCGTTCACGGTCGAGAACGAGGCGGTGATCTCGCGTCCGCCCGAGGTCCAGTTCCAGCAGCCGTAATCGCGCCGTGCGCTGCATCGTGCCCGGCCTGATCGCGTTGCTGGGTTTGCTGGCGCTGGCGCCGGTGAGCGCCGATGTTGCCGTGCCGGCGCTACAGGCCCGCGTCACCGATCTCACCGCGACATTGAGCGATGTCGAGCGCACCGCGCTCGAGCAGAAGTTCGCCGCGTTCGAGTCTCGCAAGGGGTCGCAGCTTGCGGTGCTGCTGGTGCCGACCACAGCGCCTGAAACCATCGAACAATACGGCCTGCGGGTCGCCGAGGAATGGCGGCTGGGCCGCAAGGGCATCGACGATGGCGCATTGCTGCTGGTGGCGAAGAACGATCGGGCGCTGCGTATCGAGGTCGGATACGGACTGGAGGGCGTGCTCACGGATGCCACCTCGCGGCGCATCATCGACGAGATCATCGTGCCGCATTTTCGCCACGGTGATTTCTATCGCGGCATCGACGCCGGCGTCGATCGGATACTGGCGGTGATCGACGGCGAGCCGCTGCCGGAACCGCAGCGCTGGCAGGGTGCGCCGATCGGGAGCTGGCTGCCCATCATCCCCATCGTGCTGATCTTCACTGTCACAGCCGGCACCATTCTGAAAGCGCTGTTCGGGCAGTTAACCGGCGCGCTGATCACCGGCGGGGCGGCGGCGTTCTTCACCTGGCTCCTGCTGAGTGTCTTCACCGCCGCGGCACTGGCCGGGATCGCGGCTTTCGTGCTGACGCTTTTCTCGCAGCACTACCCGGGCCGCTGGTCGAGCGGCGGCATGCCCGGCACGGGCGGTGGATGGAGCGGCGGCTCGGGCGGCGGATTCGGCGGCGGCGGATTCAGCGGCGGTGGCGGAGGATTCGGCGGCGGCGGGGCATCGGGGCGCTGGTGAGAACATGAAGCGCTGGTTCAGGCATCTGTTGACGACCGGCTGGCGCTTGCGGCGCTGCTTTCCGCCGGCCACGCTCGATGCGATACGCGGCGCCATCGCCGAGGGCGAGCGCGTTCACGGTGGCGAAGTGCGTTTCGCCATCGAGGGCTGCCTCGGCCTGCGCTGGCTGATGGCGGGCCACACTGCACGGGCGCGGGCACTCGAAGTCTTCAACGAGCTGCGCGTCTGGGACACCGAAGCGAACAACGGCGTGCTCATTTATCTGCTGCTCGCCGACCGCGATATCGAAATCGTCGCCGATCGCGGTTTCAGCGGCCGGGTCAGCGCCGCGGAGTGGGAGGCGGTATGCCGCGCCATGGAGGCGCATTTCCAGGCCAGGCGTTTCGAGGCCGGTGCGGTGGAAGGCATTCGCCGCGTGTCGGAGCTGATTGCGCGGCACTACCCGCCACGGCGGCACGATGTGAACGAACTGCCCGATACACCCGTGGTTTTGTAGGAGCGACGATTGTGGGAGCGGCGCAAGCCGCGACCGGCACATCGCGACTGGCGTCACTCCCACCTCGAAGCTCCATTGAGCGAAGGCACAAGGCCCATCGCGAATCGACGCAACACGCGTCAACACCTGACGTTCCTCGTCACCCCGTCGAACATAAGCGGGCTCCATGGCCGGCATTTCCTGCCCTTCTGTCAGATGGCACGTTGCCTGCTGCTCCTTTCCTGCCTGAAACCTGACCCGGGAGTGGCCGACATGACAGGCGTAAAGGTGATACGCGATCAGGATCCTGCAGGAGTCGTCGACGACTACCTGCGCGTGTCCTGCCGCGAGGAGGCCGATGGTACGGCAACGATCATCGAGCGGGTTGTCTTTCGCGGTGATGATACCGGCCGGTGGAAGCTGCGTCGCTTGTTCAGGGGTTGTTGTCCGAGTCCCGAAGCCGCTCTTGCGCTTGCGACCGCCTATGCCGAGCACAAAGGGATTCCCGTCGTCTACACGGAGGTAGACTAAGTCGGCGGTGGGGGTTGCACATGCGGGGGCGGCGACGCCCCCGCTTTTCTTGCTACCACACGCCATGATCGGCGGCGGCCGCGGCCTTCAGACGCGCGGCGTCCGCGCCGAGGTAGCGGTCGATGATTGCGTGGGACAGGTAGATCGCCGGCGTCATCAGGATTGCCGCGAGGAACTTGTAGGCGTAATTCACCGTGCCGACCGCCAGGAACTGCGCGAGCGGCCAGCGCTGCGGGCCGAGCACGAAGGCGATGTAGAGCACCACGAAGCTGTCGATGAATTGCGAAACCAGCGTCGAGCCGGTGGCCCGCAGCCAGACCTTGCTTTCTCCGGTGATGCGTCGCACGCGGTGGTAAATGGTGACGTCGAGCAACTGGCCGATGAGAAACGCGACCAGCGAGCCGGCGATCACCCACAGCCCCTGGCCGAAAATCCCCGCGAACGCCACCTGCGCATCGGGAATGCCCTGCGCGGCGTAGGACGACACCCACCAGTCGGCCGGGGTGATGCCGATGGCGATGTAGGCGAACAGGAACGCGTAGGCGATCAGCGCGATCGCCAGCCACGAGATGAACCGCACACCGCGCCGCCCGAAATACTCGTTGATGACGTCGGTCATCACGAACACGAACGGCCAGAGCAGCACGCCCGCGGTGAAGTTCAGTGTGCCTTCCTGCCCGAACAGCCGCCAGTTCAACTGCGGGATGCCGAGCGTCGGCTCCAGCGCGAAGATCTTGATGCCGACGAATTCCGCGATGATGGCGTTCGTCAGGAACAGTCCCGCGAGCACCGTGAACAGCCGCCCGGATTTCTCCCCCATGCGGGGAGTGTACCCGCTCAGGCGGCGGCGCGGGTGTCGGCCGGATCCCTGCCGGGACGCGGGCTGCGGCGTCACTCAGAGCCGCGCGAGTCGCCGGGCATTGATGCTGCATCGGAGGCTACCCGGTGTGGGCGCGACGCCGATCGTCTCCGATAACCAAGTTCCTCGAGCGTGGCGAGCAATCGTTCCGTGAACTTCGCGTAGCCCGCAGCATTGGCGTGCAGCGCATCGGATTTCAGCGTCGGGTCGGACAGGACTTGCGACCAGGCGCCGGCCACCAGCGGCACCTGCAGTTCCGCGGCGAGCTCGGCATAGAGCGGATGATCGTCGAGGCTGGCGAGCATCGCGCCCATGACCGTGGGCCGTGGCACGGCAACGAGTACCGGGTCGGCGCCCGCATCGCGCACCTGGCGCACGATCTCCGCGATGTTCTCGCGCGTCTGGTCAGTCCGCACCTGGCGCAGGAAGTCGTTGCCGCCGATCGAGATGATGACGAGCGCAGGCCGATGCTCAGCGAGCAGGGCGCCGATGCGGCCGGCGGCGCCGCGGCTCACATCGCCCGGAATGCCGGCGTTGACGACTCGCCAGCCGGTGCGTTTCGCGAGGCGTGTGGGCCAGCTGTCTTCGCGCGCCGCACCGGTGCCATAGGTGAGCGAATCACCGAGCGCCAGCACCATGCTGCCTTCGGCCAGCGCCGGTGCGCGCGGCGGCTCGGGCCCGCAGGCGACGAGCAGCGCGAGCCCGGCGATCAGACCCGGGTGGCGCAGGGTCACCCGGCGCTCTCGGTGTCGGGGAGGGCGCATGGCCCTACAGCCATCGCCGCACCGTGCGACAGTACTCGCGAAACGGCTCGCCGAAGGCCGCCGTCAACGCCGCTTCCTCGCGCCGGATGAACAGCACGGTGATCACCGCCATGAAGGCCGGCACCACCAGGAACGGCGTGAGGCTGCCGAGGAACCACGCGGCCGCGGTCAGCACCAGCACCAGTGAGAGATACAGCGGATTGCGGCTGAGCCGGTAGGGGCCGTCGGTCACCAGCGCCGTCGGCTCGCCGAACGGATGCAGCGTGGTCTGTCGCCGCGCGAGGGCCCGCGCACCGCGTCCGCCGAGCGCCACGGCCGGCACGACCAGCAACAGGCCGAACCAGTGCCAGGGCGCGTGAACGAGCTGCACGAGCGGCAGCCCACGGTGTAGGGTAAACATCAGCGCAAGTGCCAGCAGGAACCAGAGGGGCGGAACGAGTCGAAGGGGTTTCATGGAAGTGTGATTTCAGGCCGGATGAACTCCGTCAGTTCCTGCGGCGCATTTGCGCTTGATGCAGCCATCAAGATTTTGAGCATTGCAAGTCAATATGCCGGATCTACGACTGCAGGCGAAACCCGCTCAGCCATCAACCCCGATCAGATCTCCCTCTTGCGGGGAGGTCCATATACGAGATGTTAGACCGCGCGGTGACCATCGTTAAAATCGGCGACGATCGGCAGATGATCACTCAACGAGCTGCCGAACACTCGGACTTGGTCGCCGGCCGAGCAGGAAACCATGCTGGCCGCAATGCTGTTTGAAACAAAGAGATGATTTATCTGATGAACTATCTGACCGTTGCGCGGATTTCTAAATGTCGGTACCAGCGCCCCTTGCGCCCGACCCAAGCACTCGGTGAAGTCAAGCGCCTCGATACGGTCCAGAATTTCCGGATTGCCTCTCGGGCCTGAGGGACGCATATCAAAGGTCTCTGATGCATTGAGGTCCCCGCCGACAATCCAAGGCGGTTCTGTAGAGTCCGAGCAATCGCGGAGAGAAGCCGACCTGAGTTCGGTGACCCACACGTCGGGATTGCTGGTCAGTTTTACTGGTGTGACATCCACTTCGCGAAGGCGCGTGCGCTCAACCGGCCATGCGGGACTGTACACAGACATGACGCGGATTTGCCGACCGCCAACCGTTACGTTGTGCGCGACCAGAACGCCCCGGAAGTTCTCTATCTCCCGGTTGACCCATTCCCATGCGGACGTCAGAAAGACCGCTGGGCCGATCGTGCCTCGCGCCAAGATCGCGGTGTTGAATCTATTCCCAGCGGCTTTGCGCATCGCGGTCTGATATTCGGTGGCTACCGTGATCGGGATGCGTCCAACTTCTTGAAGCAGTGCGACGTCGGGAGAGATCTCTTCGAAGAGGCCCCATGCCGGAGAGTTGGCTGACGCTCGCCTCACGTTCCAGCAGCAGACTCGCATGCTCGTCCTCGTCTGTTTAACGTCATCTAAGCGGTGAAAAAGCCGGACGGCAACCGGCCTTTCCATTGATAGAGGGCAGAAGCCGCCGGGATTATAGTCCCGAAGCGTCGGGCAACGGTTGACAGTGCAGCTCTCTCAGCGCCCGCCTCGTGCCAACATGAGTGACAGTCCGAGTGGGGAGAAAGGTTCAACGATGCCGCTATCGAATGCTCCATCCGCGCTGCCGGCCGCGGCGGCGGGCACTCTGACGCTGGCCGACGGCCTGACCGTGAATCGCATGGCCTTCGGCGCCATGCGCCTGACCGGCCCCGGCGTGTGGGGCGAGCCGGCGGACCGCGGCGAGGCGGCCCGCGTGCTGCGCCGGGCGCTCGAGCTCGGCGTGAATTTCATCGACACGGCGAATTCCTACGGTCCGGAGGTCAACGAGCGGCTGATCGCCGAGGTGCTGCACCCGTACCCCGCGGGCCTGGTGATTGCGACCAAGGGCGGGCTGATCCGCCCGGGGCCGGGCAAGTTCGTCGCCGAGGGTCATCCGGAGCGCTTGCGCGAGGCCTGCGAGGGCAGCCTGAAGCGGCTGCGGGTCACGTGCATCGATCTGTACCAGCTTCACACGCCGGATCGGCGCGTGCCGCTCGAGGATTCCATCGGCGAGCTCGCGCGTCTGCAGCGTGAGGGCAAGATCCGGCACATCGGCGTATCGAACGTGACGCTGCCCGAATTGAAGATCGCGCGTAGCCTCGTGACCGTGGTCTCGGT
>CAYOFE010000118.1:0-8547 GCA_964403135.1 uncultured Chromatiaceae bacterium | reverse complement strand
GGCTGGCCCGCCGCCGACGATCAGCACGTCGCAGATACGCATACGCCGGGCCGGTGCCGGTTCAGGACCGGTACAGGTGCTCGCGCGTCCAGGGCACGTCGTTGCTGCAGCCGGGTGCGAACAGCACCTGGAACAGCTGCAGCTCGCCGGTTTGGAACGCAGCAATGGAACCGGCGAGATACAGCCGCCACATCCGCACGAAGCGTGCATCGAACATGCGCTCGATGTCCACGCGGGCCGCTTCGTAACGCTCCAGCCAGTGCTCCAGCGTGCGCGCGTAGTGCAGGCGCAGGTTCTCGACGTCGAGAACCGACAGGTTCCAAGGCTCGAAGATTTCCAGCATTTCTCGTAAGGACGGCGGATAGGCACCGGGGAAGATGCGCTTGGCGATCCAGCCGTCGAAGGGCTTCGGCTTATTGCGCCCGATGGAGTGGATGAGGCCGCGGCCGTTGGTGCCGATGGCATCGCGCGCGATGCGCCCGAGATCGCGATAATGATCCGGGCCCACGTGCTCTAGCATGCCAACCGACACGAACGCGTCGAACTGGCCGGCGATATTGCGGTAGTCGTCCTCGACGAAATCAACCCGACCGGCGAGATCCTTGGCGCGCGCCCGCTCGCGCGCAAAGGCGATTTGCTCGCGCGAGATATTGAACGCCCGCACGCGCACGCCGTAATGCTCGGCCATGTGCAGCGCGAGCGAGCCCCAGCCGCAGCCCGCCTCGACGACGGACTCGCCCTGTCGCAGCCGTAGCTTCCGGCACACGTGGTCCATCTTCGCAATCTGCGCCTGTTCGAGCGTGGCATCCGGGGTCGGGTAATACGCGCAGGTGTAAGCCATGGTGTCGCCCAGCCACAGCTGGTAGAACTCGTTGCCAAGGTCGTAGTGGTGATGCACGTTGCTACGCGAACGCTGTAACGTGTTGCGGCGTGGACCGCGGCGCTGTAGCCGCCGGCGCAGCGCGTAGGGCGAGGCCGGTACGCGAGCAAGGCTGCGGTTGATTGCAGCAACGAGCCCGGACAGGCTCCCTTCGACCTCGATGCGGCCGTCCGTGTAGGCTTCGGCGAACTCGAAGCTCGGGTACCAGAACAGGCGCAGCAGCGTCAGGCGGTCGGCAAGCCGCAGGCTGGCGACCGGGTCGTTGCTGCCCACCGAGACGCGCCGGCCATTCCACAGCACGAACTCCACTGGCGGGTCGCCAAGAGCTGAGAGCAGCCATCGGAGCAGGGATTCCTCGAGCGACAGGGGGCAGGAGTGGCCGGCGCGCTGCACAGCCGCACCGTGCCCGCAGGCAGCGGAGCTGTCGTCTTCAGGCTCGTTGCAGACCACTTCACCGTGTTCGGAAACCCTCATGGGAAGTCCTCCACCGCGGTATGGTTTTCTTGTGCGCCGCGCCAGATCTTACCGCAGCCGGAGCGACTGGTATGCACATGCCCGCGGCCGGCTTTTTGCACCGCGCCAAGGGCGGTGCCGCACGGCTCTGAGCCGGCTCAGGACCTGGCGTTCGCTATGGACAAAAGACCGGAGAAGTACCGGATGGTTTCCTTCAGGCCGTCGTCGAGCCGGGTCGTCGCCTGCCAGCCGAGGTGCCGGCGGGCGAGCGCGGTATCCGGCTGGCGCTGCCGCGGGTCGTCGGCTGGCAGCGGCAGGTGCACGATCTTCGAGCGCGAGCCGATCAGGTCGATGGTCTTGCGGGCCAGATCGAGAATGGTGAACTCGTTTTCGTTGCCGAGATTGATGGGGCCGGTCAGGTCATCGGCCGAATTCATGAGTCGCACCAGGCCGTCGACCATGTCGGTGACATAGCAGAACGATCGCGTTTGCGAGCCATCGCCGTAGATCGTGATCGGCTCGCCCTTCAGCGCCTGGACGATGAAGTTCGACACCACGCGGCCATCGTTCGGATGCATGCGCGGCCCGTAGGTGTTGAAGATGCGCGCCACCTTGATGCGCAGCCGGTGCTGCCGGTAGTAGTCGAAGAACAGCGTCTCCGCGCAGCGCTTGCCCTCGTCGTAACAGGCGCGCGTGCCAATCGGGTTGACGCGGCCCCAATAGCCTTCCGGCTGCGGGTGCACGTCGGGATCGCCATATACCTCGCTGGTGGAGGCTTGCAGGATTTTCGCCTTCACACGCTTGGCCAGGCCCAGCATGTTGATCGCCCCGTGCACGCTGGTCTTGGTGGTCTACACCGGATCGAACTGGTAGTGGATCGGCGAGGCCGGGCAGGCCAGGTTGAAAATCTCGTCGACCTCGACGTACAAAGGAAAAGTCACATCATGGCGCATCGACTCGAAGTTGGGCTTGCCAATCAGGTTGTGCAGATTCTGCCGGGTGCCGGTGTAGTAGTTGTCCACGCAGAGCACTTCGTGGCCTTCGGCAACCAGCCGCTCGCAGAGGTGTGAACCGAGGAAGCCGGCGCCACCGGTGACAAGGACTCGCTTGTGCTCTGGGCTTCTCACGGGACCTCCCGGTATTGACGTGCGCCGAGATTACGCAAGCGCGTGAAACACGCGCTGCACGTCGTCGTCCTGCTCCAGCTTGTCGATCAACTCCAGGACTTCGGCCGCTTTGTCCTCGGGCAACTCGACGGGCGTCGTGCAGATATATTCCTGTTCAGCCGACAGCGGCGCGATACCGCGGTCCTCCAGCGCTTTCTGGACCTGGCCGAAATCCGCAAAATTGCAACGGATGACCAGCTGCGGCTCACCTTTCTCGCCGGTGCTCTCGCCCATCTCGTCGAGGCCGTGGTCGATCAGGTAGAGTTCGAGGTCATCCTGGTCGATGCCCTCGGGATTGAGGCGGAATACCCCCATGCGCCGGAACAGGAAGCCGACGCTGCCGGTGGTGGCGAGGTTACCGCCATGCTTGCTGAAAACATTGCGCACGTTGCCGACGGTGCGGGTGGGGTTATCCGTCGCCGTTTCGACCATCAGCGCCACGCCGTGCGGGGCATAGCCCTCGTACATCACCACCTCGTAGTTCGCGGCGTCGCGTCCTGCAGCGCGCTTGATGGCGGCCTCCACCTTGTCTTTCGGCATGTTGACGGCACGGGCATTCTGCATCACGCGGCGCAGGGCGGGGTTATTGGCCGGGTCGGGCCCGCCGGCCTTCACCGCGATGGTGATGTCCTTGTTGATGCGCGAGAACTGCTTTGCCATGCGGTTCCAGCGCGCGAACATCGCATGTTTTCTGACCTCGAAGATGCGTCCCATGGGCTAACTGTGCCAGAGTGGAGGCGCGCAGTCTGCACCGAACATGCTGAGCTATCAACACGAATACCACGCCGGCAATCATGCCGACGTGCTGAAACACGCGGTCCTGGCGCTGACATTGCGCGGCCTGCAGCGCAAGGACAAGCCGCTGCGCGTTATCGACGGCTGGGCCGGCGCCGGGCAATTCGATCTTGGCAGCCGCGAGGCACGAAAAAATGCCGAGCATGAAGCCGGCATCGGCCGCGTTATGTCAGCCGCGACACCACCGCCAGGACTCGATCCATATCTTGCCGTGGTGCGCGCCAGCAATCCGGGGTCGCGCCTGCGCCGCTATCCGGGCTCGCCAAAACTCGTCCGCGAGCTGCTGCGGCCAGCCGATCAGCTGGTGCTGATGGATCTGCATCCGCGCGCGCTCGGCGCGTTGCGCCGGAACTTCGCCCGGGACAGCCAGGTGCACATCCACGAGCGCAATGCCTTCGAGGGGATACCGGCGCTGGTCCCGCCGCCGGAGCGACGCGGACTGGTGCTGATCGATCCGTCCTACGAGGTCAAGGAAGATTTCCGTAACGTGGTTTCGCTGCTGCAGGCCGCTCACGGGCGATGGCCGGGCGGTTGCTACCTCATCTGGTATCCGCTGATCCAGGACCGTGCCGCCGCGCGCTTCCCGGCGGCGATCGCCGGTTGCGGGATCCGGCGCATTTTTCGCGCGGAGCTGCGGATCGAGGGCGAGCTGTTCGAGGGTATGCGCGGGTCAGGCATGCTGATCGTCAACCCGCCTTATGGGCTCGATGCGCAGCTGCGCACGCTGTTGCCGTGGCTGTGGCAGACGCTTGCGGTGGCGGGTCGAGGCGGCCGCATTGCGCAGTGGCTGGTGCCCGAATAGAAGTTCGCAAGCTGACTAAGCCTGGCGTATATCCGAGCAGTCCCATGTCCCGCCGGTTTCTTTGCGGGAGTGACGCCAGAAGCGCTCGACCATGGATCTTGTGGGAGCGACGCGAGTCGCGACTGACCCTTCGCGGCTGGCGCCGTTCCCACAGCTCCGGGTATCGCGACAGGCGTCGCTACTACGACAGGTCGCTCTTCTTCGCACTGCCACGCACTGCATCGGCGGGGTAGCGCGATTCGTTCAGCTCGATCTTGCGCCGTGCCGCATCGCCGAGATCCACCTCGAGCTTGTCGGCGAGCATGACGAGATACAGCAGCACGTCGGCCAGTTCCCGGGCAACTTCGGCGCGGACCGTCTCGGGCAGTGCCCGGCTTTCGGCCTCGGTGAGCCATTGGAAATGCTCGACGAGTTCGCCGGCCTCGGCTACCAGCGCCATCGCCAGATTTTTCGGCGAGTGGAATTGCTCCCAGTCGCGTGCAGTCGCGAAATCGCGTAGACGTTGCCGCAGCTCTTCGAGTTCTTTCACAGACTGCACCGACTTTGCGCGTGTGAAGGCGGCATCGTACCAATGGGACCGGTCACAACCCAAGGCAGCCTATCGCGTCGTGGCGAGGCGATTCCTTGCGGCGGCCGCCAGCGCACAGAGCATCAACAGGTGAGCCAGTACCAGAGTCAGCCACTTCGTGGCCGTGACGCCGGCGGCAGCCCACGCCAGTGCGTCGAGCCGCTGCGGATAGCTGGCGACGAGCGTAATGCCGAGCGCATTTTCGCCGTAGTCGCAGAGCATCGGCGGCAGCGGCGCAAGGTTCAGGAGCTGCCGGCGGTCGCGCGCGTCGAAAGCATGGCGCAGCGCGAGGCTGGAGACCGTGACCAGGAACGCGGTGTAGGCGAAGGCCCAGCCAATGTCGAGGCCGAGCCGGAAGTCGATGTAGTCGGCGCGCCCGGACTCGCCCCACGTCGCAATTTCGCGGTAGAGCGTATCCGGCGTGTACCAGAGCTGGCGATCCGGCGCGCCCCAGTCGCCGGCGTAGGCGCGGCTCGCGGCGCGCTGTTCCGGCATGACTGTGGCGAGGAACCAGGCGTAGAGCGCAATGGCACCGATTGTCGTCACGGCTGACGATGCCCGATGCAGAACGATCGACAGCCTTTTCAGCATGGTCGCGCAGCGACTATTTCAGTGCCGCCAGTTCTTCCTGCGCGTCGCGGTTCGCCGGCGCGAGCGCCAGCGCCTTTTCGAACGCCTGGCGTGCCTCGACGGAGCGGCCGGCATCGCGGTGCAGGCGGCCGAGATACAGCCAGGCCTCGGCTTCGCCCCATACCCCCGAGGTTTCTCCCGGTGCATGGGAAGCGGCGAACAGTGCCGCTGCGCGCTGCAGTTTTTCGCGTGCCCGCTCCTTGTTGCCGCCGAATGCGACCGGCCGGGAGTAATCGGAAATTGCATCCTGAAGGATCACCCACGGGTCGTCGGGTGCCAGCCGCCGGGCCTCGTCGAGGTGACTGCCGGCCTGAATCCCGCGTCCCGCCGCCCGTACCAGGTAATACTGCGCGCTGGTGCCGTAGCACGAGGCGAGCATGGCGTGGGCCCGTGCATTGTCCGGGCGCCGGCCGACCAGCGTCTCGAGGTCTTCGATGCAGCCGTCGAGGTAGCGCCGCGCGGCCTTTTTGTCGGCGGCGACGACCAGCGACTGGCGAAAGCGCGCGTACGCGGCGTAATAGAGCGCGGTGTCCGCCTCGCCGTCGGCGCGTCCCGGGGCGAGCAGCTCGGCGCGCACCGCTTCGATGCGGGCGGCATCGCGCGCGAAATAGGCATCGTCGATCTCGTTGCGGAGTATGGCCAGCTCCGTCGCTGCCGCGACGCCCACGGTCGCCGTTATGACGCCAATTACCGCCGCGATCGCCAGGGCGCGGGGCGGGCCGAGTCGTAGGTTAAGCATGGTGCAAGCTTGCCAGCAGGGCAGCAGCTTGTCACCGCCGCGGCGCCGTTGCGTTATCGTAAGCGCTTATGTTCCCGATCCGCGACGACAACCCGCATTTCCTGACGCCGTACGTCACTTACGCAATCATCGCGCTGAATGTGCTGGCGTGGGCGATGGTACAGGGCCTCGGCACCGAACCGCGGCTGGCCAGCTCGGTGTGCACGCTCGGGCTCGTGCCGGGCGAACTGCTCGCGACGCTGCCGCCGGGCACGCGTTTCGAGATCGGTCCCGGCGCGTACTGCGTGCTCACCGGCGATGCCGGCTGGCACACGATGCTCACGCACATGTTTCTGCACGGCAGCTGGATGCACATCATCGGCAACATGTGGTTCATGTGGATCTTCGGCAACAATGTCGAGGACTCCATGGGGCATGGCCGCTTCGCGCTGTTCTATGTGCTGAGCGGGCTTGCTGCCGCCGCGGCGCAGATGGTCTCGGACCCGGCTTCGGGTATCCCGATGGTTGGCGCTTCGGGCGCCATCGGCGGGGTGATGGGCGCCTATATCCTTCTGTACCCGCGGGTGCGGGTGCACATGCTGATCTGGCTCGGCTTCTACGTGACCACCGTGGCCATCCCGGCGGTGTGGATGCTCGGCTACTGGTTCCTGGTGCAGGTCATCGGCGGGCTGAGCGCCATTGGCGCCCAGGGCGGTGGCGTGGCTTTCTGGGCGCACGTCGGCGGTTTCGTCGCCGGCGGCGTGCTGGTGCGGTTCTTCCGCGACCCCGAGCTGGTCGCGCGCCATCCCTACCACGGCTGGCGGCGCTAGAGGAAACGGTGCCGGGTCGCAGATTCGCAGTTCCGAGGAAACGGTGCCGGGTCGCAGATTCGCAGTTCCGGGAAATAGGTGGAAACGGTGCCGTGCCGCAGATCCTCAGAACGATGCTCGGCGGATCGCGGGCAGCCGCGATCTTGAGGTCAGAATTCCGCCAGTTCCAGCGTAACCATGCCGTCGTCCTGCCACGGCGAGACACGGATCTTCTCACCCATCGCGGCGGCATAGCCCATCAGGCGCGGCACGGTGTAGCGCTCGTGGATCTCGCGCTCGGTGAGATCGAACTGGCCGATGCGCCGGCACACTTCGAGCACCCGGCCGTAGGGCGACTTCCAGCGCCGCACCCCAGGCTCGGCATGTGTGTCCAACACCAGCTGGTAGTGGCAGGTGTTGTCGTCGGTGAGCCCGGCCAGCGCATGCTCGCGATCGCCGGGCTCGCGGATCAGCTGGCCGAGCCGGCGGTTGACCGGTTCCATGGTCTTCACGTCGTGAGCGACCAGCTCGTCCCACCTGTCGTGGTTCTTCGCGAACTGCAGCATCATGAAGTACAGTTTCACCAGCGCGTCGTTGACCTCGTGCGGATAGAAGCTGTGATTGCGCAGCGACCGCATGACCATCGCGACTGACGTGCCGAGCTCCGCTTCCCGGCCTTCGATGCCGCTGGTGTAGCGCTGCGCGAGCGGTGGCCGGCCTGGTGCCGGCGGCTTGCCGTTATCCGCGCTCATGGTTGCGCGGACGGCTGCAGCCGCCGCCACAGATCGTCAACGGTCGCGGGAATACCGGCTTCCGGGTGCTCGCGGCAGTAATCGACGAGATGATCGGTCAGCGTGTCGAAGTTCCATGGCTTTGCCGCAGGCGGGGCTGCGGCGAGCGCCTGGTCGATGGTCCGTCCCGACTTGCCGTAGACGTAACCCTCGGCCCAGTAGAGCAGGGTTTGCCGGAAGCCGGTCGGCGCGTTGGGATAGAGCGTGTTGAAATACTCGCAGCTCATGGCGCCGGGATCCGCCACGCCGCCCATGCCGAGGCGGAGGGTGAGCGGCTCGGTTGCCGCGGCGATATTCGTCACCATGAAGGCCAGGCTGCCCAGCAGGGCGCCGGCGCGCCATGTTGATCGCGACTTGCGTCGCTCCCACAGGGGTCGCTCCGACAGGGGGAGCTGCCGCGAGATCATGGCGCGACTTCCTCGAGGCGGCGATCGCCCGTTTCCGAAGGCTTCTTTGGTGCGAAGTGGATCAGCAGCGCGAGGACGATGAAGGCCGCGGTAATCAGCCCGACTTCGAGCACGTATTCCGACGGGTGCAGCCACACTTCGGTGAACAGTCCCCAGTGCGAAAAGATCTCCGCATTGATCCAGAGAATGTTCGCGGTCGGGATGGCGTAGCGCAGCGCGCTCGATGCGCGGCGGTAGCGCATCAGCCGGCTGAAACAAAATCCCCCCCAGGCGATGGCAAGCAGCACCGTGCCGGCCTCCGCCAGGAAGGCGCGTTGCCCCACGCCGACTATCGAAGGGTCGAAGATCAGCAGGTTCCACGCGTACATGAACCAGGTTACGTAGAACGTTTCCATGAACGTGATGATCGCGTAATTGCGGTCCTTCGCGGTCTTGGTGCTGGGGCCGAGTCCTGCGCGCAGACCCAGCCGGTTCTGGATCCACACGAACATGTTGCAGCGCGTGTCCTTGTCGAAGGTGTAGTAGCAG
>CAYOFE010000117.1:0-8589 GCA_964403135.1 uncultured Chromatiaceae bacterium | reverse complement strand
ATCGCCTGGCCGCCGGCGAGTGGCAACGCATGAATCTGCCCACCGCCCTGCTCGGGCTGGCGGAGCGTTACCACCGCTGGCGGCGCGGCTGATCGAAACAAATTGTTACAACTGCCAGCGGCACTGCGTGACAATCTGGGCGTCGGCTCGCGCGCCCCAATATGAACAATCCAGCCGAGATCATCAGGACCGAGGGCCTGACCCGCAGCTATCCCATGGGCGAAAGCATCATCCACGCACTGCGCGGCGTCGACACCGTGATCGGCCGCGGCGAATACGTGGCGATCATGGGACCGTCGGGCTCCGGCAAGTCGACGCTGATGAACCTGATCGGCTGCCTCGACAGCGCCGACGCCGGCTCCTACTGGCTGAACGGCCAGCTGGTATCGAACCTGAACGACCGGCAGCTCGCCGCCATCCGCAACCGCGAAATCGGCTTTGTGTTCCAGAGTTTCAATCTGCTGCAGCGTGCAACCGCGCTGCACAACGTCGAGCTGCCACTCATTTATGCCGGCATTGCACGGCGCGAGCGCCGCGAGCGGGCCGCGGCGGCGCTTGGCATGGTCGGGCTCGGCGACCGCCTCCATCATCGCCCCGGCGAGCTTTCCGGCGGGCAGCGCCAACGCGTGGCGATTGCCCGCGCGCTGGTCACCCGCCCCAGCCTGCTGCTCGCCGATGAACCCACCGGCAACCTGGACTCGGCCACCGCCGGCGAGATTCTCGAAATCCTCGACCACCTGCACCGCGACGGAAACACCATCGTGCTTGTCACCCACGATGCCGGTGTAGGTGCGCGGGCCGGGCGCATCATCCGGCTGCTCGACGGCCGGATCGAGCCCGATCACAGGATGCACTGATGCCCATCTCCAATGTCCGGGCTCGCCTGGCCGCCATCATCGTTGTGCTCGCCGGCTGCGCCCCCGAGGAGCCGCCGCCGACGATACCGACCGCGCCGGTCACGCGCCGCGACATCATCGTAGCGGTCGAGGCCTCGGGCCTGGTGGAACCGCTGCTCACGGTCGAACTGAAGTCCAAGGCCTCGGGGGAGATTCTCGAGGTACGCGGCGAGACAGGGGATCTCGTGCCCGCGGGAACGCTGCTGGTCCAGGTCGACAAACGCACCCCCCGCAACATGCTGTCCCAGTCGGAATCCGAGCTCGAGGCGGCGCGTGCGCGGCGCACGATTGCGGAATCCCAGATGAATCGCGCAAAGAAGCTGCTCGCCGAAAAGCTGATCACCGAGGTCGACTACGACAAGACCGTTCTCGACTTCGCCAACGCCAAGGCCGATGTGGTGCGCGCGCAGGTCGCCATGGAAAACGCCCGCATAAGCCTCGATGACACCGATCTTCGAGCACCGATTACCGGCACCATCATCGAGCGGCTGGTTTCGCCCGGACAGGTCATTTCCTCGCCGATGAAGGATTTCGGGGGAGGCACCCTGTTGCTGAAGATGGCCGACCTGAGCTCCGTGCAGGTTCGTACCCGCGTCGACGAGACCGATATCGGCAACATCGCTCCCGGCCAACGCACTATCGTCCGGGTCACCGCCTACCCCAACCAGCCCTTCGAGGGCCAGGTACTGAAGATAGAGCCACAAGCATTCGAAGAAGAAAACGTCACGACGTTTGCGGTGCTGATCCGGCTCGACAACAAGAGCGGGCTGCTGCGACCCGGTATGAATGCAGATGTGGAAATCCGCGTCGCCGAGCAGCGCAACGTGCTGGCGGTGCCGACCAACGCGCTGCGCACACCAAAGGATATCCCCACCGCGGCTGCGTTCGTCGGCGTCAGCGAAGCGCAGGTGCGTGAACAGCTCGGCGCCGGCAATGCGCAACCCCGCGCCGCTCCGGCGGGCATCGATCCGGCAAGATTTGCTCTCGGGGGCCGCTATTGGGTATTCGTGAAGCGCGACGGGGGGCCGCGCGCGGTCAATGCCACCAGCGGCGTAACCGATCTCGACCACAGCGAGGTACTCGATGGCCTGGCGGAAGGCGACGAAGTGCTGCTGTTACCAAGTTCCGGCCTGGTGCAGACGCAGCAGCGCAT
The DNA here is from genome assembly GCA_964403135.1 of uncultured Chromatiaceae bacterium. GTDB lineage: Bacteria > Pseudomonadota > Gammaproteobacteria > Steroidobacterales > QUBU01. The sequence continues at coordinate 6,540 of CAYOFE010000117.1, read as the reverse complement.
GCAGGAACAGATGCGGCGTTTCACCGGTGTACCGGGGATGACGCGCTGAGCTGTGCAGCCCGTGCCACGGCCAATCGGAAACATCCGATGCTCCTGAGCGAGATGCTGGTGGTGGCGCTGCAGTCGGTGCGCGCCAACCTGTTCCGCGCCGTGCTCACCATGCTCGGCATCATCATCGGCGTGGCCTCCGTGATCACGATGGTGGCGCTTGGCACCGGCGCCCGCCAGGCGATCGACGCGCAGATCGAGGCCCTCGGCGCCAGCATTCTCACCGTACGCTCCGGGCAGATGTTTGCCGCGGGCGTTGCCCGCAGCGCCAGCACCCTGACCATCGACGACGCCGCCGCACTGGCGAACGATGGCCGGTCAGTCGGCGACGTTGTCGCCGAGATGTCGACCATGCTGCAGGCAAAAATCGGCAACAGGAACCAGAACCTCCGCGCAGTTGGGGCAAGTCCCAATTACGCCGCAGTCAATGGCTACGAGTTGCAGGCCGGGCAGCTGTACACGGCCGCCGACGACGGCGCGAAGCGCACGGTTGCGGTGCTCGGTGGTGGCGTGCCCGCCATGTTCGGCTTAGACCCGGCCGCAGTCCTCGGCCAGACCATTTACCTGCGCGGCGTCGCCTTCCAGGTGATCGGTGTGCTTCGCGAGAAAGGCAGCCAGGGATTTCGCAACGTCGACCAGCAGGTCTGGATCCCGGTGGAAACCGCCCGTCATCGTATTATCGGCGGCGAAAAGCTCGACACCATCAGCGTGAAAGTCGCACCGGGTGCAACGCTGGAAGAGGCGATCGTGGACATCGAGCGCATTCTGCGCCGTGAGCACCGGATCCGGCCGGGCGAGGACAACGACTTCTCCATTGGCGATCCACGGCAGTTTTTCGAAGTGCGCCAGATGGCCGCCACCGTGTTTGCCTACCTGCTGGCCGGCATCGCCAGCGTCAGCCTGATCGTCGGCGGCATCGGCATCATGAATATCATGCTGGTGACTGTCACCGAGCGAACCCGCGAGATCGGTATTCGCAAGGCGCTCGGCGCCAGCCGCATGAACATACTGCTGCAGTTCCTGGTCGAGGCACTGATCCTGTGCCTGATCGGCGGACTGATCGGCGTGCTGCTCGGCACCGGCGTGGCCCAGTTGATGACGAAGTTCGCCGGCTGGCAGACCCGTGTTTCGCTGGGGGCCGTGACACTGGCGTTTGCTTTCAGTGCCGCGGTGGGCCTGTTCTTCGGACTCTGGCCAGCCAGGAAGGCAGCCCGGATGGACCCGATAGCCGCCCTGCGCTACGAGTAGGAGCGCTTGCTGCGGCGCCAAGCATCGCCTGCACATAGGCATTTCCCGCAATGTTGCCGCCACTTGATCCAGATCAGACTGCGGAGCCTCGGAGCGACTAAAGTCGCTCCTCAAGCAGAGCCGCAATCTGCGAGATAAAGACCAGATCGGCGCATCAAGCGCAGCCACAAGACGGAGGCAGTCATGTATATCAATTTCTGGTACCCGATCATCCGCAGCGAGGACCTGTCGCAGGACAAGCCCGAGCGGGTCAAGGTGCTCGGCGTCAACCTGGCGGCGTTTCGCGATCAGGAGGGCAAGGCCCGCGTGATCTCCGATACCTGCACGCACCGCGGCGCATCGCTCGCCGGGGCGTGGCAGATCCCGAGTTCGCCGCGCATGGTCAACGGCTGCATCATCTGTCCGTACCATGGCTGGGAGTTCAACGGCGAGGGCGAGTGCGTGAACATCCCCTCGCTCGGCTACGGCAAGCCGGTGCCACCGCGCGCCAAGGTCGACGCCTACCCGGTGCAGGAGAAATACGGCATCGTGTTCGCTTTCCTTGGCGATCTGCCGGAGAACGAGCGCCCGCCGCTCTATAACGTCGAGGAATACGGCCAGCCGGGCTGGCGCGCCAACCAGGTGCTGGTCCTCGACGTGCCGTTCAACTTCGAGCGCTCGGTGGAAAACGGCATCGACCCGGCGCACAACGAGTTCGTGCATCCGACCCACGGCTTCTCGGCCTTCAACCGCGAAACCTACAAGGTCAACGACTACGAGACCAGCGACAACCCGCAGGGCTGGGGCTTTTGGTTCATGCACAAGTTCCATTCCCCGCCGCTGCCGAAGGAAGGTCCCTACGGCTCTGCAAAGACCGAGGTCAGCGACATCTACGCCGGTGGCGGCACCTACGGCCCGAACGTGCTGATCACGCACATCACGCTCGCTCCGCCGAAGGGCTTCCGCCAGTACTTCTTCGAGCAGCCGGTGGACGTGGACCGCACGCGCATCTTCTTCCTCAACATGCGCAATTTCCTGCTCGAGCCGGAGAAGGACGGCCCGATCCACGCCCGCAACAAGGTCATCGCCCAGCAGGACATCGAGATCCTCACCGATGTCTACCCGAAGGCCACCCCTTCCAACACCAAGGAAGTGCTGGTCAACCCGGGCGACAAGGCGGTCTCGGCCTACCGCAACTGGCTGCAGAAGTTCGACGAGAAGGGCTGGCGCATCGACACGGAGACGTTCTATGCCAACAACGGCAGGACCCGTGCCTTCGCCATTCCCTCCCCGGCGCGCCGGACTTCCGGCAACTGGGTGCTCGACCCGGTGCCGCTGCTGAAGAACCACGACGCGCGCCGGCAGCGCAACTGGAACGTGGCCTGAGCCCAGCCATCGCGACTGGCGCCGCTCCCGCCAGCGGCACGTGCGGGAGCGGCGCAAGCCGCAATGCCGACACCACGGGCGGCCCCAGCGCCGCCCGTTTTTCCGAACCACCCCGCACGCCACTTGATACACGTCATTTGCGCCGTCGCTTTTCCCGATATAGTCAATCGGGATAGGGATGAAAGCTCACACTTCCGGACGGGGGTCAGCAGCGACCTGCGGGTTCGGGGAAAGGGGGCTGTGTGTACATCAACTTCTGGTATCCGGTGGCGCGTTCTGAGGACATCCAGGACCGGCCCCAGCGCATACGCATGCTCGGACAGAATTTCGCCGTCTGGCGTGACGGTGAAGGCGAGGTCCATGTCCTGCACAACGTCTGCATCCACCGCGGCGGTTCGCTCGGTGACGGCTGGTTCAACCACAAGCACAGCGCGATCGTATGCCCTTACCACGGCTGGGAGTTCGCCAGCAACGGGCGCTGCGTGGCGATACCCTCCCTGGGCTACGATGCGACGCCACCACCCGCAGCCCGGGTCGACAGCTATCCGGTCCAGGAAAAATACGGGCTGATCTTCGCATTCCTTGGCGATCTGCCGGAGAACGAACGGCCCGGGATCATCGACATTCCCGAATACAACGACCCGAATTGGCGACACAACGGTGAAACGCCGGTCATCGATCTGGATTTCAGCACTGAGCGCTCCATCGAGAACGGTCTCGATCCGGGCCACGCCGAGTTCGTGCACCCGACACAGGGATTCTCGGGCCGCCGCCCCGAGTCCTACCGCTTGAACCCGGTGCGCGTGGTCGAGGACGAGCCGTGGGGCTCGCATTTCGACCACGTGTTCAACGAAGCGCCACCGCTCGACGAGCTGACCTATGGCAACGTCCGGCCGATGGAAGGCGCAGTGGCAGTCACCAGCGGGCATTGGGGGCCCAACGTGCTGTTCACCAAGATCCGCCCCTCGCCAACCACCGCGTTTCACCAGTATTTCATCGAGACGCCGATCGATGCACAGCGTACGCGGGTGTTCTTCATCAACCTGCGCAATTTTCTGCTCGAGGAGTTCATGGACCAGCGCATCATGCAACGCAATCTCGCCATCGCGCAGGAAGATATCGACATCCTCAATCGCGTCGAGCCTGTGCAGACACCGGCATCCGGTAATCACGAACTGCTGATGCCGGCGGATAGCGCGGTGGTGAAATACCGGGAAATGCTGCGCCGATTCGACGCGCGTGGCTGGCGCATCGACACCGATTTGATTTCCGGTACGCGATATAACACCACCTACGCGATCCCCTCGCCGGCGCGGCGCACGGGCGGACCCTGGGTACTGCCAGCCACGCCGCTGGCAGCGCCCGGGCCGCAGCGCGGCGCGCCGCCGTTGGTACGCAGCGCCTGAAGTACGGCTGATTCCGGGCAGGCGATCGGGCCGGCCGCTTGCCTTGACCGCGTCGCCGGCGCCCTCGTAGAGTGGCCGGCGGCGCGCGCTACCTCACGCCAATTACGGCCCTGTGCAACGCCTGACGCGACCCTTCAGTCTGCCGCCGCTGGCGATCGCCCTCCTCGCGGGTGTTCTTGCCTACGCGATCGCGCCGTTTGGCGACCAGATCTGGGACGACAAGCTGCTGGCACAGCAGGTCGCCGCATTTGGCTCGCTTGGCGACCTGCTCAAGCCGCCGCAGGGCATCGTGCAATGGTCGTACTCCTATTACCGCCCGATAGAGGTCGCGAGCCACATGCTCGACGCCTGGTTGTTCGGTCCTGGCGCGGTAGTGGGTCCCCACCTAGCAAATGTTGCATATCACCTCACCTGCACTGCGCTGGTCTGGGTGCTGGCGAGGCGCCTGCTGACGGCAAATGAAGCCGGCCAGGCAGGCGCGCTGTTTGCCGCCGTGATCTTCGCCGTGCACCCGATCCACACCGAGTCGGTGAGCTGGATTGCCGGGCGCGTCGACGTGCTGGCTACGGTATTCCTGTTGCTTGCTCTGGTGGTGGCGCTGCGCTGGCTGGACGAGGGCGAGCTGTGGTCGCTGTTTCTTTCGCCCACGTGTTTTTTTCTGGCCACCCTGGGCAAGGAAGTCGCCGTTTCCGGCATTGTCATCATGCCGCTGCTGCTCGTGCTGGCCCGCCCGGCACCACCACATGCTGCCGTCAAGCCCCGGGAGCGGTGGTTGCCAATACTCGCTATGGCCGCCTGCTGGCTCGGAGCCCTATGGTCGTATTTCTCGCTGCGATTCGCGGCCGACGCCGGAATCGTCCCTTACGAGGCTGACTTCGCGGCGCTGCCACTGCGAGCCCTGCGGGCCGTGGCCTGGTACCTGATCAAGCTCGTGGCACCGTGGCCGCAACTGCATTTCGTAACCGCCGGGCGACTGCCGGGACTTCTCGTGACAGTGCCGGTGCTGCTGCTCGGCGCTTCGGTCCTGCTCTTCGCCGTGAGGCGCTGGCGCGATTCCGGCGATACCGTGCCTGTGCTTGGCCTGCTGTGGATCGGCGCCTCGCTGGCGCCGCTGATGGCCGCGTTAATGCCCGGACTCACCGAGACACCCGTGGCCGAGCGCTACTTGTATCTGCCCTCCGTTGGCATGGTATTGACCGCCGGCGCGCTGGCCGCAGGTCTCGCCGCCACCGCCATGGCACAGCGGGCCGCCTGGGTGGCAGTTGCCGTCGCGGTACTCTATCTCGCCAGCACGCTCTGGCGTGGCACGGTATGGCTGAGCGAACTGCGCCTCTGGGCCAATGCGACGCGCCAGGCGCCGGACCACGCTATTCCGTGGATCGAGTACGGCGGATCACTGCATGCGACAGGACAATTGCAGCCGGCACTGGAAGCCTTCCAGCGCGGCATCGACCTGGCGAGCGATCCGCTCAACCTGGCGATCGGCAACTACAAGGCTGGCATAACTCATGCCCAGCTGGGTCACTGGGCGGCCGCCCGTGAGGCCTTCGATGCCGCGCTGGCCGCGGAGCCGGGCCTTGTCGAGGCGCGTCTCGGTAAGGCGGTCGGCCTGTCCGCGGAGGCCCGCAGTTACCAGGACCGCAATCAAGGTCTGCAGGCGCTCGATGCCTATCGTGCAGCACTGGCAGAACTCCAGAATGCGGAGGCGATCAACGCAGCCGTGACGAATCGCCCCGAAGTGCGGCAGCTGCGCCGGCAACTGGCTGCCGAGGTGGCGCGACTTCAAGGGGCGAGTCGCTAGAATCAGCCCGTCGTCAGTCCGAGGGCGATCGCCGCGGTCAGCCGGCGCAGGTCACCGGCGTCGATGACGTACGGCGGCATCAGGTAAATCAGGTTCGAAAACGGGCGAATCCACACGCCCGCCGCGACGAAGCGCCGCTGCGCCTCGGCGACATCGACCGGCTGGCGCGTCTCGACGACGCCGATCGCACCGAGCACACGCACGTCGGCTACGGCCGGGTGATCAGCGTAAGCTGCCAGCTCCGCTCGGAGCTGACGCTCAATCGCGGCCACGCGTTCCCGCCACGGGCTCGCCAGCAACAGATCGATGCTGGCGGCGGCAACCGCGGTTGCCAGCGGATTGGCCATGAACGTCGGTCCATGCATCAACAGCCCGCGGTTCGCGGAAATGCCCTGTGCCACGCGCGCCGTCGCCAGCGTGGCGGCCAGCGTGAGATATCCTCCCGTGAGCGCCTTGCCGAGACAAAGTATGTCGGGCTCGATACCGGCATGCTCGCAAGCGAAGAGTCTTCCCGTGCGGCCGAATCCGGTGGCGATCTCGTCGGCAATCAGCAACACGTCGAACCGCCGGCACAGCCGCGCCACCTCGCGCAGATACCCGGCGGAGTAGAACCACATGCCGCCCGCCCCCTGCACGATCGGCTCGAGAACCACTGCGGCAATCTCGGCGTGA
>CAYOFE010000116.1:0-8662 GCA_964403135.1 uncultured Chromatiaceae bacterium | reverse complement strand
CGCGAGCCGCCCGCCGGCCGCAGGGGCCGCAGAACCGGCGGATTATACCCGTGGTCCGCGCCGGGGCCAGACGCCCTGCACCAGCAAGTACAGCAAGCCGCCGATTGCTCCCCAGAGGTGAGCGTCGACCACCACCACGCCCCCGGCAAGTTCGCTGGCCCACGGCATGTCGCCGCCAAGTTGCTCCCAGGCCACTTTTCCGGTCACCACCATCAGCAGCAGCCAGGCCAAGCGATCCCCCTGCCATGCCCAATGGCCGAAGCCGACGATCATGAGGCCGTGCAGTACGCCGGAAAGACCTGCGCACCAGCGCACGGAGGGTGCGAACACGAACAGCCCGAGGTTGACTGCGAGCGCCGATATTGCCGTGGCCAGCAGCCACTGTCCGGCGGGCCGGTCCGGGGCAAACATCCAGGTGCCGACACCAAGTCCGAGCAAGTTGAGGGCCAGGTGGCCCCAGCCCAGATGGACGAAGTTACCGGTCAGCAGCCGCCAGACCTCCCCCGCCGTGACGGCATCGCGATCATAGCGCAGCAGCTCACGCCATTCGGCCGGAATGGCCTGGAACAACGCCATCAAGCCCATCGAGACTCCGACCACAACGTAAATAGGCTCAGGCCAAACCCCTTTTCCATCAGCCGGTAAAGCGATCTTGCTATACTTAGCCATGACGTACGCCGGTGTGCGCTGGAGTCCAGCACGGGAATCGGGCTAACAGTATCATCGCCCCGATCAGGCTGAGCGCCTCCGCCGGCCCCAAAGCGCAGCGAGTCAAACACGGGTCAGATTCATGAAGTTGCAGTTTTCGCGTGGCAAGCGCAGGCGGGCCAGCGGTTTCACGCTGATAGAAATCATGGTTGTCGTGGTCATCCTCGGCATCCTCGCCGCATTGATCGCGCCCAATGTCATCAGCCGCATCGACGAAGCCCAGGTGACCAAGGTCAGGCAGGACCTGCGAGCCATCGAGAGCGCGCTCAAACTGTATCGCCTCGACCGGTTCCGCTATCCAACCACCGAAGAGGGCCTGAATGCCCTGGTGAACCGTCCCTCCGATGCCAGTGTGCCCTGGCCGCAGGGCGGCTATCTCGACCGGCTCCCGACAGACCCCTGGAATCGGCCGTATCTGTATTTGCAGCCGGGCAACAACGGTGACTTCGACGTCTACACGCTCGGCCGCGACGGGCAGCAGGGCGGCGAAGGTCTCGATGCCGACATCGGCAACTGGGAAACCGACAAGCAGCCTTAGCCGCTGTCGGCCCGCTCCATGCCACGAGCAAGGACCGCCGTGTGGCACGCGTGAGCCTGCATGAGCGTTGAGCCGCACGTCCACCGGGGATTCACCCTGCTCGAACTGCTGGTGGTGATTGTCATCATCGGCATCATAGCCGCGATGCTCACGTTGTCGGTCGGCACGGCCACGCCCGATTCGAGCGCCGTTAAGGAAATGGAGCGGATCGCGAATCTCGTCAGGCTGGCCAGCGAGGAAGCCGTTCTGGGCGGGCGCGAGTACGGCATCACGTTCTACGACAAGGAATACGAGTTCAGCATTCTTGACCCGGCAAGGCGGCGCTGGCAGCCGTTTACCGGCGAAGGGCCGTTCAACGCGCGAAAATACCCTGCGGACGCGATCGCGGAACTCTACATCGAGGGCCGCAGCGTGCGGCTGGCGCTGGAAAAGCCGCCCCCGCCCGCGGACGAGCTGAAAGAGGCTGCGGCGCAACAGAAGGATCGGTCAGAGATAGCGGGCGATCAGGACGGCAAAGCGCAGGATGAAGACCCGGAAGATACCAAGGAGGATCAAACCGAGGATCCCCGCAGGCCGCAGATCCTGATTCTCTCGAGCGGCGAGATCATGCCCGGTTTCGAGCTGCGCCTGCGCCCGCGCTCAGGCGGCAAGGGTACCTGGTTGCGCGTATTCGAGAACGTCCGCACCGAAAGATTTGCCGATGAGGTGTGAATATGACCATTACCCGGGAGAGCGCGGCTTCACCCTGATCGAGGTGCTGGTGGCGCTCGCTATCGTTGCATTCGGCCTGCTCGCCGTTTTCGGGCAGTTGAATCAGTCGGTCACGGCTGCCAGTTACCTCCGCGACAAGAGCCTCGCCCACTGGATCGCGATGAACCGTCTGGCGGAGTTGCGGGTAAGCCGGGCTTTTCCGGAAGCGGGTACTGCGTCAGACGAGGTCGAGATGGCCAACGCCCGGTGGCGCTACGAGGAGACCTACGCCGAGACCGATGTGCCGGCCATTCGCCGCGTGGACGTCGTGGTGTCACACGCGGATGATCCGCAGCGGCCACTGGCAACCGCAGTCGGGTTCCTTGTAGAGCCGGGCACTGCAGGCGCGCCCGCCGCCGGGGCGGCCTGGGTCCCCGTCGATCCGGATGCGGAGATCGACCCCGGAACAAACCCGCCGACGCCCCCCGCGAAAGACGATAAAAAACCATGAGCCGACTGTCGCCGCGCTCCAGCCACGCAAGCGCTGGATTTACCTTGCTCGAGCTGCTCGTGGCGATGGCCATCTTTGCGATCGTCGGCGCCCTGGCACTGGGAGGACTTAACACCGTCCTTACCCAGCAGGACATTGCCCGCAGGGAACTTGCCGAGCTGGCCAAGATCCAGCGGGCCATGCGGCTCGTCATGGGCGATTTCAGCCAGATCAACCCGCGCTGGGTGCGCGACCCTTTTCTTGGCGATTCCGCCGAGGCGCCACTGGTCGGGCCCGGTCGCGGCGATTTTATCGTGCGGATGACCCGCGATGGCTGGCCGAATCCCTATGGGATCCAGGCGCGCGGTACCTTGCAACGGGTTCAATACCGCCTTGAGGATCGCAAGCTGCTGCGCGAGTACTGGCCGATGCCGGATACGACCCTGGCGACGCAGCCGCGCAGCGAGACGCTGCTTGAAGGCGTGGAATCCTTGAAGATTGAGTATTGTGGCCAGGCCCAGCAGGATGCTTCCTCCGATCAGTGCATCGAGCAGTGGCCGCCAGCCGACCTGGCGAAAGATGGAGCAATCGGCAATCCGCGCGCGATCCGACTCATACTGGAAATTGACGGGTGGGGCACGATCGAGCGGCTGGCGGAGGTGCCGCTGTGATTGGCGTTCGCGTCTCGCCCCGCGCAAGGCAACGCGGCGTCGCCGTCATTACGGCCATGCTGGTCGTGACCATCGCCACCGTGCTAGCTGTGCAGCTCGTCTGGGAAACCAGCTTGGACCTGCGCCGCACCGAGGACATGGTGCGCTGGGACCAGGCGCAGCAGTATGCCTTTGGAGCCGAATCATGGGCCGCGGACATCCTGCGCAAAGACCTCGAAGATGACGGCGGCGAGCCGATCGATCACCTCGACGAAAACTGGGCGCTGCAGATACCCGCCCTGAGCATCGAAGGCGGTCTCATGGAAGGCCGCCTGGAAGACATGCAAGGGCGTTTCAACCTGAACAACCTGGTCAATGCCCGGGGCGAGAAAGAAGAGAAGGCGTTGACCCACTTTCGCCGCCTGCTCGAGGTGCTCGACATCCCGCCCGATGCGTCTGCCCGTGTTGCTGCAGGCTGCGTTGATTGGATCGACCGTGATACGGTAGCGGAATTCGACGGTGCGGAAGACGACACTTACACCTCGCGCAGCCCCGCGCACCGCGCCGCGAATTTCTGGTTTACCTCGGAATCCGAACTGTTGACGATCGAAGGCATGACACCGGAGATCTATGCCAGGCTCAGCCCGTACGTCGCCGCCCTGCCGCCCGGCACCAAGATCAACCTGAACACGGCGCCGCTGGAGGTACTGCAATCACTGCAGGCCGATATCGGCGATGGCGGCGACGACCGCTGGGATGCAGACCGCAAGAAAGAACCGTGCAGGGATCCCATTAACCTGTCTATCACGATCGACCCGGACTTCCAGAACTTCGTAGGCTGCGCCAGTTCACATTTCGGCCTGCGCGTTAACGTCAGAATTGGCACCACCGACCTCTCCATGTACAGTCTCCTGCAGCGCAATGGGCCGTCAGTCGTTACGCGCATCCGCAGTTTTGCGCGCGAGTTGATATGAGCGAATTCCAGGTTATCCGCCTCGGCAACCGACCGCAGGATCCAGTCGAGTGGATTGTCGTGGATTCAACCGGAACTGCATTGACAGCGCCCGGCACGGGCGACCTCGCCATGGCGGCTGCGGGCACGGGCGGGCGCACCGTCATCGTGCTCGTGCCTGCCACAGCGGTATTGCGAACCCGGGCGCAGGTCCCGGTCAAAGGCGCGGCGAAGATCCAGCAGGCCCTGCCCTATGCGCTGGAAGAGCAACTTGCCGAGGATGTCGATGATTTGCATTTCGCCGCCGGATTGCGTGGGCCCGACGGTCGCGTGCCGGTGGCGGTGGTACGTCGCGATCTCATGACGCAGTGGCTGGCGCAGTTTTCTGCCGCCGGCTTGGTAGTTTCCCAGCTGTATTCCACCAGCGACGCTCTCGGCGTCATACCGAGCACGACGGTGCTTTTGGTCGAGGAATCCGCCGCCATTCTGGTCGAACCGGATGGCAGTACTGCCACCATCGACGTCGAAAGCCTGGGTGCCGTACTGGAACTGTGGATGGGTGGCGTTGCGGAATCCGCTAGCGACGAGGGTATCAAGGCGCCACGCCATCTCGCCGTTCACGTGTGCGCGGCACTTGCCGAGCGCATCGCGCCGGTCCTGGATGGAGTGCGGCCGCAACTCGATTCGCTGGAAGTGCGCACTTTCGGCGAGCACGGAGTGCTGCCGCGGCTGGCGGCGCAGATCGTCACCGTACCCGGCCTGAATCTTCTGCAGGGCGACTATGCCCGTCGCGGCAGCCTGATGGCCTATTGGCCCGCGTGGCGACTGACCGCTGCGCTGGCGGCGTCGCTTGCCATGGTTGTGATCGCTACCCAGTTTGCCCAGGTGCGGCAGATGCAGGCTCGCGGCGCGACGCTCGACCGGTCGATCGATCAGGCCTTTCACTACCTGTTTCCCGACGCCGGCGAAGTCACCGATCCGCGCGGCCAGTTCGAGAGCCGCATCAGGCAGCTCGGCTCGGGTGGCGGCGCGTCACGCGAGTTCCTCGATACGCTGCAAATCGTCGCGGGTGCAATCGGCCCGGATGGCGAGGCGCGCATCGAGGCCCTGAGTTACCGCGCCGGCGTGCTCGACCTGCGGGTCAGGGCGCCCAACGTTGAGGCGATCGACAAGATCCAGCAGAGCGTAGCCGCCTCGGGAAAGCTGGCGGCCGAAATACAGTCCGCGAACGCCTCGGGCAGCGAAGTGCTGGGCCGCATCCAGATAACCCGAGCGGGAGGCTGACGCATGGATCTTCGCGCCCGGTTCGAGCAGCTGCAGCCGCGAGAGCGCGCCTTGATCCTGGCGGCAGCAGTACTCGCGCTGATCAGCGCCATCGTGACATTAGGCATTCGGCCCCTGGCCGACAACTCGCGGCGGGCGGGCGAAAGGATCGCGGAGAAGGAGGCGCTGCTCGCGGAAATCGAGCGGGTCGCCGCCCGTCTGGGGCCCCAGGGGGCGGCCGGCAATGCCGCCGCGCCAGGAGATAATCAGTCGCTGGTGGTGCTTGTCGACCGCACTACGCGCGGCCGCGGACTAGCCCCCTACCTCAAGCGCAACGAACCTGACGGGACTGCGAGCATCCGGCTACGCTTCGAGAACACCCCGTTCGACACGCTTCTCGAATGGCTGGTGGAAATGCAGAGCGCTCATCAAGTCATGACAGTCAGCGCAAGCATTGATCCGGGCCAGGATACCGGCCGGGTGAATTGCAGCTTGCAGCTGTCCCGCGCCGTCAGCCCGTAATCCATGCGTCAGCGTAACCGGCTCATCGGGGTGGGAATCGCCACCTTTGTCCTTGGCATCGTGGCCCAACTGCCGGCCCATGTAGCCCTGCGCCTGATCGCGCCCAGCGCCGAGATCTCCGGCTCGCACGGCACGATCTGGAACGGCTCGGTGGCTACGATGACGCTCGGCGCTTTTCGGCTGAGCCGGACGGAGTGGTCGTTGCGCCCGCTGGCGCTGCTGCAGCTGCGCCTTGGCGCCGAGGTTTCGGCCACTTGGGCGAATGGCAAGGGTCAGGGTACCGTTGAGACGGGATTCGGCCATCGGCTCGCCTGCGAGAATTGCCAGATCACTTCGCGACTCGATGCCTTGCAGTCCCTCGTCCGGGTACCCCTCGCTTCCGGCACCGTCGAAATCAGCGTGGAGCGGCTGGAAGTCGCCAACGGCTGGCCGCTGCGGCTGGTCGGCACGGCTCGTCTGCTGAACGTGCCACTGACACTGCCGGGCCAGGCCAGTCCGGGTGTAACCGGAGCAACGGGATCTTACGAAGTGGCATTCAATGCCGACCCGGTGCCCGCGGGTGGCTCTATCGAGGGGATAGTCTCGGATGTCGGCGGGCCGCTGCAAGTGACGGCGCGCCTGCAGCTTACGCCGCCAGGAAACTACCAGCTGGCCGGCGCAGTACAGGCCCGCCCCGGTGCTCACGAAAGCCTGGCTACCGGCCTGGCATTGCTCGGTCCGCAGCGGGCCGGCGGCGGCTACGAGTTTTCCTTCGCCGGTAGCCTGTGGGCCGGTGCGGTCAATCGACCGTGACTTCGTGAAAAACCTCCAGCAGCGGGAAGTACAGACCGGTGCGAATCTCCTCCTTGCCGCGCAGGCGCAGCGCATCACGGTAGCTGCGTAACTGGGCGCGATGGCGCTCGGCCTCCGCCCTCAAAAAGCCGTCGAGATCGCCGCCTTCGTGGGCGCTGGTCTTGTAATCCACAATCCAGCGTGCGCCGCTCTCATCGACGAAGGTACGGTCGATTACCAGTTGGCGGAATGCCATACCGTCCCACACGGTGAGCGGCAGCTCGCTGGCCGCCGCCTTATGACGGGCGGATAACACCCAGCGGCCATACGCACCGGCCGTGGCCATGCGCAGCGCGCCGCTGACGCGCTCGGTTGCCCGTTCCAGATCGTGACCAGAGACTCCCAACCGTGCCAGCATGCGTTGAAAAACCGGTACCAGGCCGTCGACGCGCCGCTCGTCGAAATTCTCGACCCCTTCCTCGGCAATTCTCCGCAGCCAGCTGTGCACGACCGAGCCCGCATGCATCGCCCAGCGGCTAGCCCACTCATATTCGATCGGCTCGTATGCGCTGCGATGCTGCCCCGACGGCAACTGCCAGCTGGCAGGCGCCTGCGGTGCGCACCACTTTGCCGGCAGCCGGTGGATGCGAGGGTTGAGCCATAGCGGGCCATCTCTCTTCTCCACGGTGACCAACCCGCTCACCGCGGCTCGCCTCGCCTCGGTAGCGAGAACTGGCCACAGGCGCGCCAGCAACGAGCCGCAGTGCGGATCCCGGAGCGTCACCTCGCCCCGCTCGTTTTCACGGCAATTGAGCGTCGCGAACAGGTACAAGCGCCGCCGGGCACGCGTGCAGGCCACATACAGCAGGCGGTCGTGCTCGAACGCCTGCTTCTGCTTCTCGATCCGCCACAACGACTCAAACAGTTCGTCAGATTCGCCGCCGGCGCGGCTGGTGGGCGCCAGCACCGATGCCGATCCGCCGCGCGTCAGCCCGACTTCATGCCAGAGCAGCAGCGGCCGGTCGTCGGCGCGCGGCGGGCGCGCCAGCTCGGGCAGGATCACCGTGTCGAATTGCAGGCCCTTCGACTTGTGAATTGTCATGATCTGCACGAAGGGATTGCCGCCGGCCAGCGTGGCCCGGCGGCCGCCCAGCTCGTCGGTCAGGGCCTCGACATCGGCGCAGTCGCCGCCTTTGTCGACGGCGTCGAGCCGCTCGAGAAACGCATCCGCCGCCCGGATCTCGGTGGCCTCGACGAGGGTTGCCGGCCCACCGAGTCTCAGCCAGGCGCCTTCGACCAGGTCGCGCAGCGATCGGCGGCCTTTGAGGGCGAGCACCGGGGACAGGCAGTCCCGCAAGCGAGCGAGGCGTACCCGGCCATCGCCGCTGAGTCCAACGATCACGGCTGGATCGTTGAGCAACTCCCATATCGGGCGCTGGTGGTCGGCGCCGGCGAGCTGCTCCAGGTCCACGAGCGTCAAACCGCACCACGGAGCGCGCAGTACCGCCAGCCATGCAAGACGGTCGGCCGGATGACTGAGCGCCCGGGTTAGTGCCAGCAGATCGAGCGCCGCCGAGGAACGATCGAGCGTCTCGAGATCCGGCGCAACGAACGCAATGCCATGCGAGCGCAGTGCTGCGATAATCCCGCCGGCATGCGCACGGCTGTGCACCAGGATGCCCACGTTTTCGTCTGGCCAGCGCCGGCGGCACTCGCCGACCAGCCGGGCAATTTCTTCCGCGTCGCGCACCGGGTTGCCCGCTGCTGACCAGGTCACGCGCAAGTCCGCCTCGGGATCTGGCGCCAATGCCGCCAGGCAGGGCGCGAACCCGACGGCCCCCAGCGTGATGTCGTCAGCCGCCGGAAATGTCGCGCCGAAAGTTGCGTTGATCCACTCTACGAGCCGCCGATCGGAACGGAAATTTGCCTCCAGGCGGAGAAATCGCGGGCGTACGCTGCCAAGTCCGTGGTCGCGTACTCGCATGAACAGACGAACTTCCGCTTCGCGAAATCGATAAATCGACTGCATCGGATCGCCGACCAGGAACAAAGTGCGACCATCGCCTGGCTGCCAGCCG